>JBAXGZ010000057.1:0-14477 GCA_037139155.1 Actinomycetes bacterium | reverse complement strand
CCATCGGTCCAGAACGGCAGCAGCATCAGTGCCATCGGAGTGCCGTAACGATCATGTTGGGCTTCGTGCTCCCACATTGCCCGTCCACACCCATTGCTCTGTCCAAGGTCCTTCATCGTCTGAACGATGTCGTGATATTCGGGATAGGCGGGCTTGCCCTCGTAGCCAGTGAAGTTCCATCGAGCCCACGACGGTACGAAGCTCGAATCCTTGGTTGACAGGAACAACCAGTGGTAGCGACCGTCGCTGCGCATCCCTCCAAGATCGATCTGCACAGGTCCGAGCCCGATTTTTTCGGGCATGGCCCGCAATGGCATCGCCAATGAAGTAATTCCAACAACTGCTGCGAGCACTGCTGTCACGATCGTGACGGGCTGACGTGGTCGGTCGGGGTCACGAGAGGTCAATGACGCAATGGTGCGACCGAGTTCGGCCACTCCCAATGCCGCAAGTAGATAAAGCATGAGGAACCAAAACGGAAGAAGTCGCGCGTTCCATAGACGTCCCTGCGGAACGAGGATGAATGCCGCAGCAGCGACAATTGCTGTCCCGATCAGGAAGGCGCCTGCCCGTCGCTTCCATGCGATGGACATGACGACGCCGAGGAACGCGAGTACCAACGTCCATTGGATCGGCGGTGAATTCACCAGTTGAGGATCGAGGGTGTGTCGCTGAAAAAGCTGATCGAAATAATCAGTCTTCTTCTCCCAGCCCATGTCGTTCATATAGGCCGAACGCAAATAGAACGGCAGGATCCACCACGCGGTGAGCGCCATCCCCACTCCGCCAATGCACACCATCCACCAAAGTCGAAGAGTGAACCCTCGACCTCGCACGAACGAGAGAAGGAACCAGACCACCGCCCCCGCAACGGCGAAGAACAATGGGATGGCATGGCAGAGACCAGTCAGGCCCAGCAACAACGCTGCAGCAAAACGATGTCTTCCTGTTTCCAGCCCTCGACCCACGACACCGAGGAAAAGCACAGCCAAAGACAGCGATATTGAGAAAGAAAACTCGCCGGCCATTGTCGACGCGATATTGCCGCCGTAGATCGAGAACGAACGGTCGAAAAGAAACGCAGTCGCAGCGACGGCAAACAGCGGCGGCGCCGGAAATGGAAGACGGGTAAGTCGAGCAAACGCCCAACAGGCGATCGGCAGCGTCAGGAGTCCACTGATCGCGACCAGTTTGAACGCCAAGCCGTAGGGAAGAATGAAACTCAACAGCGCTATCGCGAGCGACGGAAGCACCATGTAGAAGTGGTATGCAGGAAAACCGGCATACCAGTCCGGCGTCCATCCGGTCAGACGGAACGACGGTAAGAGGTGATCGCGCATGAACGCGGGTCCCCACACATGGGCGCCCATATCCCCACCCGCCGGAGTCGATGAGGAGAGGACATCGGGGGGGCTCAACTGCATGAAGGTGAACAACACACAGCCCGCGACGATGAACAGCGTTACCCATGATTCGGGACCCCAGCGTCCCAGTGACGCCAATGCACGACCAAGGGCTGAGAGGGCCTGTCGCGGACGACTCGGCGGATCGATAGCGCGACCAAGTCCGGCCACGATTGGGTCATCGATGTCTACTTCGGTAAGCGGTTGAACCGGCCGCGCGGAGAAGTCGTCCTCAGTCATGACGAGACCATCGTGCCATCGGAGTCAAGAAGAACGACGTCACCCGATTTGGGCTCGATCGGTCACGCCGGACCAATGTTGAAAAGCAGTCCCGTCGCGGCCACTACGTTGAAACCAATGTGGGCCCAGATCGAAGGTCCAATCCTGCCAGTCCGCCACGCCAGCACACCCAGGACCACACCGAAAAGCAACAATGCAGGGAACTGGAGCGGTTGGAGATGGGTCGCAGCAAAGAATGCGGCCGCCGCAAAGATGGCGGGCCACGGGCCAAGACGGCGACCGAAGATGCGTTGCGCCATTCCGCGGAAATAAATCTCTTCGGCCAGCGGGGCGCCGATCCCGACGATCAGGAACACAAGAACAATGGAAAGAGGATCGGTCGCCCTGTCAGTGAGTTCACGAGCGGCAGCCGATACATCGTTTTCTCCGAGAAGCGGTCGGAGCGCGAGATAGACGAGAGGGACAAGGATCAACTGACTCGCAACCCCGATGACGAGCCCAAGAGGTACGTCAGTACGTTTCATACGCAGGCCGAGGTCGGCGACTACGCCCTTGCCCTTCTTGACCGCGAACCAGATTGGCCCCGCACCGAGACCAAGCCACAGCGGAATCTGCATGAGGGCGGTGAGCCACAACGGCGGAGGAATCGAGATCGCGAACGACTGACCTGAAGCGAACTGGCTGCTTGCCTGCCCCACTGCCGCTCCGACGCCAGCAGGGGTGGTGAAGTCGTAACTCGTTCGCGATTGGACCAACCCGTAGATCACCGACGAAATCAGTTGCGAACCGATGAAGATGAGGATCAGCGCGCCGGCGCCGTAGGCATAGGCCTTCTTGGGTCGAGAGGAGGACGCCTCGCTGCCGGCAGCATCAGCTGGGTCGGCCGCAGTCATTCCTTTGGAACTCTCCGACGAGCCAGTCGTCGTGGAAGATCGCGACCCGAAGAGACCGCGAGATCGTTGAGGGGTCGCCGCGGCAACCGGGACCCGACCCTTGGGTTTGCGCTGACCCCCCGCCGGACCATTCGTACGCGAGGACGGTGCAGGAGTAGTGCGATTCGAAGAGTTGTCGGCGTTGTTCGGCGTCTTGGCCACGGCGGCGAGGCTACCGGCCCACGGTCCACGGGATGAACAGAGACCGGCGGTATCGTCACGGAATGACACGTTCGTGTGCCCGACCCGGGTGTGGATCAGCCGCATCGGCCACGTTTGACTACAACTACGCCGAGCAGACCGTCTTCCTCGACGTGCTCGCCGACGAAGCACATCCGGCTCCTTACGACGTCTGCCGCCGACATGCCGATTCGATGACCGTGCCCAAAGGTTGGACGCTTGTCGATCGTCGTCGTGGTCCGGCATCGCTTGCCGGTCACCTCACCGCCCCTTGAAACTCAGCCCAGGGGGCGATCGGGATTTTCTCCTGCGGCCTCTAGGCTGACGCCCATGAGTCCTGACACTCCCCCCACTCCTTCCGGGCCTAACGAAGGTCGAAGCGGCAGTCGATTCGGTGGCGACGGAGGTTGGCCCCGCTGGACCATCTTCGTATTGATCGCTGTGGTGGTCGGAGCAATCGGATTGCAGTTCATCGCATCGTCCACGCCGAGCTCTCAGATCTCCTATGGCGAGTTCATCAACAAACTCAACGCCAACGAGGTCAAGAACGCGACCTTCGATAACGCAAACGGGCATATTTCCGGCACGCTCAGCGATGGTTCCAACTTTTCGACGACCGGTCCGATCAAGCCCACCGATGTTGATCAAGCGCTCTTCACTGAAAAGGGTGTCGAGTATTCGTCGCCGTCGGAAAGTATTTGGGGAACGCTCATCCCACTCCTCCTCCCCGTCTTACTCCTCATCGGTTTCTTCGTGTGGATGCAACGTCGTGCCTCAGGGCAGATGGGCGGCATCATGTCGATCGGAAAGAGCAAGGCCAAGACCTACTCCTCCGAGCGCCCCGCCACCACGTTCGCCGATGTCGCTGGCTATGAGGGCGTGAAAACCGATGTCACTGAGGTCATCGATTTCCTCAAACATCCCGAGCGTTTCGCCGAGATCGGAGCGCGTATCCCAAAGGGGATCCTGTTGGTCGGACCTCCAGGCACGGGCAAGACGCTCATTGCTCGAGCCGTCGCTGGTGAAGCAGGAGTGCCCTTCCTTTCGGTAACCGGATCGGATTTCATGGAGATGTTTGTCGGCGTCGGCGCGAGCAGGGTCCGCGATCTTTTCAATAGCGCCCGCAAAATGGGACGGGCAATTATTTTCATCGATGAAATCGACTCCATCGGACGCAAGCGCGGCGCCGGACTCGGCGGTGGTCACGATGAACGCGAACAAACCCTCAATCAGATGCTTTCCGAAATGGACGGCTTCGAAGTCACCACCGGAATTGTGATGATGGCGGCTACGAATAGGCCCGACATTCTCGATCCTGCCCTCCTTCGTCCCGGTCGTTTCGATCGCCAGGTCGTGGTTCCCCTTCCCGAACTCGAAGATCGACGCCAGATTCTCGATGTCCATATACGGCACAAGCGTGTCGACCCAGACGTCGATCTCGACCTCGTGGCCCGGGGAACTCCGGGAATGAGCGGCGCCGACCTTGCCAACTTGGTAAATGAGGCCGCGCTCTTCGCGGTGCGCGAAGGCGCAACCGAGATCCACCGCCGCAATTTCGAAGAGGCACGAGATCGCATCCTCATGGGACAACGACGCGACTCGATGGCTTTGTCGGACCTCGAAAAGGAAGCCATCGCGTACCACGAGGCAGGTCACGCTGTCTGTGCCGCGGTTCTCCCGACAGCCGATCCACTCCACAAGGTCACGATCATCCCCTCGGGTATGGCGCTCGGCGTCACGATGCAGCTGCCAATCGAAGAACGACATATTTACCGTCAGGATTACATCCAAGACATGCTCATCGTGCGTATGGGCGGGCGGATGGCCGAGCAGCTGGTCTTCGATGTCGTCTCGACCGGAGCAAACAACGATCTGGTTGGTGCGACCGAACTCGCACGCAAGATGGTCCGCGAATGGGGCATGAGCACCCGCGTCGGCCCGATGGCTTGGGGTTCTCAGGGTCAGGTTTTCCTCGGCGAGGATCTCATGCATACCCGTGATTACTCAGACGACACTGCCCGAGTGATCGACGAAGAGGTTGAGCGCATCCTGCGTCAGGCGCAAGAAAGTTGTCGCGAGGTTCTGACCGCGAATCGCAACGGCCTTGATCTCGTTGCCCGAGCGCTCCTTGAGCATGAGACCATCGATGGCACCGAGGTCTCGCGGCTACTCGAACTGGCACGAGCGGGATCAACATCGGCCAATCCGCACAACGGCACCTCGGTTCCGATGTCACCACAGGCCCTCGAGGATGCTCCCCGGGCCGAAACCGAAGTCGACGCCCACGACAACTGAGTTAGTCGTGGTTCTCGCAAGAACCTGGGGTTGAACCAGGTTCTCGAACTTCGGCGACCGCGGCCCAAAGATCGGTTGCGGTAACTGGACCGATGAAGTGCTGACGGACAATCCCGTCAGCATCGGCGATGAGCACCAAGGGGACCGCGTCGATTCCGTACCGGCGATGAATCTCGGCCTCGGCAATCGCTTCGAGTTCCTGCACACAAACCGGACCATCGGGACCAGCATCGAGCAGAACTGCTTTCGACCACACCCCGGAACAGGCATCGCACGTCGACGACGTGAACACCGCCACGAGCCACGAGGCATCGGGTCGGAGAAAGTCATCGCGATCGAGTTGGATGGGAATGGTCCACTCCGCACCACTCGGCGGTGCTGGCTTTCGCCGTTGCAGCACGATCGCAACGACGACGGCGACCACGATGAGTACCCCGGCGATGAGGAGACGTTCCATTGTCAGCGAACTGCCGTTGTCGTCACACCCGCAACTGTTGTCGAGGAGGTGGTTGCGATCATGGTCGTGGTTGTGGTTGATGCGACCGTTGTCGAACTAACGGCCGGAATGGTGTCGTTCGATGAACCCTCTACCGACACCGCCACAGCCTGATCGGGAGTGAAGACGTTGACAGGGAGCGATTCGGTTCCGACCACCGGGAAGTTGGAGACAGTGAAGAACTCCAAAGGTGTCGCGGATGCCATCCACTGGCCCACGACGATCGGCTTGTCGGACTCGACTTGGATGGAGGCGTCTGCGATCCCCGACGTCACCGCTGAGAGATTGAGAAGTAACCGTTGACCGGGGGCGACACGCACGGACCGAGCAGAGGAGACCGCGTTGACAGTGCCCTTCGAATGAACCGAGACCGTCACAGTGGCGGTCTCAGTAGCCGACGGATTAGCGACTGCGACCAAGGTGGCCGAGAGCTCGCTCGCGCTGGCAACAGTTCCAAGCCACGAGGTCGCGAGAACGGGCACACCCATCGTGAATGCGAAGCCGCCTGCTGCAGCGGTACGAGTGGTACCGATCGATCGTTCCACAACGATCGGTGCGTTCGACGTTGACCGCACAATGAGCCATCGTCCGACCGACTTCGGAATCCGCGGATCGGAGCCGAGATCGATCTGCGCCGCCCGATTCGAGGGAACCTCGAGAACAAATGGTTCGACGCTGCCGTTTGTGGCTGGATCATCGAGAAGGACCTCGACCTGCACCTCGGTATCGGAGTCACCGGTGTTCATCACGGACACGATTTCTCGAGCAGTCGTCGACGCAGGAGTCGCCACGGGAAAAGTCCAGATTGGGTTGACGGTTGTTGCACCCAGCACCGCGGTCAGTCCCTGTTCGGTGCTGTTGCGACCGTCTCCAGTCTGAATCTGTTCCGCGATCACGCGACCGATCCGGACGCTCACAGTGGTCGAAACACGCTCGCGCAATGTCACGATCGCCCCAACATCCACGATCACAACACGGCCACCGGGGACGACCATTCCCTGAAGCTGCTGCGGAGTACGCGTGCCGTCCTCAGTGTCGAAGGAAAAAGTGATCGTGGCTTCGCCGGGGAACGGATTGAACAAGGCGACAAGATTGCGGGTGCCCGCCCTCGTCGTACCAGACGGGAAATACCACTGTCCGCTAGGACCCGATGCACAGGCACTCACCGAACGCCCGGTTGGGCCTCGCAGTTCATGAGTGACCGTAATGCCTCCGCCCGACATCTCGACGAGAGCAGACGCCCACGGGGAGGTCACGATGTCACTCACTCGAAGGCTCTTTTGACTATGAGCGCCGACGGACAGAGCCTTTTGTGCCGTCTCACCTTTCTCGGTATAGGTCGTAACGACACCGGTCGAATCCACCGACGACGCATTGGCGACGGTAATGGTCTGCTCAGCAAATCCCGCTGACTCGCCCGTTGTGATTCCGGTCGCGGTACCTGCCGGGCAATACCAGGTCGAGCTGAGCGCATCGTCAGGTGATGCGGTTGGGACCATTTCGTTCAATCGAAGCGCGCTGACCGTGCCGTTCGATGACCGGCCCTGAACGACGACCGCACCGATGATCAGCATCGGTAGGAGAAGGAGAAGGGGAAGACGCCAGACCCGTTTCACTTCGATCGCCTCCGCCGGCCGCGACGCGTGGACTTCCAAAATTCATCAGACTCATCGGCTTTGGGTTCAGCAGCAACGATGCCTTCGAGGGTCAGATCGTTCAGCGACACTTCGGATGTAGTGAACGCTGGACTCTCCTCGCTGGCGAATTCAGAAATGAGATCAAACTCGAGACCACCATCAGTGGCAGGAGGGCTCGGCTGGCCTTCGTCGAGAAGTAAGAGGTCAATCAGCCCGAGCGAGGCCGAACCTTTGTCGTTACCCATCGGCTGATGAGCGGGTTCCGCAGTGGCGAGTTTTTTGTCTCCGCTCACTTGATGGTGGAGAAGATCAGTTCGCTCGTCCTCGCGCACACGCGTCCGCAGGAGATACACAATGACGATTACCCAGAGCAGTACCTGTCCGAAGAGCATGAGCCAACGCTCCGACGACGTCGTGTAGGACAACGTGGCCGAGCCCACCCGATCAGCGACGAATGAATTCGCCCAACCGAATGCCGAGGAACGTTGGAGAGACTCACCCTCAACCTTGAGTTGCCAGTCATCGCCCGCTGAAGCGATATAGACAACGCCTGGGTCGGTCAGTTCGCCGCTCGCCGAGGCGAATCCTGCACTCTCGGACAGGACAGGAAGAGCACGACTCATGGCGGGTGCGGTGCGATCAACAAGAGTGTCGCCTCCGCTCGGGAGAGATGTCCCGCTTGGGAGCAGTGCGACGCCAGGAGCCCATGCCGAATTGCGATACACACGCACGCCGGGATTCACCGTGATCGACGCGAGATCAAGTTGTGCGTCGAGAACCGACAGGAGATCGGAAGGGACAGACGCGCGAGTTCGCGCATAGGGATCGGGCGCGGGAGCGATTGGAACGACGACGTAACGGACGGCCATCGGCGAAAGGAGAGCCCCGAGGCGGGCAGTCCCGCCTTCACCAGCGGTTTGCAGCGCCCGTGCGAGATTGCTCGTCGCACCGGAATCCGAACCCGGCCACTGTTCAGCAATCGTTGGAGTTCCCGAAACCGTTGTGGCGAACGCCAACGCTCGATCGGGGCCGAGATCATCAACTGCCGGCGCATCGAGGCGCCATCCTTCAAGGGGGAGCGCAGCGGCATCGCCGAGCCAGAGGACGCGGTACTGACCATCGTCGGTTCCATCACGCAGGAACGCGAGCGAGCGATTGAAATCACCTCGCGGGATCTCCCAACGACCCGAGGATGCCGATACAAGAGCCGGACCCAACGCAACAACAAAAGCGATTGCCGCCACGATCGACGCGAGCTGGCGCCATCCAAAGTGGTAATCGGGCAGATCGATCTCGAAGGCCGCCATTCCCAATCCAGCAGCAAGGGCAACTCCGAGAGCGGCCGGCACCAGCAACATTGAGGGCGTCGGAAGGACCGTTACCAGCCAACCCTGACCAAAGACCCACGCCAGTCCGAATCCGCAGAGCGCCAAGACCCAGCCCCGCACCGCCCACGCGAGACGCCAACGCCGACCAATAAAGAGGGGCAGCAACGCGGTGACAAGCAAGAGCCAACCAAGCACCCCGGTTCCGAATGGTCCTGTTCCAAACCGCAGGACATCAGCGATGGCGAGGGGGAATCCCCCATTCGATGCGACCCCAACGATGGAAGACCAGCCATCGAGGAAACTCAGGCTCCATGGGAGGTGGAGTACGAGAGCGAACGCCGAGCCACCGACACCGACGAAAAGAATGCGACCGGTACCGTCGAACTGTCCGGCAAACCAACCTCCCACCGCGAAGGCGATCGATACACCGAGCGCAACGACGATTACAGCAGGATCGATCGTCGCAGCCAAAGCCAGGAAGAACCCGACTGTAAGGAGGCGGTGGCTCAACGGTCGTCGCCCGACTCCCGGACCCGATGAATCGCCCCGGCTCCCGAACGGCGCCAGACCACTCGCCAACGCGAGTTGCGCAACGACCCAGGGAAGCACTGCGTAGAGGACGAGCGTTCCCCATTCACCTTGCGCCATTGCATTCGAGGCGACGGGGACCATGAGATACACAACAGAGGTGAGGAGCCGAGAACGTTGAGAGGTGATGGGACGCGTGAGACGCCACATCCCCAGCACACCGAGGGGCCAGAGTCCAAGGATGAGTAGACCGCGAAGCAGTCCAACGCCACCGAGGAGCAGGTACCCCAGCGCACCAAGCACTCCGAAACCGGTCGGCGCTGGAGCAGTCGAACCAAGGCCCACTGACTGGTAGCCGCTCAACCATCGCTCGATCATCTGACCGGGCGGAAGGAATCGGACGAAGTCTCCGACAGCGGGGACTCCGTTCACGAGCAGTTCACGTCCCCCGGCAAGAAGGAAAAGGAGCATCAACGACCACACCACGAAAGGAGTGGCCGAGCGTGCATCGCGGAGATTGGACATGAGCTCTCGTCCACCAGCCGCAGCTTCAGACCGAGCGATCCTTTGACGCATGAATGCGGTGAGCCGCGCGCTCCCCCGGGACTGGAAGGCGCGTACTTCGCCGTCGGACACTCGCCTCAGGCCGGCCAGTGCCGATCGACGATCACGTCCTGTCGACGCGTTACGGAAGTTCCAGGTCCATGCTGACCAGATATCGCGCGCCCGACGGAAGTGTCCGAGGACAATCGCTTGCACGATTTCCATGAGCGAGAGAACCAACGCTTCGGGCGTCGAACGAAGTCGTGTCGTCAACGCGTCCGAATCACGCATCGCCCGCAGGCGATGACGAGCCTGAAGTCGGCGTCTGTCGTCGAGAGGACGACGAACGCCGAGCGCCTCCAAGTGGGCCACCCGCGCTGCCGGGGCAACGATGACTCGAGCACCAGCGACATGCGCGCGCCAACAGAGTTCGAGATCCTCGCCGTGAAATGAAATCGTCGCGTCGAATCCACCAAGTGCTTCAAAGAGGTCTGCTCGTACAAGGGTGACCGCACCAGGAATGAAGAACACATCGCGAACTGCGTCGTGCTGTTCCTGATCAAGGTCGCCGCGCTCAACGTATGCCGCTGGGTGTCCGAATCGATCCGCACCCATACCGACCGAGAGCAGTCGACGCGAATCGCTCCAGTCGACCAGTTTCGGTCCAACGACTCCGGCGTTCGATCGGAATGCTTCTTCGACCAGAAGGCGCACTGCATCGGGTTCGAGGCGAACGTCGTCATGACAGAAGAGATAAAAGGCAGCACCCCTGACCGCAGCAAGTGCCTCGTTGGCTGCCGATGCGTACCCAACGTTCTCCGACAATCGACGGAGATGGGCATCGGGCAGAGCACCAGCCACTCGATCCCGAAGTTCCACTGGGTCAGCGCTCGCTGAATCGATGACGAGGATCGAGAGAGCGGAATAGTCCTGAGCCCCAAGACTCGACAACGTCTCTTCGAACCAGTCTCCGGGGTCGTGAGCGACCATGACCGCTACAACTGCAGGAGCTGGACCCTCGACCTCGTCTGATTCGAAAAGCGCGCCAAAAACGGCCGCCTCTTCAGCAGAATCCGGTCGATTTCTGCTCTGTTCGCCCAAGGTCGCCAACAATTCGTCGAAGACCGATTCCGAGCCCGTCTCGGCGCCGGAGGTGGACCCGTCGCCGGGCATTGGGTCTTGACCCGAAGCCGGCGCGGGAGTCGATCCGGGAGTCGGCCCCGGAAGAAGCGGGGAAGGGGGGTCGGGAACAGTCACGCGGGACTCAAGGGTAGTCGTCCCACTGTCTGGTTCTGCTGACCCCCGTCTACGCTCATCACGTGGAAAAACCTTCAACTGACTCTCTCCGACGCGCTGGTACCGAAGCCCTCAGTGTGGGCCTTGGCCTCGGAATTCTTGGCGTGCAACGACTGCAGGTCAGACGTCGCGAGTGGGAACGAACGACGGGCCGAGCAACTCCTTCTCCCCAAGCGTGTTTGCGTGACGTCTCTGGTGCTGTAAGCAGCCTGATGGCGATGGCTCGACAGTTCGGGCCCCGCTGACGTGCGTCTTGCTGTCGACGCGACGTCACTCATTGGTCATCGCACCGGGGTGGGTACCGTCACCCGGTCGTACCTGCAGCGGCTTTCACGCCCCGGTGTCGACGTGTCGGCATTCGCTGTCTCGCGACGCGGCGCGGAACCAATGCTTGATGCGTTGCCCGACAACGTGTCTGCTCATCGTCGACCCATGGTGGCGCGTCCGTTACGAATGCTGTGGCAGCGCGGTCCATGGCCGCCGATCGAATGGTGGACCGGCGATATCGACCTTGTGTGGGGTCCAAACGCCGTCGTACCTCCGGCAAAGAACGCCGCCCGCGTCGTGATGGTCCACGACCTCACAGCAGTGCACTTTCCCGAGATGTGTACAGCTGACGTTCGGAAAGTTCCTGCATTACTTCGACGCGAGATCCTTGACGGCGCGTGGATCAACACGCCGTCACAGGCCGTCGCCGATGACGTCATCTCGACCCTCGATGTGGATCCGACTCGTGTGCGGGCGATCCATCTCGGAGGTCCACCGTTGGTCGACACAGAAACCAGAGAAGAACGTGCCATCCGCGGTCGGAGATTCGCCGGGGTCGATCAGTATCTGTTGTCACTCGGAACCCTTGAACCGCGCAAGGACATTCCTTCGCTCGTAAAAGCCTTCGACGTGATCGCTCCGCTGCGACCCGACCTACATCTCCTCATCGCCGGACCCGACGGATGGGGAGCCGAAGCAGTAGGTGAGGTAATCACAGCCTCTCCGAATCGCGGTCGCATTCGCCGAACCGGTTGGTTGAGTGATGATCAACGCGATGATCTCCTCGCTGGCGCCCGGGCATTCGTGTACCCATCGCTCCTTGAAGGTTTCGGAATCCCACCCCTTGAGGCAATGGCTGCAGGGGTGCCGGTGGTAGCGACGCGAACCGGCTCCCTCCCCGAAATTCTTGGGGACGCTGCCCAATGGGCCGAACCCGGCGACGTCGACACTCTCGTAACCGCCATCGAAGCAACTCTCGATGATCCGAACGTGATCGACTCACTCATTCATGCGGGATTCGAACGTCTGACACATTTCTCTTGGGATCGCTCAACCGATGAGTTGGTAACGCTCTTCGAACTTGCTTGCGCGACCCGGGCCTAAGGTACAAACGTGAAGGCTCTTGTGACCGGTGCTGCTGGATTTGTCGGACAGCACCTCTCGACACATCTTGCAGCAGAGGGCGACATCGTGATCGGGGTAGATCGCGCTGATGGGCCTGACCTTCTCGATGCCGACGCCGTTCGCGATCTCCTTGCCGATGTTCAACCCGATGTCGTGTATCACCTCGGTGGATGGAGCGACGTCGGCGCATCTTGGGACCACCCGCTTGAATCATTCCGAGTCAATGCTGAGGGAACGCTCAATCTCCTGCAGGCCTGCGTGGCGAGTGGTTCACCAAGGGTCCTCGCGGTGAGTAGCGCCGACATTTATGGGCGGGTCACTCCGGAGGAACTACCGATTTCTGAATCAACGCCTTTCCGGCCAGTTACTCCCTACGCCGCGAGTAAGGCAGCTGCCGATCAGCTCGCCCTTCAGGCATGGCTCGGCCACGGACTCGAGACCATTCGAGTCCGAGCGTTTAATCATCTCGGTCCGGGACAGACCACGCGCTTTGTCGCCCCGGCGATCGCAGCACGCATCGCGGCCAACGAGAACGACGGTTCTGACGAAATCCCGGTCGGGAATCTCACCCCTAAGCGCGACACCACCGACGTACGGGATGTAGTTCGGGCCTACCGGCTCCTCATGCTCAATGCAGAGCCTGGAGAGGCCTACAACGTCTGCACTGGCAACGATCTCACGATCGCTGAACTGGCCGAATGTCTCGTATCGCTTGCCAGTCGCCCAATGACTCTCACCCCTGATCCGCTGCTCCAGCGACCGGTCGAGACCCCCGTCCTGCGGGGCGACCCGGGCAAACTGCATCGAGCGACTGGTTGGACCCCCGAGATCCCGCTTGAGACCACGCTCCACGACATTCTCACTGAGCAGCGTTCGCTTGCCGGATTTCTCCCCTCCCCTGCCCCCTAGGTGGACTGCCAGTGGCGGTCAGCACCCTAGGATCGGTGCCAACAGACGTCCTCCACCCTCTCCGAGCGGAATCACTTCATGACCAAACGAGCACTCATCACAGGCGTGACCGGACAGGATGGCTCCTACCTCGCCGAACTCCTCCTCGCTAAGGGCTACGACGTCATCGGTATGGTCCGGCGCAGTTCGACAGTTAATTTCGAGCGCATCGGCCACCTGCAGAACGACATCGAGCTCGTTTCCGGCGATCTCCTCGACGAAGTCTCGATGATCCAGATTCTGCGAGCCCACAGGCCTGATGAGGTCTACAACCTTGCGGCCCAATCTTTCGTGCAGACCTCCTTTGGTCAACCAGTCCTGACCGGCGAAACCACGGCGCTCGGTGTCACCCGGCTCCTCGATGCAATTCGCCTCGCCGACCACGACGTGCGCTTCTATCAAGCGAGTTCTTCAGAGATGTTCGGCAAGGTGGTCGAGGTTCCACAGCGCGAGTCGACACCGTTCTATCCCCGCAGCCCCTATGGCGTGGCCAAGCTCTATGGGCATTGGATAACGGTCAACTACCGCGAGAGCTACAACATGCACGCCAGTTCCGGCATTCTGTTTAATCACGAAAGCCCGAGACGCGGCCTTGAATTCGTCACTCGGAAGATCGCCAACGGAGTCGCCCGCATCAAACTGGGACTCGATACCGAAATCCGTCTCGGCAATCTCGACGCGCAACGCGACTGGGGATTCGCAGGCGACTACGTCGACGCAATGTGGCGGATGCTTCAACAGGACCAACCCAGCGATTTCGTAGTCTCCACCGACGAAACTCACTCAGTGCGTGAGTTCTGCGAGGTGGCGTTCAACCACGTCGATCTGAACTGGGAAGATCACATCGTCATCGATGAACGATTCTTCCGTCCCGCCGAAGTCGATCTGCTTGTGGGTGATGCCACGCGAGCTCGCGAAGTACTCGGATGGCAGCCACGGACTCCGTTTACCGATCTCGTCCAAATGATGGTCGAATCCGATCTTGATTCCGTCGCTCGGCAACAGCGCGACAACGTCTGACCACGATGATCACCGTCATCGCCGGGGGCGTTGGCGCTGCACGAATGCTGCGAGCGCTTTTGCTCGTGACCAACGCAGCCGATCTCACCGCCATCGTCAATGTTGGTGATGATCTCACCCTCCACGGGCTGCATATTTCACCCGACCTCGACACCGTCACCTACACCCTCGCCGATGCCATTAATCCGGAGACAGGTTGGGGCTTGGTCAATGAGTCATGGCAGGCACGCGAGGTCCTG
>JBAXGZ010000056.1:0-14859 GCA_037139155.1 Actinomycetes bacterium | reverse complement strand
TTGCCAAAGGTTCGGGAACGATTTCGTTTGGCCTCGCTGATTGTTCCTACTCATTTTCGGCCTCGGTAACACTGGTCATTACCGGTGGGGCTGCCGCCGAGGAATTAGCAAGTGCACTCCAATCTCCGACTGGCGTCTCGGAAAATGTTGGCGCCCTCTTCGGTGGTAACGGAGAACTTCCTCCGAACATCATGCAAGCCCGACAGGTCTACGCCTACGAGGCACGCCAGCATCAGATCCAGCGCCAAACAACCGATGCAGTGGCCGCACAAACCGCGGCACAAACCCGAGCCCAAGATCTTCAAAATCAATTAATGAACGCCAACGATCAACGATCCGCGGCCGCACAAAACGTCACCACCGCCAACGAAAACTATCGACAGGCAGTGGCCAATCAAGCCAACGCTCAAGACAAAGCCGATCAAGAATCGACCCTTCCCTTCGCCGGTCAAGAGTTGGAAGACGCATACCAAGAGTTGAATGCAGCAACAGCCCAGGTCAACGAAACCAAGGCCGCTATTGCCGAGGCAAATTCCAACCTCAACGATCGCACCACTGATTCGAACAGGCTTGGAGGCGAACTCACCGCGGCAAACGAGGAGCTTGAGAATCTGACCGATGCCGCCAATGCCGCACAGGAGCAACAGCAGGGATCGAATGCATCGAAGCTCCTCCAATTGACATTTTCCGCGACCTATTGCGCCACGTGCGCTGAGCGGTTCACCGCCTCAATCAATGGAGAGTTCTACTTCGATGTGATTTACGTCGTCGGTCTCCAGCTCGGATTTAACATTGGCGACAACGGCTACACCGCCGACATCGGAGTCAATTTCGGAATTGAGTGGCAGCATTCTTATGGAACGTCCCATGTCGGAATCTTCCTTGATGCTTCCCTGATCCTTTCAATCTCTACCGAATACAGCTTCTCTTCAGGTTGGGAGGAAGCCGACTTTTCTCTGCAGGCAACCGCGCAAGCCGATGTCTACCTCTCTACGTGGTTTGCGACGTGGACTGCCGACCTCGCTTCGATTGACCTTCTCGGCGAATTGTTTGTGGTACCCACGATTGGCATATCCGGCTCCTACGACGTGCAAGCGTTGGGCTTCACCTTCAGTGGCCAATGGGGAGGGAACCTCGGCGCATGAGCGAAGAATCCGGATCCAAAGAACCAACTCGGTTCTTCAGCAAACGCAAGGTCATCGTTGTCATTGTCGTGCTTGTTGTGGTTGCCGGAACCGCAGGTGTTCTGTGGTGGCGCGAGGACCACAACTTCTGCGATCAGGTTGCTGATCTTCCTGACATCAGTCGCTCAATCGAATCGAGTGGATCGCCGAGTAAAGGTTTGCTTGATTACGCCGCCCAACTCGAGAAGATCGCGTCGATCGCTCCCGATGCGTCAACGAAATCAGCCGCCCAGACTTTGGCAGACGCTCAAAAGGCTGTCGGAGAAGCGCTTTCGGGCAACACGATCACGTCAAGCGCGCCAAGTGCACTCGCGGCTCTCGATACCTCAGCGGTAACCGCAGCCGAAACTCAGTTCCAACAAACAATTACCAGTCGCTGCCATCGCTAGCCCTGCGACGTTCTTTGGCAAGAATTCGTCACTCCACCAGCGGTGAATGAAGATCGGTTCGGAACCACACTCCCGAGCCGATCTTCATTCATTCAGCCTCGGCCTCAGCTACCAGTGCCGACGCGCTGGATGCATGACGTGCCCACATCGGCGAACCACATGTTGCCGTCAACCCCGTCGGCGAGACCCCATGGCCGCGCCCCTTCGGTGGGAATCGCGAATTCAGTGATTGTTCCGTCTATCTCGATTCGACCGATCTGATCGCCGACAAACTCGGTGAACCACATCGCACCATCAGAACCCGCAGCAATGGCTCGGGGTTCGGAGGCATCGGTCGGAACGTCATATTCGGTAATGGTGCCGTCCGTCGTGATACGACCGATGCGGTTGCCGAAACTCTCGGTGAACCACAACGCGCCGTCCGGACCAGCGGCAATGGCATGCGGAGCCGAGCCGGCATTAGGCAAGGGGAACTGAGTGATCGAGCCATCCATGGCGATACGCCCGATCCGATCGGCTCCGCGTTCGGTGAACCACATCGCACCATCGGGACCGGCAGCAATTCCCACTGGGAGAGCACCCAATACGGGAAGCAAGAACTCGGTGATGGTGCCATCCATCGTGATGCGTCCGATGCGATCAAGGGACCGCTCGGTGAACCACATCGCACCATCAGGACCAGCGGCGATTCCGGCCAGGAACGCTCCCGGGGTCGGCAATCGGTATTCGACGATCGCGCCCTCCATGGTGATGCGACCGATCGCGTTGCCGACGTTCTCGGTGAACCACATCGCACCGTCGGCACCGGCGGCAATCGTCAACGGCCAAGAGGCAAGAGTCGGAATCGGAAACTGTGTCATTCGCCCGTCGGTGGTGATCCGCCCGATCGCGTTGCCCGTCCATTCGGTGAACCACATCGCACCATCGGGACCTTCGGCGATTCCGATCGGCGATGCCGGAGACGCCTGGAGGGCAAACTCGGTGATCGAACCAGATGAGTCGATGCGACCCACCTTGTTTCCGCCCTGCTCGACGAACCAGATCGCATCATCGGGTCCCATGACAATCCCATGCGGTCCGGATGCATCTGTGGGAACCACGAATTCGGTGATTACACCGTCGGTCGTGATCCGTCCGATCTTGTTCGCAGCACGTTCACAGAACCACATCGCACCATCGGAACCCAATGCAAGCCCAACTACTCCTGCTTCGAGCGTCGGGAGTTCGAATTCGGTGATCACACCGTCGGTTGTGATCCGTCCGATCTTGTTCGCAGCACGTTCGGAGAACCACATCGCGCCATCGGAACCCAATGCGATCCCATACGCGCCCGCGAGTTCCGTCGGAAGGCGATACTCGACGATCGCTCCAGCCATGTCGATGCGCCCGATCATGTTCGCGCCCTTCTGGCAAAACCACATCGCGCCATCTGAACCCTGAGCGATTCCGGCAGGAAGCGATTGTTCACCGGGAATCAAGAACTCGGTAATCGCTCCGTCGGTGGTGATACGACCGATCTTGTTCGCATCGAGCTCGGTAAACCACAACGCTCCATCGGGACCCGTAGCGATGGACGAGACACCGGAATGGAGCGTCGGCAACGGGTACTCGGCAAACGAACCGTCGGTGGTGACCCGACCAATCTTGTCGGACATGAACTCGGTGAACCACAACGCGCCGTCCGGACCAGCCTCGATATGGAACGGTGAAGCGTTCTGGGTTGGCACCGGAAACGATGTCACGACACCATCAGGCGTCATTCTCTCGATGCTGTTATTCGCTAGGTCGGTAACCCACAGGTTGCCATCAGCCCCCAAGGCGAGTGTCTGAGGAGTTGAGGTTCCCTGGATCGGAGCGAAGGCGGTGAAGGAACCCAGCGGATCAGCCGAACCCGAGACCTCCGGAGACTTCGTCCCATCAAATGCACTCGCAGATGACGCATCAGACG
This sequence comes from Actinomycetes bacterium, assembly GCA_037139155.1. GTDB lineage: Bacteria > Actinomycetota > Acidimicrobiia > Acidimicrobiales > Acidimicrobilacustridaceae > Acidimicrobilacustris. The sequence continues at coordinate 11,338 of JBAXGZ010000056.1, read as the reverse complement.
CGTTTCGGTTCTCTGCTGTCGGTTCTTGCACGATTCCTCCCTCGGTTGTGCGACGAACGCCGCAAGCAACGATCACGCTACTCCCGAACCGCAACCGCCAGCCGGTTCAGACCGATCGGGTGATGCCTTCGATGCGCTTCGACGCCGAATTCATCTGCACACCGTGAGGGAATTGAGTGTTCACAGCCCTCGCGGACGATCGGTAATGATCCCCCGCTGCTCGAACTCGATGATCGCCGACCGATCGAATCCAGCCTCGAGCAGAACCTCGGTGTTGTGCTGTCCGAAGGTCGGCGCTGTCCGAGTGATCCATGACTCCACGCCTTTCATTCGATACGGCTGACCAGGGACGACCACCTCACCGAGCATCGAATGAACGACCGACTCGAAGAGACCTCGGGCGATGTACTGAGGATGGTGACGCAGCAAAAGCGGATTGCGACACGCCCCTGCGGGAACACCTGCCGCACATAACTCGTCGGCGGCCTGCTCCGCAGTGCGCTCGGAGGCCCATGCGGAGAGAAGGGAATCGAGTTCGTCTTGTGCTTCGACGCGTCCGGCATATGACGCGAAACGCTGATCCCCAGCGAGTTGTGCATCACCGATGACCATCGCCAACGAACGCCATTGCGCATCGGTCGTGACGCTCACGGCCAACCACTGACCGTCATCGACAACCTGATACACGCCCTGCGGTGCTGCATACGAAGAGCGATTTCCATCGCGCTCCATCACCTGTCCGTAGGCGAGGTATTCGAGCATGGGCTGCGCCGAAACATTCAGTGCCGCTTCCAACATCACCGACTCGGCGGCGACCCCACGACCGGTTCGAAGGCGACTGGCATGGGCCACCATGGCGACCCATGCTCCCGTTGATCCACCAACAGGATCGGGCAGACCGCCCTTTGAGATGGGCAGGCTGTCAGCAAAACCCGTGATCGATGACATGGTCGACATCGGTTCGATCGTTTGAGCGAACGCAGGACGATCACGCCATGGACCATCAAGACCGAAGGCGGGCATACGCAGATAGACGATCCCGGGGTTCCGTTCCAATACGGCATCGTGTGTCAGACCCCAGGAATCGGCCACTCGCGGTGCGAAGTTTTCGACAAGAAAATCCGCCTGTTCGATAAGAGTCCACAGCACTTCGCGGCCCTCATCGGTGGCGAGATCAATTGCGATTCCGCGACGATCGGTATCGACAGCGGTGAACATATGCCCGAACTCCCACCATGCATCGGTGGTGGCAAACATTTTCCCGGTGAGGCGCATGCCGTCGGGATTGCCCGGGCCCTCGACATGAACGACGTCGGCGCCGAGTCGACCGAGAATCTGCGTCGTTAGCGAACCCACCCACCATGACGTGAGATCAACGACGCGCTTGCCGGCTAGTGGTCGAGCTGATGTTCCCTCGACCGTGTTGGAAGACACGGGGCGTTCGCGAACACGTTGTACGTCATCGTCGTATTCACCCAAGGCAGGAACGTTGGTCGGTGGATCCAACGGAGTTCCGTTGAGCCGATACGGAGGACGAGGACGAAGAAAACCATCAGGCGACGGGACGAAAACCTCTCGCGCAACAAGTTGTTCGTCGTTCACGATCGATGCTCCGTCATGGCATGGAGCAACAGGAACCCGCAGTTCAACCGCGGCTTGCACCACTTCAGCAACGGTGTGCGTTGACACCCACGAATCGATCATCGACTGCCACTTCGCTCCCATCGCCAGTCGTTTGTTGAGACTGAGATACGCGGGTTCGTCCATCAACTCTGAATGACCAATCATCAACAGAAACATCTGCATCATGTGGCCGGCATTGGTATTGAACGCCACGAGTCCGTCGCTGGCTTGCTCAATTCCTGGTGTATCGAGAACTCGCACCGGTGGACCAACCTCGGGTGCACCGGTGAATTGGTGCACCAGATCGAGGTGATTGGATCCCGAAATCGCCATCACATCGTGAATCGAAAGGTCGAGATGTGCACCACCTCCGCCGGACCGAGAATGCAGTACCGCACCGAGAGATGGTGCGGCGGCAAAGAGGCCCCCGAGGAATTCAGTGATGCGACCGCCCGCTTGCACCGGAGGACGACCCATCGGTCCCCGGAACTGCAATCCTCCCGATTCCGCCTGAATGGTGAAGTCGGTTGCCGGACGGCCGGCCCAAGGTCCGCTGCGACCGAAGGGCGAGATCGAGACGATGACGAGAAGAGGGTACGCGGCGCGAATCGCATCGATGTCGACCGACAGATCACCATCTTCAATCAGCAGATCGACTCCGGAAAGAAGCGCGTCAACTCGGGCATCGCCCAGAACACCAAGTACCGAACGCTTTCCCGCGGAAAGATGACAGAACAGCGCGCCATCCTCACCAGGCGACAACTCGCAGACTGAGGCGAACCCACGCAGAGAATCACCTTCGGCAGATTCAACCTTGATCACCTCAGCACCGGCGTCTCGAAAGAGCTTCCCGAGGAACGGTCCGGCAATTCCCGAACTGCACTCGACAACACGAAGGTCATCGAGTGGACCAACCCGCGTCTCTGAACTCGCGGAAGTCGCAGGCTCCGGAACGAACGGTAATGCTGTCATCGGACACCCTTACTTGCGCGGAATTTGCCGATGGTTGATCGGTCAGCCGGACATCTGCTCATCCAATCACTCCGACGTCTCATGACTGGCTTCAGCACAGTTCCAAACCCCCGCCTGACCGTACCTTCACCTCTCCTGCGCTGCCCGAGGTACACGGCGAGCGCACGGTCGGCTGTGGTAGGACCGGGGCATGGATTCTCCATCCCCTGACGTGTTTCGGGCCGAACTTGATGCTCTGATCGGTCGTCCTCCCGGAGGCACGGGCTTCAGCGTGAGTCCGGATCCGGTCAACCAACCGATGATCCGACACTGGGCCGCAGCATTCGAAGACGCCAACCCCGTCTATACCGATCCCGACTTCGCCGCCAGCACGCGATTCGGCGGCATCGTCGCACCGCCGCTGATGCTGCAGACATGGACGATGCCGGCACCGGTGATCACTGGAATCGGCGAACGCGGTGGCGCCCCGACCGAATCACAGGGCGAAAGCATCATGACCGTCTTCGAACGACAAGGATTCACCGGCACACTGGCGGTGGGTTCCGAATTCGAAATTGAGCGCCACCTGCACCTTGGCGAACAGGTATCGGCCACCAACATTGTCGAATCTATTTCCGAAGAGAAGCAGACCCGGTTGGGCCGCGGCCACTTCGTCACCTGGCTCACTACTTACACCGACAACGCTGGTGAAACCGTCGGTGTGCAGCGTTTCCGAATTCTCAAGTTCATGCCCGGGAGCGCGTAATGGCCACACCACTGCGTCCTTCGGTCTCGCCCGACACCGAATTCTTCTGGAACGGATTGCGAGACCGCCACTTACTCATTCAGCGATGCGTGTCGTGCGGAACATTGCGACACCCGCCCCGACCAATGTGTCCCCATTGCAATTCACTCGAGTGGGACACGGTCACCGCCAGTGGTCGAGGCACGGTTCACAGCTTCGTCATGCCACAGCATCCAACGTTCCCATTCATGGACTATCCCTACATCGTTGCGTTGGTCGACCTCGAAGAGGGAGTGCGACTCGTCAGCAATCTCATCGGGATTGCGCCTGAAGACGCACAGATCGATATGCCGGTCGAGGTGTGCTTCACCGAATTCGACGATGGTTTCGTGCTTCACCAGTTCCGACCCGAGGAGGGCCAATGACTCCCAACCCACAGGTCGGCGATGAACTGCCTGAACTCATGCTCGAGATGACCGCGACTCGCATCGTGGCCGGGGCCATCGCCACTCGAGATTTCATGCCCGTTCACCACGACCGCGATTACGCGCAGGCTCAAGGGGCACCCGACATTTTCATGAACATCCTGTCGACTAACGCCTACTGCGGCCGCTATTTGTCGGACTGGGCCGGACCAGAATCTCTCGTTCGTTCGCTGGCGATCCGCCTCGGTGTGCCCGTGCTGGCGGGATCCACACTCCGGTTCACCGGACGGGTAACCGCAGTAGAAACCGCGGGTGAAGAGCGTCTCGTACACGTTGATCTCGCCGCATCGAATGACCTTGGGGATCACGCCTCGGGCACGGCCGTTGTGGCCATTCCGGCATGAGCGGGCTCGGAGGTCGCGCGGCGATCGCCGGTATCGGCCAGACGGAGTTCTCGAAAGCGTCGGGACGCAGCGAACTGCAACTCGCGTGCGAAGCCGTTCGTTCTGCACTTGATGATGCTGGCCTCAGCCCGTCCGATGTTGATGGACTCGTCACGTTCTCGCAAGACACCACCGAGGAGATGGAGCTCAGTCGCAACCTCGGCTTCGATGAAATCACGATGTTCAGTCGCATCACCTACGGCGGTGGCGCGGCTGCAGCGACGGTGCAGCAAGCCGCGATGGCTGTCGCCAGTGGCATTGCTGAAGTGGTCGTTGTGTATCGGGCATTCAACGAGCGATCGGGTTTGCGGTTCGGCAATATCGGCGGCTCGCTCACGACAATGCCACTGTGGTTGTCGTGGTACGCACCCTTTGGCCTGCTGAGCCCCGCATCGTGGGTGTCAGTCCATGCTCGTCGCTACATGCATGAGTACGGAGCAACGAACGAGGACTTCGGTCGCATTGCTGTCGTCGATCGACATCATGCATCGACCAATCCCAACGCGTGGTTCTACGAACGTCCCATCACCCTCGCCGATCATCAGGCCTCGCCTTGGGTCGTGGAACCGGTGTTGCGACTGCTTGATTGTTGTCAGGAAAGTGACGGCGGTGTCGCACTTATCGTGACATCGGTCGAACGTGCGAAAGATCTGCGGCAGACCCCAGCGATAATCACCGCGGCTGCGCAGGGCGCGACCGGCGACAGCGAAATGATGACGAGTTACTACCGCGACACCGTGACCGGTCTGCCTGAAATCGGACTTGTTGGCCGTCAACTATGGCAACAGTCAGGGCTCGCTCCAACCGATATCGACACCGCGTTCCTTTACGACCACTTCACCCCTTTTGTGTTCGTGCAACTTGAAGAACTCGGGTTCTGCGGTCGGGGCGAAGCCAAAGACTTCGCCACAATCGAACGACTTTCAGTTGGCGGCGAACTTCCGATCAATACCAGTGGCGGCCTCCTAGGTGAGGCGTACATCCACGGCATGAACGGAATCACCGAAGTGGTTCGCCAACTCCGCGGCACGTCGGTCAATCAGGTCGACAATGTCGAGAATGCTCTTGTCACCGCGGGTACCGGCGTGCCCACGAGCGGACTCATTCTTTCGAGAGCCTGATCCAAAGCGGGACGACTCGAACCACCTGAGGATCTTTGAGTACTGCAACCAGCGACGATCAGCCAGTAAAGGCCGGCGCCATATCGACGACCAAGGTCAGCGTCCGGTGTGTTGCGTAGACCTGCGAGATGCCAGTGGGAACTGTCGAAGGAACAGCCGAAGGCAAAGAGCCAGGGGCGACGTCCGACGGATACGGGTTCCAATGGATGGTCTGAGTCAACGTGTAGACACCTGGCTCCCAGAAGTAACCCACGAGAGTTCCGCATCCCATTTTCTGGTCGGCGGGACCGAACAGCAATGTGGAGGAGCCTGAGGGTGCTGATCCCAACAAACCCGCATTGCCGCCATCACCACCTTTACCTCCGACGATCGGGTAGTAGCTGGGTAGGTTCGCAACAAACAGACCTCCCCTGCCGCCATTGCCACCTTGCTCTTCATAGATCGGGCCGAAAACAGGTGTTGAGGATTCAAACTTCACATCGCAGGAGAGAACCTCACGGGTGTCGCCGGGGCTCGTTGGCGTATACACCCACCAGTTGGACGGGTCAGACGCACCAACCACTCCTGTGACGACTCCGGTTGAAGGATTAGGCGTACCGACATCAACGCCATCGCCATACGGAATACCGACTGTGGCATGAGGCAGATCAATCGGCGTTTCGCCGATCGGACCAGCGACGGGTGTGCGGTATTGATAGGTCGCCGAGCAGAGCGGTTCGCTCAACGGATCACCCTGCGGGTCAACCGCATAGAGGTCCATCGAATGCGTTCCCGGTGCCAATCCAATTTGCGATTCGATGGTCGCCCCCGGCCCATTCAGGATGTAGGGCGATGTCGCGGACATGTGAACCTCCGCCCATGCCGCCCCCAAACCATCGGCACCAATTGCGAATTGCGCCGTAGCGGGTGTGAACGTGGCGGTCACTGTGAAGGAGTCGGTGCTGCCGATGCTCGCTGGTGTAAGCGACAGCGTGCACGAGTCGATACTCGGGTACACCCCCGACGGCGCGACCGGGACGTCTGGGGCATTCGCAATCGCGGGTTGAGCGACCGCGATCGGAATGGTGAGGCCAGCAGCAAGCGCAACGGCGACGACAACATTTCGAAGTCGGCGAGGGGAAAGAGTAAATGTCATGGGCGCAATGTACTTGCGGTTTCCACTGAGAAAGCGGCAGTCCCTTGATGCATGCAGTTACTCACCAGATGATCGGACCAGTTGCCCCAGTAGCCCGACCCTCAGAGCGAACACCCTTGGCAACCATGTCGTCGGCGATGTCGTTCCACAATTTACGCAATCGGTAGTGCGGCACTCGCGGAAACAGATGATGCACCGCGTGATGATCATGTCCACGAATCAGTAATCCCGACCCAGGAAAGACTGCGACTCGAGTATCGACATATCGGCCGACCTCGGTAGAGGGATGGTGAGGAAACCACGCGAAGACCGTAAGCAACCACAATGCCTGCAAACGCGAGGGCAGATACCACAGCAAAAGTGCGGGCCATCCAAAACCGGTGAGGAAGGCGATCACCAACACCGCGGTCGAAAGAATCCAGAAGCGAAGTTGGATGAGTCCGGTACGACGATCATTCGCACCACCGCCCATTGCTGCGAACGTCGATGCAGGAATGAGCCGGCGAGCGGGCGGTACAAACGCGAAGACAGGAAGAAATGTCGCCAGCATCACCTGCGCGTACCAACTCTTCAGAATCGTGTGCATCGGACCGGCAACGTGGAAATCAGGATCGCGCGAGGGATCATTCGTATATGCGTGATGCCGCATATGCGAAGGTCGATGCGCCTTAAATGAAAACCCGAGTGGAATGGCGCACAACATGCCGATGAGATCTTCAACCCACCGACCGCGACGCGCATTTCCCCAGATATTCCCATGGGCGGCCTCGTGCATGGGCATATAAAAGGTCGACGCGAAGATCGTGTTGAGGATGAGCCCAAGCCATAACGGAATGACGCCGCTGATCCCCAGCACGATCACCCCCACCCACAGAACTGCGAAAAACACGAACGTACTAATCATGCGGATTTCGATGCCACCGCGATAGTGCGCCGTTGCTGCCCGCTCATCACGAAGCCGGATTCGTCGTTCGTCAGTTTCCACTGTTGCCCCATTTCCCGCTTGAGAAGATCCTATGACCTCGATGAGCAATTCGAAACAGGTGGCGCGGGCCCCGAAAGACTCACTACGTCGGACGAGAAACTCCGTTAGAAAAGGAAGACCAGAAAGATGCCGGCGCAGCCAACAACGAACACGACGCCAGCAACAATCAGAGTGACCAGGCCGATGCGCGCAAGAGCCGCCGTATCGTCCCCCTGCTCCTTCCTCCACGTGGAGTACGTCGTCTCAATCAGTCCTACAGCGATGAAGAGAAACGCCATCAGGTAGAGCGAGTCGACCAGCCCGAGGTAGTCAACATTTGGAATCTCCCCATCAGTGATCCACTTGAGCGCAACCAGAGTGAGAAGAGCGCTAATTCCCATGCCGAAGCGAGCATCAACATGTTTGGGATGGATCAGGAACACGATCGACGCGCACAGGATGATGATCAGGAACGGAACAAAGATTTTCGCCGTGTAGGGCAGCCATGGACGACTCATTGGGATGGTGAGCACGATTCGCGATGAGGTGGTTGAGCCAGAGTCAATCGCACCCATCGGGCTGTACACCCATTCCGTCACCGTCGCGGTTGGTACTCCAACGGCGTAGCCAGGCACCGACAGATCGGCGGAAGTCTCCACTGCGGGATCGTCGAGGACGAAGAGAAGTTGGTCAGTTCCAAGGACGACATCCTCAATCACGATCTTCAGCTGGGGGGTGTCGTAGGGATAATCCTCAAGCGGCAGATTGCCCCGGAACATCGACAAAACGCGCTCTCGGAAATAGAACGAACCATCGTCGAGCTTCACGGGCTTGTCGAACGCCGGGGAGCGCATGGTTGCCCACCGTTCTCCGTCATTCATGAACTCCATCGACGCTGACGGATTGAGGTCGGGATCGGTCCACTGATACCAGATGTAAAAGTCGATCTGATAGCGATGTTGTTCAAGATTGATGTCTTGGATGTCGTTCACTAGGAATCCAACTTTGACAATCGCAGGTGTCGCTGGCGTTCCCGACGAACTACTTGTCGTGGTTGTCGCTGCAGCGGTCGCATCTGTTGTCGTCGTCGAAAGCCCAGACTCCATCATTGATGTGGAGGGCGCGACCTGAGCATCGGCGGATGAATTCAATCCACCGGTTCCGAGTGGACCAAGCAAACCGAGGAGACCAAGCACTCCGAGCAGACCAGCTACCACCAATGACCAGCGGAACACTCGTCGCGCCACAGTTGCCTGATTCACCTCGGCATCATACGGCGAGGCGAACGGGCGATTCGACATCGAAACAAACGTCGAGATTGGGCGTGACGATGCGGGCCGCCTCGGCAGGGACATTTTGGGTTCGAATGGGGATCGAACGAGCCAAACGCTACGAAACGTGCGGGTCCATTCGTATCGAACACGGGTGCTGTGTCGTTCATCCGTCGCAGAGCCTAGATTTCCGAGCCACGACCGACTTCGAGCCGGTTGATGAATTGCCGGGGGACATCGTGCTTGATCATCAAATTATCGGAGCCACCGTCGTGGACGGCACTGGTGCGCCTGCGTACCCCGCCGACATTGGCATTCGCGACGGCCACATCGTGGCGATTGTCGAACCGGGCTCGTTGCAGGAAAACGCGCGACAGACCTTGGATGCCACCGGCCTCATCGTGAGTCCCGGCTTTGTTGATATGCACACGCACTATGACGCTCAGCTTTTCTGGGATCCGTTTGCTGCGCCATCGAACGTTCACGGCGTCACCTCGGTTATCGGTGGGAATTGCAGTTTCAGCATCGCTCCGGTTCAGCCCGATGATGCCGACTACATCCGACGGATGCTCGCGAAAGTCGAAGGCATGCCACTCGTTGCGCTGGAACAAGGCGTGCCGTGGACGTGGTCGACGTTCGGCGAGTACCTCGATGCACTCGAGGGCACGATCGCGGTGAACGCGGGTTTCATGGTCGGGCATAGCGCACTGCGCCGTTATGTCCTCGGCGCCGAGGCGAACTTCCGCCCCGCAACCCCGACTGAGCTCGACGAAATGCGACGCACGCTCGGCGAGTCGATCGAATCGGGCGCGCTCGGACTTTCGATGGACTGCTCGAGTTCGCATAGTGATGGAAATGGCGACCCGGTACCAGCGAAGGGGGCTGACCGCGAAGAAATTCTCGCCCTGTGCGAAGAGACTGGTCGTTGGCCCGGCACCACACTCGAAGGAATCTTCGAAGGCGCGAGCGACGGATTCAACGACTCAGAACTCGAACTGTTGCCCGCGATGTCGGTGCGGGCGAACCGGCCTCTCAACTGGAACTTGCTCGTTGTCGATACTCGCGACCCTGAACGCATCAACCGCCACCTTGAAGTCTCGAAACGCGCCCGCGAACTCGGTGGCCGTGTTCTCGCCCTCACGATGCCAGTGATCGTCCCAATGAATATGAGCTTTGGCACCTACTGCGCGCTCAACCTCATGCCCGGATGGGGACCGATTCTCAACGCACCGCTTGCCGAGCGCATCGAGATGCTGCGCGACGAGGCGACGCGCCGAATGATGGTGGCGCGCGCGGATAGCGAGGAAGCCGGCATGTTCCGACGTCTCGCTGGCTTCGCCGACTACGTCATCGGCGCGACGTTCAGCGCGGAGAACGAGGGGCTCGCCGGCCGCAAGGTCCGAGACATCGCCGCCGAGCGTGGTGACACCGAACCGTTCGACACCCTTATTGACGTCGTGATCGCCGACGATCTGCGAACGGTGTTGTGGCCGAGCGCGCCCGACGACGACGATGCCCACTGGGAACTGCGCCGTGAATTGTGGGATGACCCCGACGTCGTCCTCGGTGGCAGCGATGCGGGAGCGCATCTCGACCGCATGTGCGGGGGTTCTTACCCCACTCGCCTGCTCGCCGATTCACTCCGAGGACGGAAACTGCTAAGTCTTGAGCGCGCGGTTCAGGCGCTCACTGACGTACCGGCTCGTCATCTCGGGCTGCGCGACCGCGGCCAGGTGAAAGAGGGATGGATCGCCGACCTCGTCGTGTTCGATCCCGCCACCATCGACACCCAACCGCCAACGATCGCGCATGACCTTCCCGGCGGTTCTCCGCGCATGCATGCTGAATCTGTCGGAGTCGTGCGCGTGTTCGTTGGTGGTGTCGTCACCGTGGTTGATGGTGCAGCGACCGGCGCCAAACCCGGGACGGTGCTGCGGTCGGGTCGCGACACTGACACCGTCACCACGCACTGACGCCAGCCGCAACCTCGCTCGCCGAGAATTCCGGGCCGATCACCCAAAGGTGATCGGCCCGAACGATCACGCGTCTTGGCCCGGACTGCCCTGCGTCGAAGAACCTCCGCCAACGGCTGTGGCCGTACCTGCGGCACCTCCACGACCGGCGACCACAGCGCCGTCACCCCCGCTACCGCCGATCGCATTTCCAGCGCCATTGCCCGACAGAAACGCGTTGCCACCATCGCCGCCGTTGCCGCCGCCTGAGGCGACCTTGAGGATCCCGCCAATTCCTCCGACACCGCCGTTGCCGCCATAGGCGCCCGCATTCCCATTGCCCAACCAGACAGCAGCACCGCCGTTGCCGCCGGCACCACCGTTTCCTGCCAAGGAACCACCGCCAGCACCACCGGTGCCAGCGAAGGAGCCGCCGGATTCCACTCCGCTGCCGCTGGCCGCTCCACCGGCACCACCGACACCGCCGTTGCCCTCCGACGTATTTCCACCGTCGCCACCAGCTCCACCAGTGGCGCTTGATACCGCACCGTCAGAGCTCGCTGCTCCACCGGCACCGCCCTTACCACCGTCGCCCTTGGTTGCAAAGCCTCCCGCACCGCCAGCTCCAGCTTCCGCTCCCGCGCCGGCACCGGTAACGCTTGCCGCACCGCCATTACCACCAGCACCACCATTGCCACTGACCGAGCC
>JBAXGZ010000055.1:0-14890 GCA_037139155.1 Actinomycetes bacterium | reverse complement strand
TCGTTCATGACTCCCCAGAACATTCCTTGCTGCTCGCTCACAAGTTCGTAGTCGCCCGACGTTGTTGAGAATGTGAGGTCTCCGGAGTAGCCAGGCTGTCGATACCGGATCGAGGCCGAGGATCCGGTGGAATCAAAACTCTCGACCTGCCCGCCGACACCGAGTTCGTTCCGGGCGAATTCCGAAACCGAGAGATAGTCAACCGATCCGTTTGCCATTGGCGACATCGGAAGAGTTCCTGAGACGGTCGTTGTTGTCGACGCGTCGCCGATCGACCACGTCGGATGATTCAAGGTGATCCCCGTGATCCCAAAGAACAACACCAGCAACAGCGCAGCCATCGACGTGTAGACGTGGATGAGCCGAGACCACTTGTTCGTCGCCCGTTTGGCCGTCGTCAGATCGGCCATGGTCAGGGGGTGTACTTCATAGTGACTGCCGAAATTTCACCCTTGCCCGCAGGGCTTGCCGAGGTTGGCGCCGCACCGAGAGACAGAGGTTGGCTGATGACCTCGTAGGGGCCGCGCTCGCGGGCACACTCAATGAAGATCATGTAGTCGCCCTGCGCCACCTTCTGGCCTGAGGAATTGGTTCCGTCCCACACCACTGAATACGACCCGGCGGTGCGCGTTGCGCTTGACATCGATTTGTCGTTTCCGCCGCTCGACGAGATCCACGCGCGCATATCGCTCAAATAACGATCGCCCTTGCCCGACTGATACCAGAGCGACACCGTGTCGACGAATTCACCCGTAATGGTTTCGACCCAGACGGCGATATAGGGGTTTTTGGCCACACCCCCACCGGTTGGGCCGTAGGTGAAGTTGATGACGACCTGCCCATTGGCAGGTAGTGGAGGTCCTCCGCCAGTCGAGGCCTTTGTCGTCGTGGAGGTGACGCGGGAGGCTGCAGTGGTTGTCGACTGTGAACCTGCATCAAACGTCGACTTGTCGCTCTTTCCGCCGCATGCCAGCGCAGGAACGGCGAATACCGCTCCGAGTGCAGCGCCACCAATGAGCAGTGAACGACGAGAAATAGCCCTGCCATAGAGGGATTCAGATCGCTCATCGCTAGGGAGTTCCGGCTCGGTCATGGCGAAAGTGTAGGAGCGCTCCTCCGAAATGAGGTGAGAACTAGGTAAGAGTTTCGCTTCGGATCGTCACCGAAAGAAACGACAGACATGCCGCAGCGTTTCCGCCTCGTTGAGACACGGGAGAACGACAGTTCGCCCCATTGGCCTGATACTAGGTGAGCGGTGCATTCAATCGATTAGACCAAGTTGCTGACGGATGGACTGATGATCGAGGTAGTCCGTACACCGGCGAATTCGATGACTTGCGTCCAATTCACCAATCATCGCGCCATCGATCGTGATCGATTTACCCGTACCAGCACGATCGCCGATGGCTTCACGTTGAGTTCCGGTCATCGTGTACTCAATAACAAAGCGTTTCGAGGAAAATTTCTCGATATCGAGCAGTTGGTGATCCCGAATCAGAAAAAAGAGATCCGGGTACCCGCGCAAGGAGCGATACACCATCTCTCGCAATTGCGCCGCACCCACGTAGGTCGAGCCAGCAGCCATCCGATGAACGCCGTCGTCGGCGTACAGGAGAACGATTGCGTTTGGATCGTGAGAGTTCCACGTTTCAGACCAGGTCTCTGCGAACAATGAGCTCACCGCAGGTCCTCCAAACACAAACGCTCATGAACAAACAGGTGGTGGGGCGGGTGGGGATCGAACCCACGACCAAGGGATTATGAGTCCCGCGCTCTGACCACTGAGCTACCGCCCCAACCTCTGATACTACGGGTCTCCGTGCCTGTCTCCCGCGACGCAGGCACGGTGCACGATCACAAAACGTCGAGAGGTTGATCCCCCTGCACCGGGAGCACGGACGTCGGTCAAGGTTCACCTCCTTCGCCTGTGGATCGTGAATCACAGATCACAGATCACAGATCACAGATCACAACTGACAGTTTCACGAGTTGGCTTCTGCAACTATGGGGAGCGAAACATTTGATGGGTACAGCGCCACAGAAGGACTTGGGACGAGAATGACGAAAGTTTTGGCAATCGGATTGGACGGTTTCGAGGAGTCCTACGGATCGCAACTGTTGGCCGAAGGTGTTCTGCCAGAACTCGCCGCTCTGCGCGAGCAAGGAGCCCTCGTACTCCTCGACCACGGCCCAGCCCAGCGCACAGGCCTCGCATGGGAACATTTCTGGTCAGGTCTGAGCCCCGAGGCCGCCAACCGATACGCCGCAGTCGAGTTCGATCCCACGCGCTACCTGACTTGGCAGGAGGGAGCTCGTTTCGAGCCGTTCTTCGAACACCATGCCGAGCGCGTGGTGGTTTTCGATGCTCCCTATGCCGACCTCGACCGGTCACCGGGGGTCCGTGGAGTCGTTGCATGGGGCGCTCACGATCCAGGGATCACCGAGGGAACGCTTGCGAGGCCAGCCAGTCTTGCCAGTGAACTCAACGCCAAATTCGGCCCCTATCCAGCGACTGAATGGACCTACGCGACACCGTGGGCATCGCCCCAGGCCTGCACAACGATGGGAAGACAGTTAGTCGCTGGAGTCGACGCGCGTCGAGATGCTGCCTCTTGGCTGCTTTCCGAGCGACTCCCGGACTGGGATCTCGCCATTGTCGTAGTCGCCGAGTTGCACTCAGCGATTGAGGGGCTGTGGCATGGCGTTGATCCCAACCACCCGCTTCATCAGCATCGGTCCTCCCCTGCAGCAGAAGAGGCGCTGCGGGCTGTCCACATCGCTGCCGATCGGCTCGTCGGCGACCTAACCCGCCGACTCGAGTTCGACATCGTGGTGGTGTTCACGATGGGCGGGATGGGCCCCAACGAGTCTGACGTTCAGAGCATGGTGCTTCTCCCCGAGTTGATGCATCGGTGGAGTTCGGGTGGCCCGGCTTTGGTGGTACCCGACGATTGGGCGGCTGATCCTTCGTGTGGACCGAGCATGAACGAAGGTTCCATCGAGTGGGATCGGGACTGGTTTCAAGAGCGATCCGGGCCGACTGCGAAGGCGAGTCGAAGGATCATGAGATTCGCCGCCGAGCGCTTACCCCAGCCCTTCGTGCGCGCCGTGCGCAACCTACGACGCCGGAACGCACCCCACGCCCGCTCGCGCCCTGGTTACGGCTCGCTCGGATGGCAACCTGCAACCTGGTATCGCCACCGTTGGTCGACAATGCCAGCATTCGCCATTCCCTCCTATTACGACGGACGCATCCGCATCAACCTGCGCGGCCGCGAGGCTCACGGCATCGTTGACCCAGCTGACTATGAATCGGTTTGCGATGCATTGACGACGATGCTGAAACAGTGCATCAATCCGCGGACAGGAGAACCGAGCGTCGTCGAAATCGAACGCCCGGGAGCCTCGGATCCGTTCGCCATCGGTTCGTCGGGCTGTGATCTGGTGTGCATCTGGAACGGCACGGCGAATGCAATCGTCCACCCTACGTATGGACTCGTCGGACCGGTGCCGTTCCGACGGACTGGCGGCCACACCGGCCGCTACGGGAGCCTGCTGCTCGTCGGTGATGGCGCACACGTCGCTAGCGTCGGGGTCGCCTCGGCATTCGATGTTGCCCCAACACTCCTCGATCTTCTCGAAGGCACAGTGCCCAACAGGGCGGTATCCGACGTGCCGCGAGCTCTTTCGGGCGAGTCACTGCTTCCTCGGCTCCTCAAGAACGCAACGACGATGGCTCCGGGGGTGGGGCTCGAACCCACGACCCTCTGATTAACAGTCAGATGCTCTGCCAGCTGAGCTACCCCGGAATGGAAAGGTGAGGATAGCAGCGGCCCCGAGACCCCCTGTCCAGACCAGCTTTCACCCTCCGAGCCGATCTCCTCAGACCTGACTCAGGCCGAGGGCGACTCTCCCCTGATATCGGCAAGGATCTCTTCAGGAGTGAGATCGAAATCCGGATTGAACTCAAGTCCGGGTTCCCATGTGGGTTCGGGTTGCCGACGTCGGGCAATGATGACAACTGCGACGCAAGCAACGGCCACGACAGCCCCGAGCCGAAGTGCTAGTCGAATCGACGGCCGCATCAGTCGACCTCGAAGTACTCGCGTAAACGCTGACTGTGCTGCGGATTGCGGAGCTTGGCCAACGTTTTCGTCTCGATTTGTCGAATGCGCTCCCGAGTCACACCAAACTCTCGCCCAACTTCCTCGAGCGTTCGAGGTTGTCCGTCGTCAAGACCGAATCTCATGCGGAGGAGTTCCCGCTCGCGATCATTGAGCTCATCGAGCGCCTCCACGATCGCCTCGTTCAGCATGCGACGGGTCGCGGCATCCGCTGGAGTTTCAAGTCGGTGGTCTTCGATGATGTCCGAAAGGCTTGCGTCCTCACCCTCACGCAACGGTGAATCGAGAGAGAGTGGATCGACAGCGATACGTTTGAGCTCGCGAACCTTCTCGACCGAAACGTCGAGGCGTTGCGCAAGTTCATCGTCAGTGGGCTCACGCTCGAGTTGCTGCGTCATCTCGCGAGACACTCGGATCTGTTTATTGATCGCTTCCATCATGTGAACGGGGATGCGAATTGTCCGAGCCTGATCCGCAATCGCTCGGGTAATGGCCTGACGGATCCACCATGTGGCATAGGTGGAGAACTTGAACCCCTTCGTCCAGTCGAACTTTTCGACCGCACGCATGAGACCGAGATTCCCCTCCTGGATGAGATCGAGGAGTTGCATCGCTCCCCCGCCGGCGTAGCGCTTGGCAATCGACACGACGAGACGAAGGTTTGCTTGAGTGAGTTCCGCCTTTGCGTCTTCGCCTTTGCGTGCGACGCGCTTGAGTTGCGCACGTTCGGCAGGGTCGAGAGTATCGAGCCCACCTTCGGCAGCAAGGTCGGCAAGTCGCTCTGATGCCGCCATCCCTCGTTCGATCTGTTTGGCCAGGACCACCTCTTCTGGTCCAGTCAGCAGTGGGACGCGCGCGATTTCACGCATGTACATCCGGATCGGGTCAGAGGTCCCGCCGGTCTGAGAGTTCAGGCGCATCGTGGCTTTTGTCGAAGGACGGAATCGAGCGCGATGTCGTCGCTCGACAAGGTCATCGTCCTCAAGATCATCAAGCAATGGATCGTGAGCGATGATCACGATCTCGGTGACGTCCTCGCCCGCCTCGATGTCGACAAGTAGATCGATTTCCTCGACCAATGGGACAGCATCTTCGAGAACGACTCCCCGTTTGATCAAGCGAGACCGCAGTAGCTCGATCACTTCGAGAGTTGGGTCGACATCGGCCAATGCCTCGATCGCCTCCTCGCCGGTCAGTGAGTTATCAGGACGAAGGAGCGCGCGCTTGACCAAGACCTCAAAAACCTGATCATCGATTCCGGCGAGCGCGTCAGACATGACGAACCTCATCATTGTCGATCGGATCGCCATCGACGTCGGTAAGCCAGGCCAGCAGATCGTGCATGGCTTCCATGTCAGGGTCAAGAGATCCTTCTTGCTCGCGAAGGTCCATGATTCGGAGATTGAGCCAGCGGATCGATTCTCCGACGGCGAAGGGGTCGGCAGCGACCATCGCTTCGGCTTGCAACGCGGCCATCGACGCGTTGGCGGCATCGTCGACGAGCCGGATCAACACACTTTGTACGGTTGACTCGGGTTCTTCGACGGCGAGGCGTTGCAGTAAATCACCCGCGGCGGGGTCGTCGGCTGCAGCCATCTCGATTGCATCGGCGACTGATCCCGTTGCCAGCATTGCGCGGTAGGCCGTCGCCGCAAGTGGATCGGGAAAGAGCACGTCGTCAAGGAGTGGCGCAATCGATTCGGGGTCCCAGATGAGGTGACGCAACGCTTCGGTCGCAGCCGTATCGCGATGCACCACCGCACGAGCGGCACGCTGCGGCCGATTGGCGCTGGTGTTCTCCCTCGAGCCTGGACCCGAACCCTGACCCGACGCACCGCCGCGGCTCGCAGCAGGTCGACGGTTTCGCAATTGCTCGGGATCGAGCCGCAGACGAGCAGCGACCTCGAGAAGGTACTGATCTCGGACAATGTCGCTGGGATGCTCCAACACAACGGCCATGGCGGCCTCGGCCGCACGTGCCCGATGCTCGGGTGTATCGAGCGGAGAGGAATCGAGGACACGGTCGAGGCGAAACTTGAGGAACGGTTTGGCCTCGGCGATCGCAGTAGCGAGCGCCTCAGGGTCGGACTGGGCGAGATCGGCCGGATCAACACCGCCGGGGAAAACCGCAACGGCGACATCGAGGTCGTATTGCTTTTCCCATGTGTAGACGCGCGCAGCAGCATTCTGACCGGCAGCGTCGGCATCGAAGGCAAGCACCACTCGGCGAGCAAAACTGCGGAGAAGCTTCACATGATCCTCGGTGAGCGCCGTTCCACATGTCGCGACTGCTCGGGGAAGTCCCGCCTTGAAGAAACCGATCACATCGGTGTACCCCTCGCAGATGATTGCTTCATCGGCCTTCACGATGTCGGCCTTCGCCATGTGGAGGCCGTAGAGCAAACGAGACTTCCCGTAGATCGCGCTGTCGACTGAGTTCTTGTACTTGGCGCCGTCGACCCCAGGCATGATGCGACCACCGAAGCCGACCGTTGCCCCAGCGACATCGTGGATGGGGAAAATGATGCGTCCCCGAAAGGCATCGGTTGGTCGGCCGCGACTATTGATGAAGCCGAGGCCGGCTTCGACAAAGACATCGTTCGGAACCTTGAGGGCACGGGCCAATTCATCCCATCCCTCCGGCGCCCAACCGATGCCGAACGTGCGCACGTCATCACCGTCGAGGCCCCGAGACCGCAGATAACTACGCGCCGCGGCGGCATCGGGCGCCGACAGAAGTCGATCGTGGTACCAAATGCTGGCTTTCGAAACAGCATCGAGCAATTTGGTTCGACGTTTGCGACCCTCGGTTTGGCCTTCGTCGGTATAACGAAGAGTGACTCCGGATTTCACTGCGAGTTTCTCGACTGCACCGACAAAGTCGAGATGCTCGACTTCACGCACGAAGGTGATGACATCACCCTTCGCTCCGCAACCAAAGCAGTAATAGAGCTTCTCCTCGGCGTTTACCGAGAACGAACCCGACTTCTCTTGGTGGAAGGGGCATAACCCCTGCCAGCGACGGCCGACCCGCTTGAGCTGCACATGCTCGGAGATGACCGCGACAATGTCGGCGGCATTCCGAACCGCAGCGATGTCATCGTCCTGAATGCCCACGTATCCCTCCGGGGCGGACGGTAGCAGCGAGAAAGGTCAGACCAACCGAGGCAAGAGATACGCGGGCAGATCGGCAATGGCGATCCGTTCCTGCTCCATGGAATCTCGTTCACGAACCGTGACAGCCCGATCCTCGAGGGTGTCGAAATCGACAGTGACGCAGTAGGGGGTTCCCAGCTCGTCCTGACGGCGATAGCGGCGTCCGATGGCTTGGGTCTCGTCGTAGTCGCACATCATGAGCGGCTGGAGCATCCCTAGGACTTCACGGGCCACCGGAGTGAGTTCGTCCTTCTTCGAAAGAGGCAGGACAGCAACCTTGTAGGGCGCCAAGCGGGGATGAAGGCGAAGAACGGTCCGGATCTCTCCCCGTACCTCCTCTTCGTCGTAGGAAGCGAGGAGGAAGGCCATCATCGTTCGCGTCGCACCGGCAGCCGGTTCGATGACATGCGGGCGATAACGGATATTCGCGCCCTGATCGAAGTACTCGAGCTTTTCTCCCGAATGTGTGGAGTGCTGGGTGAGATCGAAGTCGCCACGGTTCGCGACACCTTCGAGTTCTCCCCAACCCCATGGAAACAGGAATTCCACATCAGAGGTTCCCGAGGAGTAGTGACTGAGTTCATCAGCATCGTGCGGCCGCATGCGCAGTCGACTTTCGGGGATACCGAGATCGGTGTACCAGCGATAGCGCTCGACACACCAGTACTCGTACCACTTCTGCGCATCCTCAGGCGGCACGAAGAATTCGAGTTCCATCTGTTCGAACTCGCGCGTGCGGAAGACAAAATTGCCCGGCGTGATCTCGTTGCGGAACGACTTGCCGATCTGCGCGATACCGAACGGTGGTTTCTTACGACTCGTCTGAAGAACGTTGGCAAAGTTGATGAACATGCCCTGAGCCGTCTCCGGTCGCAGGTAGGCCACCGCAGCGTCTGACTCCACCGGGCCAGCGTGGGTTTTGAACATCAGGTTGAAATTGCGGGCTTCGGTGAACGAATCTTTCTCACCGCAGGAGGGACAGGTGCTCGGGTCCTCGAGTTGATCCTCGCGGAACCGCTCGTGGCACTTGCGACAGTCGACGAGCGGATCAGTGAAGTTCTTGAGATGCCCCGATGCTTCCCAGATTGCGGGCGGGGAAAGGATCGATGCGTCGAGTCCGACAACGTCGTCTCGCATCTGCACCATCGAGCGCCACCAGGCGTCTTTGACATTGCGCAACAACAGAACCCCGATGGGTCCGTAGTCGTAGGTGGAGCGGAAGCCGCCGTAGATCTCGGCTGACGGAAACACAAAGCCCCGTCGTTTGGACAAATTGACGATCTTCTCCATTAAGGAGACGTCATTGGGAACCGATGACTCGACTGACATAGAGCGTGAGGCTACTTGCCAGCAGGCGGGGTCACTTCCACGATGCCTCGCGCAATGAGGTCGTCGATCGTTCCTTGATCTCGACCGAGAAGATCGCGACAGATCTCGACGCTGTGCTCTCCGAGCCACGGGGCAGGATCTTCCACCGGCTCGGTCATACCGCTAGCGATGAAACCTTTTCCTTCCAAGGTGAATACTCCGACACCTGGCTGATCGATCTCGACCAGGAATCCGCGCGCCTTGAAGTGATTATTCACGAGCAGATCAGGTGAGGTGAGCATTGGACCGGCAGGCACACCGACGGCTTGACAGGCATCAGTGATGTCATAGCGATTACGGGTACTCGTCCACTCGCCGATCAGCGCGTCGAGTTCCCCAGCAGCTTTCGCCCGATTGGCGAAGGTCGCATAGCGAGGGTCATTGGCCAGTTCCGGCTTCCCTATGACCCCACAGAGCGCAGCCCAGTCAGCATCGTCTCGACAGTTGATAGCAACCCACATCTCGGCATTGTCGGCGCCAGTGGCATCGACCTCCGACGCGCAGCGGTACATCGCTCCGGGGGCAGCCTGCTCGGTATGGATTCCCATCGGTCGAACCGAACCGGGCTCGACTGACTCGGCCGCCAAAAGATCAGCGATCGAACCGACAACGGCCTCGCACTGGGCGATCTCAATCAGTCCACCGACAATGGTGCCCCGGGATCGTCCGATAAGCGTGGCCAGCGCGCCACAGGCAGACAGCCGTCCAACAAAGTGATCGGGGAAGATCGAGGCGGTTCCAGCTGGCTGTTCTTCATTTTCATATGACCACAGGAACGAAAGGCCGCCGGGTGCCTGCGTGCTCGGGCCGTACCCGCGCCAGTGGGCCCAGACCCCGCGCGAACCCATGAGCTGGCTCGCCACCATGGCCACGCCCGGATTGGCCGCAGACAAATCGGAATACCCGATGCCCAAGGCATCCATCGCCCCTGTCGTGACATTCTCGATCACGACGTCAGACTTCTTCACGAGATCAAGCAGAAGCTCGCGACCTTCGGGGAACTTGGCGTTGACCCCAAGAGCCCGTTTGGAACGACTCGACGAGGCGAACGAGGGCCCCATCTCTGTGCCCGTTACAACCCGAATGAAGTCGTAATGCGAACGGCTTTCGATCTTGATGACATCGGCACCGTATTCACCGAACAGTCGACCAGCCTCGACACCAACTGCACCCTGACCGAAATCCATTACGCGCAGACCAGTCAGCGGCAGCGCCGGGGCGCCAGCGGCTTTCGCAGTTCGCTTTTCACCGAGTGACGCGAAGACCAGATCGTTGTGCTGACCAACCGAAGGCGGCGGTGTTGTTGGGCCGACGCGCACACCGTTCAATTCGAAGTAGCCCGACGGGATCTTCGCTATGACCCCAGGAGCTACTTCCATCGACTGAAAGGTTCCACGGGAATCGAAGTGCTCGTTGGAAAGCGCACGAGGTGCGTCGTAAACGGGCGTGCAGACGATGCCTCGCTCCTGCGCCTTCGCCGACACCTCTTCGACAGAAAGATCTGCGAACAGTTCCTCATACAGGGGATTCAAAATCGCTTCAGCGATCGCGAAGCGTCCCGGGAACGTTTCGTATTCCTCGTCCTGGAGATACTCGGGCTCGCCCAACCATGAACGCATTTCACGCCATTGCGGTGGACTCAAGACGATCAGGCGAACGTAGCCATCTCGGCACTTGAAGATCGGGTACACCGGTCCTGAACCGTTCCGAAACTCAGGAGCGTTGTTCCCAGCGAGCACGCGGGCCGAATAGTTCGGCAAGGACCAGTCGGCACACTGCGACAGCGATTCATTCAGCGAAATATCTAGCAACTGCCCCGTGCCGGTCTGTTCGCGCTGCCACAACGCGCAGAGGATCGCCCACGCCGCGACTGACGATGCGACATCGTTACTGAACTGACTCGGTGCCGGCAGCGGTTCGCGATCGAAGGCTCCGGCCTTGAACGTCATTCCGCCCGTCGCCGAGAGAACCTCATCGGTAATGACTCGCCCAGACCACGGTCCGGTGAGGCCATAGGGCGTCACCGCAGCCACCACGAGATGTGGGTGATTCTCGGCGACCATTTGCACCGAAACTCCTGGGGCAACCTCGGGACCAGAGATCACCAGGACATCAGCGCAGTCGAGCAACTCATGGAGTTTGGCGAAATCAGCCCCGTCGGTGAGATCGAGGGCAATGCCGAGTTTGCCGGCGTTATTGACGGCGAATGAAAGCGAGACGCCTTTGCGAACCGGTGCCCAGGTTCGAGCGGGTGAACCCTCAGGAGGTTCAACCTTGATGACCTCAGCGCCGAGATCACCCAAAAGTCGAGGCCCCAACTCACCGTTTATCACCGTGAGATCGACAACACGAATCCCTTCAAGCGGCCGAGAACCTGTTCCCGGAGCATCTGTCCGTGCGGTGGTCGTGCTGGTCATGTCGTCCCCCGAGATATTCGACCTTCGAAGAAGGGAAGGTAGCAGGAGCACGAGGGAGCGGACGGCTCGCCAACCTCTCCCTCTTCGCTCACCGCACTGCGAACGCAGCGTCGCTGATCAAAGATTCGACCGTCGTTGGTGCGATCTCGACACGGCGCCGAATCGCGACTGAACAAACTCAGTGATCGAGCACATTCACCGATCGAAGCCGTCGCTCGAGGTGATGTTCCACTGCTCGAGTCGCCAGCTGATCGACCTCGTGCACCACACCGGCTGCATCGGGAGCCTCCCCCGCTGTCAGCGCGTCATTGAGGCCCCCGCCGAGGATCTGCCGCATCATCACCACCGCCTCCGCCGAGACCGGAGTGCCTCGCCGACACACTCGACACAGCAGTCCTCCACTTTCGAGATCAAACGCGACTAACGGCGTGTCATCAGCGCCGCACTGCACACACGCATCGACCTCT
This sequence comes from Actinomycetes bacterium, assembly GCA_037139155.1. Lineage (GTDB taxonomy): Bacteria > Actinomycetota > Acidimicrobiia > Acidimicrobiales > Acidimicrobilacustridaceae > Acidimicrobilacustris. The sequence goes on along the minus strand of JBAXGZ010000055.1, from coordinate 3,358 downwards.
GGTCGATAGCCCTCGAGAGCCAGCACCTTCCAATAAAACGCAGGGGTGACCAACGGGGAGGCTGATGATTCCAGCGTTCGTAGTGCTCCGAGCAGCATCCGATACAGCTGTGGATTGACCTCGCCCTCTTGGGCCAACTGATCGGCGACTTCGAGCATCGAGACGCCCCGTCCGATCCGATCGAGATCCTCACGAACAGCGCGGAAGTTGTCGATAGTTTCCGCTTGGGTCACAAGGTCGAGTTCGCGTCCTTCATAGAACTGAAGCACGCAATGGCTCATGGGCTCGAGACGGGAACCGAACTTGGACTTTGTCTTACGCACACCCTTGGCTACGGCCCGCACTTTTCCGCGAGCCTTCGTGAGTACCACCACGATGCGATCGGCTTCGCCAAGTTTGTAGGTGCGCAGCACGATCCCCTCGTCGCGGTGGATGGTGCCCTTGCTCATGTGACCGACCGATCAGGCTTCGGGGCTCAGGCCACCGAATCGACGGTCCCGTGCTTGATATTCGCGGACCGCATCGAAAAGGTTTTCACGGCGGAAGTCGGGCCACAGCGTGTCGGTGAAGACCAGTTCGCTATAGGCCGCTTCCCACATGAGGAAGTTCGAGGTTCGGAATTCACCCGATGTGCGAACGACCAGATCTGGATCCGGGGCCTCTGGGTCGTAGAGCCGCTTGGCGATCGCCTTTTCGTCGACCTTGTCGGCAGGAACGCCTTCGGCGATCAATTTCTTCACCGCATCGACGATTTCTGCGCGCCCGCCATAATTGAACGCGATCGTGAACGTCAGTGTTCGGTTGTTCTTCGTGAGTTCGGTCGACTCATCCATTCGTCGCAGCAAGCGTTTGGGGACTCGCCAGTCCCGTCGGCCGATAAACCGCATACGCACACCGAGTTCGTTGAGTTCATCGCGGCGCCGGACAAGAAGCGACTCATTGAAGCCCATAAGGAAACGGACCTCATCAGCAGGGCGTCGCCAGTTCTCAGTGGAAAAGGCGTACACGGTGAGCCACTTCACGCCCAAATCAAGAGCGCCCTTCACTGAATCGAACAACGCTTCCTCGCCGGCAGCGTGCCCGTCGGTGCGCTTTAGACCTCGGCTTGTCGCCCAACGACCATTCCCGTCCATGACCGCGGCGATGTGCACGGGGATGCGCGTTGGGTCGATACCGGGGATGTCCACCCGTGCGACGTTACCGCCGAGCCACCAACACCCCGGTACCATCGTCGTCTCATGGGTGCCGCCGACCGTCTCGTCGCCAACACTCGTCAGGCCCTCGAGCAGATCACTGCCCAACTGCCCAGCGGCGAGCAGCGCGCCGGCCAAACCGAAATGGCCGAAGCGGTGGCACGTTCCATCGTCGAAGGCGACCATCTGATCGTCGAGGCGGGAACCGGCACTGGAAAGACCTTTGCCTATCTTGTGCCCTGCATTATTTCTGGACGTCGAGTCGTCGTCGCTACCGCGACCAAGACCCTGCAGGACCAGCTGGCCACCAAGGATCTTCCCTTTCTGGCCGAGCATCTCGACCAGCCCTTCACTTTCGCTGTTCTCAAAGGGAGGTCGAACTACATCTGCCTCCAGCGAGTTCGCGAACTCGAAAGTGACGGTTCCGAACAGATGGCGCTTGATGTTGGTGGACCAAGGCCCCCTTCAGAAGAGATCGCGGCCCTCGCTCGATGGTCGACAACATCTCTCACCGGAGATAGGTCCGAACTGACAATCGAGCCGTCACCTCGGGCATGGGCGGCGGTCAGCGTTGGACCACGCGAATGTCCGGGAGCAGCGAAATGTCCCAAGGGTGACGACTGCTTCACCGAACGAGCGCGACGCGCCGCTTCGGAGGCTGATGTTGTCGTCGTGAATCTCCATCTCTACGGAATGCACCTTGCGACCAACGGCGCCGTGCTTCCCGAACACGAAGTCGTCATCATTGATGAGGCCCACCAACTCGAGGACATTGTCGCTGCCACCTCGGGGGTCGAACTCTCTGCCGGCCGCTTCACCGCGCTCGCACGCAACATTGCCGCGATCATCGCGGATCCCGACATCGTGCGAGATGTCGACGAACTCGGCCCCATGTGGCGTGATGCCCTCAGGGAGGAACACGGTCGACGCCTGCGGGGACAGGTCGACGGAGAACCAGAGCGCATCCTCACCCTTGCGCGCGCTCGTATCGACAAAGCCACCACCGCACTACGAGCGATTCCCGACGACAGCAAGGGCGACGTTGGTGCCCGCAAACTGCGGGCGATGCAAGCCGCAACCTCACTCGTCGAAGACATCAACTCGTGTCAAGAAATCAAGGCGACTGAAGTGGCATGGATTGAGGGAAGCGAGGAGTTCCCTGTTCTCCGAATTGCTCCCATCGACATCGGGGAACTTCTCGATGAGACCTTATGGACTCAGACCACCGCAGTGCTTACGAGTGCAACGCTCCCACTCGCGCTGCCCATCCAACTCGGCATTCCCGAGACGCGCTTCGAACGGGTCGATGTCGAGAGCCCCTTCGACTACGCCGAACAGGCACTTCTCTATTGCGCGGCCCACATGCCCGATCCTCGAAGCGCAACCTTCGACGAAGCGATGCACGATGAACTCGAGGCCCTCATGAACGCGGCCGGCGGTCGAACGATGGCCCTCTTCACCAGTTACCGCGCGCTCAACCTTGCGGTTGAAGCACTTCGCGAACGAGTAGACGTGCCGATCCTCGGTCAGGACGACTACCCGAAGCCCGCGCTCATTGAGCGCTTCACGAATGACCCTGCATCCTGTCTCTTCGCCACGATGGGGTTCTGGCAGGGTGTCGATGTTCCCGGCGCAACCCTGAGCCTCGTAACCATCGACCGTCTGCCTTTTCCCCGGCCTGATGATCCGTTGCTCCAGGCTCGCCGAGAACGAGCACGGGCCGATGCGTTCAAGGTCGTCGACATCCCTCGAGCGACAACGCTTCTGGCCCAAGGGGCGGGTCGATTGATTCGCAGCACGGGCGATCGCGGCGTCGTTGCGGTGTTCGACCCGCGGATGGCCAAAGCCAGTTACCGATGGGACTTTGTGAACTCACTGCCGCCCATGCAACGCACGAAAGACCGCTCCGAGGTTGAGGCGTTTCTGACGAGAATCAAGGACTCGCAGTAACAACAGTCTTTGTCAATCCAACTCGGTACAACGAAGCGATCAATCGGTTTAGAAACCCAAGCGGTCAAGCGCTCCGGCTTTGCGCTGCCAGTCCTTGTCGACCTTGACGAAGAGTTCGAGATAGGCGCCCTCGGGTAATTGCTCACGTACGGCGATCCCTACCTTCTTGAGCACCGAACCTTTGTGTCCGATCACGATGCCCTTTTGTGATTCAC
>JBAXGZ010000054.1:0-15836 GCA_037139155.1 Actinomycetes bacterium | reverse complement strand
GATCTCGCGCCAGATCTTGTCGTCTTGGCTCGCTACATGCGCATCCTCCCCGCGTCGATCACCGAACAGTGGAACGGGCGAATGATCAACATTCACCATTCCTTTCTTCCGGCATTCGCAGGCGCAAAGCCCTATCACCGTGCTCATCACCGCGGCGTGAAACTGATCGGCGCGACCGCGCACTACGTGACTGCCGAACTCGATGCCGGTCCGATCATCGCTCAGGGCATCACTCCGGTCAGTCATCGTGATGAGGTGGAGGACCTCGTTCGCAAGGGTCGCGACGTCGAGCGCACCACACTGGCCAACGCGGTGCGACTGCATCTCGAACATCGAGTGTTGGTGTGGGACAACCGCACCTGTGTTTTCGCCTGACGTCTGACTTCTCACTTCTGACACCATCAAGCGGACCCCGTTGTGCCTCGACGCATTCCCGAGCAACTGACACGGGGATATGGTCGAATGGCCACCGAAGCAAGGGGGTTCGGCATGGCCGCTGTTGGTAGTGAGTCCACGTGGGTAGCGCCGCTTGCCGGAGTGCGTGTCATCGAGACAGGTACCGGAATCGCTAGTGGCTACGCAGGGAAGTTGTTTCGCGACGCAGGCGCCGAGGTGATCAAGGTCGAACCGGTCCACGGAGATCCGTTGCGGACGTGGTCAGCTACCGGAGCCGACCTCGCTGGTCGATCGGGGGCGTTGTTTTCTTTTCTGGCTGCGGGCAAACAATCGGTCATTGGCGACCTCGACGACTCCAAAGTTCGCGAACTGCTGCTTGGCGCCGACCTTGTTATCGACAGTGGCGAACTCGATGTCGATGCCCTGCATGCCGCCGCCCCCCGTCTGGTCATCCTTTCGGTGACACCCTTCGGACGCACCGGACCGTTCTCCGGCCGCCCGGCGACGGACTTCATCGTGCAGGCCGAATGCGGTTCGATCGCCGCTCGAGGCGCGCCGGATCTCCCGCCGGTCCAGGCCGGTGCCCGAACTTCCGAGTGGGGTGCAGGACTCTACGGAGCCGCCGCGGCACTGGCTGCGGTCCTCGGTGTGCAGCGCGGTGCCGATGGGGTGGTGATCGATGCATCGTGGATGGAAGCGATGATGATTGCGACCAACCTGTTCGCCGATCCGCTCTGGAGTCTGATGAAGGCGCTCATGGGTGTCGAACCCAGTGGAGCACCGCGTTCGGTGGAGACACCGTCGATCTACCCGAGTGCCGACGGTTGGATCGGGTTCAACACCAATGGGCCGCAGCACGCCGAGGCGTTTCTGCATCTCATCGAACGACCCGATCTCGTCGAGAGCGGATATGTCATGGCATCGACTCGGACAGCGAATCGACATGAGTTCGACGGATGGGTTCGCGAGTACACCACCAAGCACACCAGCGCCGAGATTCTCGAACGCGCTGGCGAATTGCGGGTGCCTACTGTCCGCGTGAACGACGGCAGCACCGTGCTGGACGAGGAACATCTGGTGGCGCGCGAATTCTTCGCGCGCTCTTCAGACGGAACGCTCACTGCGCCTCGTCCGCACTATCGGATCGATCAGGTCCGGCCTCCGATCTCGGGCACTGCGCCGCTGCTCGGTTCGGATACCCCGAGTTCACGCCAAGCGATCGAACGCCCGCCAGTCACACGTGCGCGACCGCTCGAGGGTCTCAAAATTCTTGACGTCACGTGTTGGTGGGCGGGTCCTTCCAATACGCAGATCCTCGCGGCGATGGGTGCCGACGTCATCCATGTCGAGTCGATCGCTCACGCCGACCCAATGCGCTACGCCGCTGCGGTCATGTTCCTCGATCGCGATCAATGGTGGGAATTGAGTTCGTTCTATCTGGGCATCAACACCAACAAACGTGGGATCACTCTGGATCTCGGTGATCCCGATGGCGTGGCGCTCGCTGAACGACTCGTCGAGTGGGCCGACATCGTGGTCGAGAACTACACCCCCCGGGTCATGCCCAAGTTCGGGCTGAGTTGGGAGCGCATCCATGAGTTGAACCCGCAGGCCGTCATGGTTCGTCAACCCGCATTCGGACTCGATGGGCCGTGGGCGGATCGGCTCGGATTCGCGCAGAACATGGAACAGATGGCCGGCATGGCATTCCTTACCGGCTTTGCTGATCAGGAGCCATTGGTTCCGCGAGGCCCCGGTGATCCACTCGGCGGAGCGCACGCGGCGTTCGCCACGCTTGCTGCGTTGGCTCGTCGTGATGTGTCCGGCACCGGAGTGTTAGTTGAGGTGCCGCTCATCGAAGGTTCGCTCAACATCACCGCCGAACCCGTCGTTGAATTTTCGGCCACCGGTCGACTCATGATGCGCGACGGAAATCGTTCCGCGCACGCTGCTCCGCAAGGGCTTTACGCGTGTGGAGGCGAGGAGCAGTGGCTCGCGGTCTCGGTCGCGACCGATCAACAATGGACCGCGCTTGCTGAGGTGCTCTGTGTCGAGGGACTGAGCACCGATGCATCGCTCGGCGACCTTGCCGGCCGGCGCGCTGCTCATGAATATCTCGATGAACTCATCGGTGCATGGGTGACCGACAAAACGTTGGCCGATGCTCTCGCAACCCTCCAGGCCGCAGGAGTTCCCGCCGCCGCACTTGCTGATCCACGTACGATCCACACCCACCCGCACTTTGTCGCCCGCGGATTCTTCGAGGATGTCCCTCACTCCGTGGTGGGTTCGGTTCCGCTCGCCGGTATGCCGTTTCGAATGACCGGTGTTGATCGATGGATCGAAACACCGGCGCCACTCATGGGCCAACACAATGGCGAGATCCTTGGTGGCTTGCTGGGACTGTCGGAAGAACGACTCGTCGAACTCACCGACTCTGGAGTGATCGGCGAACGACCAGCCGGTTCATGACGGGTTCTGACATCCAACTTGTTGCAGTGGATGCGGAATGACCGCAACGTTCAGAAGGTTCGCTGGAACACGGCGACGAAGTCGCGCGCATCGTTCGAGAGATAACGGTTCGCGCTCTTGAACGACTCAGGTAACAACTTCGCTCCCTCGACCGAGGTGGGATCAAGGAATCGCGTCGAGTTGTAGAAGTTGAACGTGGTCCACACAGTGTTGATGTCGAGCTGCATCGCTCGCACGCAACCGGCACGCAGCATCAGATTGGCGAGCGAAAGTGAGGAGAGACCGTCGCCGTATCCATACACGATCGCTCCGTCGGCAGTGACGCCTACTGCCGAGCGCCAGGCGTACACCTTGTTGCCGAAGGTGGCTCCCCACTTGCCATCGACGTTGTCGACCAGACCAGGCACGAGCGCACCGGGAGCGGCACTGGCACCAGGGACACCGCCAGGGTTCGGCGGGCCACCGCCGTTGTCGATGATGAGATCAAGGTTCTGGCGAACAGCGGTGATTTCAGGGGTCATGACGATGTCGCGTCCCCATTGACCGACCGTCGCCGTTCCGTTCGCGTAGGTCACGAACGACGCCGCGCCGTCTCGCAATGGGCGTTGGGTGACGCCATCCATGTAGAAGCCACCCTTGGCATCGTCCATGCGGAAGCCACCGTTGAACGCTGCGATGAGGGAGAGACGTCGGTCCATCGGGACCTGGGAGGGCTTGGCCCATTTCCCACCGGGTTCCTCCGAACCGGGAAAGACCTCAAAGTTCACGAGCTTCGGGTCGATCCAGACCAGCCCGTCGAGGATCGAGGTGTGCACCGAGTCAGGTCGGACCTGCGTGGTGTACATCGACTGCGCGCCGCCGACGACCGGACCGACCGGTTGCCAAACGCCTTCGTTGGCGACCGGCGTTACGCCTTCGGGAACAAGCACATTGGTCGGAGCGGGGAGATGCGGCGCGATTTTCTTCACCGTGGTCGTGGGTCCGGAGTCGACGGTTGTCGGAACCTCGATCGCACGATCGGGATCTCCACCTTCTTTCGGCCCGTTACTCGAGAGCCACCACGACTCGACAGTGTTGAGCACACCACCGAGATGGTTGTCGCGCATCCATTCGGCCGCGCGTTCGGTGAACGAGAGATTTTCGGTGGTGATGATCGCTTTGGTGAAGGAGAACGCAGGAACCACAAGAAGGACGGCAATGACGATCACCGCGATTTTCAACCAACGCGGAACCTGTCTGCGCGGCTTCTTCGATCCGCCGACTCCGGTGGGAGGTGGAGGCAGCTGACCGAACTCGTTCGTCGACATCGCTGGAGTAGCGGTGCCTTCGCTTTCTCGAAGCAGTGCGGTAAGCGGATCGAGAGGACCCTCGGTCTCCGCTGCTGGAGTTGGTTCGATGCCCTCGGAATCAGATCCGGGTGGAGTTGTAAACGACATGACTACCGCCGGCGGGAAAGATGCGAAGGGCAGGACGATCCGAGACACTATGGCAGGCACTCGCCAATGTCAGGACGGCGAAAGAATCCGCCGCTACTTCTTGCGGGCGTACACGGCCACGAAGTCTCGAGCGTCGTTGCTCAGGTAGCGATTGCCACTCTTCTCGGCCTCGGGGAGCAGTTTCGTTCCTTTTACTGAGGCTGGATCACCCGGAGTTGCGGCCTTGTAGAAGTTGAATGTCGTCCACGCAGGATTGATGTCGAGTTCCATGGCCCTGACACAACCGGCCCGCAACATGAGGTCGGCGAGCGACCGAGCCCCTAGCCCGCTGCCGTAGCCGTAGACGAGAGCACCGTCTGCAGTCACACCGACCGCCGATCGCCACACCAGCACCTTGTTACCGAGCGTGTCGCCCCACGCGCCGTTCTGATTGTTGTCCAAACCTGGTGCGGGAACTCCGGGGGCGGCGATGTCCTTCGGTGATGGATTTCCGCCCGGGAATGGATAGCCGCCACCGTTGTCGATGATCAGGTCGAGGTTCTGTCGAACTGCTTCAACGTTGGGACCCATCTCGAAGTCACGACCCCACATGCCCACGCTGGCGACACCGTCTTTGTAGACGACCAGGGATGCCGCCCCGTCTCGGAGTGGTTTGTAGGTAACACCGTCGAGATAGAAGCCCCCCAGCGCGTCCTGCATGCGGAAGCCACCGTTGAACGCGGCGATCAGATCGAGTCGTCGATCAAGTGGAACCTGCGACGGCGTGGTGTGTTTGCCTCCCGGTTCTTCGGTACCGGGATGCACAGTGAAGCTCACAAGTTTCGGGTCCATCCACACCAGTCCGTCGAGGATCGAGGTGTGCACGGAATCAGGGCGAACTTGGGTGGTGTACATGGTTTGGGCTCCGCCAACCTGCGGACCGACCGGCGACCACACCCCTTCATTGGCCACAGGAGTGACACCCTCGGGCACCGGCACGTTCTGCGGTTTGGGCAGGTGGGGAACGGCGGGTGGAACGGTTGTTCCCGTGGCCGCAGTGTTTGCAATGTCGATCTCTCGATCGGGTTCTCCACCAGCCTTTGGACCTCGTGAGGAGAACCACCATGATTCGACTCGGTTGAGAACTGGACCGAGATTGTTGTCTCGCATCCATTCCGCGGCTCGTTCCGTCGGCGAAAGACTGTTGGAGGTGAGGACGGCCTTTCCAAGCGACAGAACGGGAATGGAAAGGAGGGCAACGACGACCACAACCGCGATGATCATCCACGGCGGGCGCGGCGGCTTTGAAGGGGGCGGAGATGGGGGAGATGTCGTTGTCATGGGCTGCACATCCGTGACGGGCACGCCCGGATGTCCAGCGAGAATACGGCACTAACCCGATGAGTCACTGTCACTCCACTACCGATTGGGTTCGGCCGCACGATTCTTGGTCACGCCATACGATGAGTTCTTCAACAAACGTTCAGGGGGCTTCCAGTGGCGTTATTCGGAATGCGATTCGATATGCGGATGCCAAGCACAGCGCCAGGCACACGAACCGATCGGTATCAGGCAGCCATCGCTATGGCCGAGTGGGCCGATTCACTGGGCTTTGTCACCATTGTGCTTTCCGAACATCACGGTTCTCCCGACGGTTACTTGCCCTCGCCGTTGCCACTGGCCGCAGCCATGGCCGCTCGCACGACTACCGCTCGAATCGGCATTGCCGCCATGGTGAGTTCGTTCCACGATCCGCTTCGTCTCGCGGAGGATGTTGCGATCGTTGATCTCATTAGCGGTGGCCGCCTCGACCTGACACTCACGAATGGTTATGTCGGTTCTGAGTTTGAGATGTTTGACATGCCGCTCTCTGGTCGCGCCGCCCGAACCACCGAAGCGGTCAGCGTGCTCAAGCAGGCCTGGACGGGAGAGCCATTCGAGTACCGGGGCCGCACGGTGCAGGTGCTGCCGACACCCGCGCAGGCCGGCGGTCCGGCGATCTCGTTAGGTGGTTCTGTCGAAGCTGCAGCGCGTCGTGCCGCAAGAATTGCCGATGGTTTCATGCCATCGATTCCGGAACTTTGGTCGTTCTACGCCGACGAATGCACGAAATTGGGCAAACCCGATCCCGGTCCGTATTTGGGAGGCGATACCTCGGTCATTCATGTCGCCACCGATGTCGAGAAGGGATGGGAGGCACTTGCTCCGTACGCGATGCATGAGGTGAATGCCTACGGCGAATGGGCTGCGGGCGCAGGCATTGAAGGCGCAACGGGATTTGTTCGGGTCGATGACGCCGACGCGTTACGCGCAACCGGTCAGTATCGAGTTGTTACACCAGAGGAACTTGTTGCCGAACTCTCGGCCAAAGGCCCGTTCGCTTTTTGCATGCTCCATCCATTGGTGGGTGGGCTTCCCCCCGAGGTGGCGTGGAGCAGCCTCAAGCTCATCGAGACCGAGGTCATTCCGAACCTCTGATCAGGATTCAGTTCCGCAGACCCTCGACAATTAGCAACACTCCGAAAACAAGGACCTCGGTCATGACCTCGTCAGCGTGTCAGGCGAGGTCATGAAGAACTTTCACAAGAGCCCGAGGTTGTCTTTCACGTTGTCAAACACGTTCTCGCCCTTGCCGTGAAGGATCTGTCGGATTTCGGAGAATCCAAACTTGGCGGCCATCGATGGCGTCACGACCGGTGGAACGGCAAGTGCGTGCTTTTCGACGACGGCATCAATGAGGACCGGCCCTGGCATGGCCAGTGCTTCGGTGAGTTTGTCGCGGACATCGTTTGGATCTTCGAGCCGCACCGATGCAATGCCAATGGCTTTTGCGACGTCAGCGAAGTTGGGGGTCCAAAGGGTGGTGCCGAAGGGAACGAGGCCTGCTTCTTGGAACTCAATGTCGACGAAGTCGAGCATCGAGTTATGGAACACGATCATCTTCACCGGGATCTGGCGTTCGGCGATCGTCATGAGTTCACCGAAGAGCATCGAGATGCCACCGTCGCCACAGAGGGCGATGACCTGCCGGCCCGGTTGTGCCAGCGCAACGCCCATGGCATTGGGCATGGCGTTGGCCATGCTCGCCCATGTTGAGGAACCGAAGATTTTCCGGTCGTTATGCATGCGCAAGTAGCGGGCCGACCAGATGTACGGCGTACCTGTGTCGACGGTGAAGACGGCATCGTCGGAGGCAACCTCGTTGAGGACTGACGTGAGGTACTCCGGTCGGATTGGTGTGTGCTTGAGTCCGGTCTTCACATAATGCTGAATGCTGTCAACGCGCTTTTCGTGATGGTGCGTGATCTCTTCGAGGAACTTGGTATCGGTTCTCGGAGCCACTGCGGCAATGAGAGCGCGACAGAACTCACCCACATCGGAAACGATTCCTTTGTCGAGGCGCGGAGCGTGTCGACCGAGCGCCTCGGGCCGGATATCGACCTGGACCAGTTGCACGGACTCTTTGTAAAAGGGCGTGAATGGCCAGTCGGAGCCCAATTGGATGATGAGATCGGCGTCGCGCATTCCCTTAAAGCAGCCGCCCCAGCCGAGCAAACCCGACATGCCGACGGCATTGGGATTGTTCGACTCGAGCGCAGTCTTGCCGCGCCATGAATAGCCCACCGGTGCTTGGAGGTGGTTTGAGAGATCGACGACCGCGTCGGGATCGAATCGGCAACCATCACCGCCGAAGATCATCACTTTCTTCGATTTCTCGAGAAGGGCGACGACCTCGGCGATGTCTTCCTTCGCCGGTGCGATGATCGGTCGGTAGCGCTCAGGAGCTGTCGGGAGAGGCGCATCGATCGGCCAATGGGCAAGACCGACTTCGCTCGACATCGAAACGAGCACCGGGCCGCGCCGAGTCAGCATGGTGTTGATGGCCCCGCGGAATACCGACGCTGCCTGTTCAGGAAGTTCGATGCGCCCGTTGAAAAGGGTGCACGCGCTGTAGGCCGCGGAGACGTCAACCTCTTCGACCATTCCGGATCCAACGTACTGAGGAGGAACGTCGCCAGCGATGGCAAAGACGGGAACTCGCTCATGCAACGCGTCGTAGAGACCGTTGACGAGATGGGTTGCGCCTGGCCCGGAGGTGCCACAGACCGCAGCAGGAATGCCGGTGACGAACGCTTCGGCATTCGCCGCAAAGACTCCCGCTTCTTCATTGCGGACGTGAATGAATTCGATATCGGGAAAGTCTCTGAGGGCGACGAGGATGCCGTTCATGGCGTCGCCAGGAATGCCGTACACCCGACGCACCCCGACCTCGTGCAGCATTTCCCAAAGGGCGTGCGCGACAGACTTTTTCGACATGGTGCTCCTCAACGTTGCTTCCGACTTGGGGAACGTCTCCCTCAGCGGGAGAACGTTACCGCAGACCCTAACGATTTCTTAGTAAGGAGACCCATCTCACTCTGCTGATTCGCCGTTCCGGACGGTGGGCGAATAAGCAGAGGGAATGCATGAAGCCCCGATGAGGATTCGGAGCTTGGAGATCAGACGATTTCGCTGATCTGCATCGTCGGCACGATAGTCGTGTAGTTCACGACATCGGCCTGCACATCGGCGGTACCGGGTGCACCCAACGCGGCACCGAAGGCATCCATTGAGTCAAACGTGAAATGCACGGCGGCTTCGTATGGTCCGTCGATGCCTTTGTCGATTTCCGCTGACTCGAGACCCCAGGTCTTGAGTGCCAACGGAACATGGCTGTCGCGGTAGTAGTCGTGGTCGAACGACGCACCTTCGGTCTTCGGGTACAACACGCTCAGTCGGATCATGGGGTTCTCCCTTTGTGATGGTCGCAGTGTTGTAGCACGGAACCGATTCCTGTAGTTGCGAAAACGAAAGGTGCCGCCCCGAAGGACGGCACCCTTTCAACGGCGGAGTGTTCGGTGATTACTTCGTGATGACGAGTGTGAAGGTTCCGTCGAAGTTGTTCACGCCATTTCCCGATGTGCTGACCTTCACGGTGGCGGTGCCTGGAGCGATCGCCTTTCCACCGGCATTGAGGGCGACGGTGCCGTCATTGGTGCCTGCTGAGGTGACTTCAAAGATTGATGGGCTGCTGCTGACCGCGGTGATCGTTGATCCCTTGGGTGGCGCTCCAAAATTGAAGACGACGGTGTCGCCCACCTTGATCGGCGGTACTGCCTGGGTGCCACCTTCGTTGGCGTTGACCATCTGCGGAGTGAGGATGATCGGAGGAAGCACATTGCCGATGACCGACGAAGAGGTGGAGGATTTCGCGGTTGTGGTGGTTGATGAGGAATCGCTCTTGTCGGAGCTACATCCAGCGATGGCGAGTCCGGCCACGGCGAGCGCCGCGATCCCAGCGATGACGAGACGGTTCTTCAACGTTTTCTCCAAGGTTCATAGGGGCGTTTGCGCCCAGTGAGAATCTAGTGGTTGCGTCTTCTCGGAGGTCGTCAGCCGAGGGCGTCACTACGCTTCGTAAATGGAACTTCGACCAATGTCCGGCAGGGAGCGCCCCTCTCCGAATGGATCAATCGCCAGCGTTGGCAGTGTGGGTTCCATAGCGAGCATTGGCAGCGCCGGGTCCATCGTCAGTATCGGGAGCGCGGGATCGATTGCCAGTATTGGCAGTTGTGGCTCGATCGCAAGCATCGGCAGTGCCGGTTCCATTGCGTCGATCGGTTCGGTCGGATCGATTCTGTCCATTGGCAGCACTGGATCAGTGCTTTCGATCAACGGAACCTTCGCGTTCCGGGGCGCAGCATCAGCGGTGCAGCGTCACGCCGCGCAGATTGCAGTGGGCGTGGGAGTTGTGGCGTTCGTGGCGGTCCTGCGCAGGTTCTGAACCCATCGAACACACTCCGAACGAGTCGTTTGGAGTGATCCGGACTAAGAGACCTGCGACAGCCCGAGGTTCAGAACCTCGACGGGCAGGCAGTCAGAGCAACCCGGGTCACTGCTTGCCGCTGACCAGGTCACGGTCCACTGGCTGCCGTCGACCAGCGTGCAGGTCTGCCCGTTGCAGGTGTAGCCATAGGCGCCTATCTGCGATGATTGGATCTGCTGCGGTTCCCAGTACCAGTTTGAGTAGTCCGAGCTGGATTGGTCCTGGCTCCACAAGACCGGAATCTGAAGACCGTTGCCGCTCCCAGCCTGATTCGCAGTCTGCATGCCGGTCACCCCCTGCATGCTGTTCGAGTTCTTCACCGCCATGCTGAGGTAGCAGGGGCTGTAGGACAGTTGGTAGTTCTGACCTGAGGTGCCACTCGAGTAAAAGATTCCGTTCGCTGTTCCACATCCACTGGCGCCCGAGAAGTTGACCGCTTCCCCCGAGATATGGAAGTTCATATTGAAAGGGGAGGGGGTTTGGGGGGTGGACCACGAGTAATAGCCCGAGAGGAGCCATGGGTCGCCACTGACTGGGTCGGACCATGCGATCGGGCACGAAGCACCCGGGAAGCAGTAGGTCGCGTTCGTGATCGTGGCCCAGTTACCGCAGTTCAGATACCACTGACCGAGGACGAGGCCGGCCGCGTTGTTGGTGTTCTGTGGTGGCGGGGTGTACCAGCTGAGGCTGGCCGCGCTTGGGTTGCACATGAGCAGGTTGGCCTGCAGGAGTCCGGTCAGCGCCACCAAGCCACCTTGGTTTGTGTAGGGCTGAAGGACATTGCCGTCATACAACCCTTGGTCGACCGGGCCGCCCTGACCGGTCAGGAAGATCGCGGGCGGGCACGGGTTGGTCGGCGGAGGGGCCGACGCGCCGCTGGCCTGGTTGGAGGCGATGATCCCGTTGGCACATCCGTTGGCGTCGAAGATTCCTGAGTACTGGTAGAGGACGCCGTTGGTTTGCCAGGTCGATCCACCGCTTGTCACCGCGTCCGGGAGACTGGCCATTGGGGTGGCAGCGTCGAGGCCAGCGGTGCCGGTAAGCGCCGCACCGATCGAGGTGCCATACGGGAGTGCAGGACTCGTGATGGCGCGCCCGGCGATTGTTCCCGATGCTGTGGTCGTCGGGTACGACTGAGGGGCGATCGGCGTGTCGGTGAAGAGGAAACTCAGTGCCGCCTCATAGAGCAGGCCCACCCGCCAGGCGTAGACCTGTGCCAGTTGGTACTGGGCCAAGTTGTAGGTCGTGGTCTCAGCCGCCGTCGAGGTGGTCGGGCAAGCGCCGTCGGTCAATGTCTTGCAGTAGCCGTACCAGGTGCCCGGGATACCGCCGAAGGAGTCGATGTTCGTGCACTCGGTGGACTGGCCCCACGAACAGTTCGTTGTGGCGTGGTCGTAGTTCAACTGGTTGACCATCGACTCGAGCGAGAAGGCTTGCTGTAGAACGCCGAGCGAGTTCTGGAACTGTTCAGCAATCGTGTTGTTGTACTGATCAAAGAGGGGGACCACGTTGTTCCCTTGGCTCTTCGTTTGTTCAGCCTGTGCTTGGAGTTGCTGGGCTTCGCTGCTCCAGAGCATCACGAGTGATGACGTTGGGCTGGGGGAGATGGCGCTCCGAGGGCACGCGGTGGTCGAGCACGCTGTGACGTTCACGGCGGAGCCGGAGAGGCTGTTGAGGTTGTCCGCGAATGGTTGAGCCTCCGCCGTCGATGCAGAGACAGTTGTCAGGAATGTCTGGCCGCTGGCCGAACCCGCGATGGAAGCTCCAGAGACGGCCGAGTAGTTCGAGTTCCAGAAACCCAAGTTCTGCATGAAGTTGCCGAAGATGCCTGCTCCACCGAGGTTGGTCGGTGAGATCACCTCGATGGCGTTGTTGTAATTGGTCAGGTCGAGATTGGTCTGGGCGTTGGCCTCGTCCACCATCAATTGGTAGATCTCGTTTTGTTGGAGGGCGTACTGAACCTGGAGGTTCTGGATCTGGCCTTCCTGGTCGGCGAGTTGCGCGTTGACGAGGGCGAACTCGGCCTGGATGCACGCGTCGCCGGCATTGCCGCCCATCAGTGCGACGGCGTTACTGGTGGACTGGCCAACGTCAGCGAGTACTGGACCAACGACGGGAACGAGGTTCAGGAAACCCGAAGCGATGCCAAGGCCGGCGGCGGTCGATGCCATCACCGAGCCACATCCCGAGCTCGAAGTGCCGGTCGTTTGAATGGGTACCAGAGTGGGTGATGTGATCGGATCAATGACAGCGTTTCTCGCCGATGCCGTCTGGCGTCCAAGACTTGCTGGGCGAACTTGGGCGGACACCGAACCGAAGGCGGCGTCGATGATCTTTTCCAATGCGGCTAGTCCCTGAGATGGGGAGGCAGCCGAGAGGGTGAGGTCTGGGTTGAGGCTCACGGCGAGACGGCCGTCTGAGGGACTCGCGCTGCCCTGAGCCGGAGCGGTTGGGATGTAGACGAACTGCCCGTCCGAGTTCCCGAAGGCGATGGCCATAGCGCCGGGGTTCTGCTCAAACTGCGCGGCCAACCTTGTGGCGGTGACCTCTGAAAGTGCGGTCGTCGCCTTGATTGATATCTGACCGCCGCAGCCACCAGCGTTTTCGGTGCGCGTGCACGACCCTTTGTTCGAGTACGTGAACGTACCTGAAGCCTTTTGGGTTCCGACCGAGCGCGAGGCACGCAACGATGAGTTGCTGGCGGTCACATTCCACGTTCCATTTGTGCCGGGGTTCGGCGCGAACGTCATCGAGGCCAATGCACTGGTGATCGGCGAGCCGGCCTTGCCGTCAACGACCGGGACGAGCGAGACCGAGACACCGTTTGCGATGAGGTTGTCGAGTCGTTCCGAGTTTCCCTTTGCCTCGCCAACAAATGAGGCCGGAACTGGCACGATTGCGTTCACGGTGAACGTGGCCTGGGCGTTGTCGGTCGGAAGTGTCAGGGTGGCGGTGTTGGTTGCGGTGGCCGGCACCTTGGAGGCCTCGTTCGATGGCGAGTTCGAGCATGATGCCGCCACGAAAAGGGTGCACATGGCGCATGCAAGTCCAAGAAATTTCATGATGCGGCGATTCTTCACGGGGTCTCCCTTGGATGGCGCGTGCACGATGCCGATTCTGTGAACGGAACCTGCAGCAGACGCGACTCTAGGGCGTGTCCGTGGTGGCAACCCCAACGGCGGCAGCCGTCGCACCGAAACTGTTGTACTCAACGCCCAGACTCTCGGCCATCGACCGACCCATTCCGAGCTGAAACTCGCTGATGCCCCCGGGGGCCCAAGGACCGACCGATCCGGCACGACACGTGGGCTCCGACTTCGGCGGCATGCCGACCATTCGTCGTACGTCGAAGAGGTCCCGGTCGGCGAACTCGAACCAGTCGATTTCCATGAGGTCGCGGCCGCCGAACTTGGCTCCCACGATCGCGCCTCGATACATGGCGTCCGCCATCCGCACGCCCATGCGCCTGGTGTTGCGCGTCAAGTGGCCGGCGGCCTGCTCGAAGATTGCGACCTCCGAAAGCATCCCGGTCTCGAACAGACTGAGGACCATCACCAACAGTGAGAATCCGCTCGGATCGTCGTTCGCTCGTGCGATCAGCCCGAACACCTCGATTTCGGATTCCACGGTGGACCCATAGTCGGCGATGACGTGCACCCAGTCGTGCTGAGAGAGGTACGGCGACGCGCTTCCGGGCGCGCCGGGGTGCTGGAACCCGCGCGAGCGGTAGAACTCCCAAACCTTGCGGCCGAGGGTCGACGGCCCCAGATCCTCGAGGCTCGCCCACTTCGCGGCGAGTGCCGGATCCTCCACCGCAGCCCAGCGCTGGACGTCCGGGGTTGCCTTTGCCGCGTTGTCGGCGTCGGACTTGCGCTGGAGACTGGTGTAGCCGGCGCGCAGGAAGTCGCTGCCGATCAGGTGCCGCGCGCCCTGCATCTGCTCTTGGGCCACTCGGAGCATGTCTTCGTCGACAC
The DNA here is from genome assembly GCA_037139155.1 of Actinomycetes bacterium. Lineage (GTDB taxonomy): Bacteria > Actinomycetota > Acidimicrobiia > Acidimicrobiales > Acidimicrobilacustridaceae > Acidimicrobilacustris. Next base: position 1,713 of record JBAXGZ010000054.1, on the reverse strand, counting down.
TGAGCTCGTAGGCGTACCGGCTGATCCGTTCGACGATGTAGGGAGGCAGTGGGTCAAGAATCAGCGCGCAGAGGACCATCTGCTGGATCATGCGGATCCGGAACCCCTCGTCGCGACCGCGCAGCGCCTTGGAGTATTCGACCGGGCCGATTGGCTCGAGATAGTCGGGGTTCACGTGCACGCCGCTCATGGCCGCGAAGTCCGCAGTGATAATGCTGTGCTGCAGGTCTGTGAGTCCTTCGGGGCCCGACACTGCGGTCACTACCGCGCGGGCCATGATCATCACTTCGTCGGGTTCGGGCGGTGGAAGCAGTTCGTCGCTGTCAGGCAGAGGAACGGGCATCGGGTTCTCCTTGTAAACAGGAAGCCTTCGGTACTTGGGCAGAGCTGACCAGTGGCACTCGGTCGGAGCGGGTGACGAGATCCGTCGCTGCGCTCCTCCCGATTCCTGAGACCGTAAATCACTGCGTGAGAGGTATGTGCACAACCATATTCTCCCTTGGTATCCCAGCTCCCAATGGGGAGTGTCACGCAGCTCGAGACTGGTCGGCTTCACAGTTGGGAATCTGCATCGAGCCCTGAATCAGGCGTCGGGCCTTTCCTTCGACCTGCAATATCGACCGCCAAGTTGGTCCAATACTTCGTAGGACCTGACGAATAGGGTTCGACCGAAATACGTCAGGGGATTTCAGCTTGTACTTACTCCTCGCCCTGTCCAGCGGCATCTTGTGGGGTGTGCAGGACTTCGGATTCGGCCGATACGGGCGCGTGATGTCCCGCTACAGCATCCTTCTGTTGAGCGCTTCCGGCGCTGCTCTGACGTATCTCATTGCCGGATTACTTCGTCATGACATCAGCCTTGACTTGATCGACGTGCGCGACGGTCTGCTCGCCGGATTTTTGGAGCTTGCTTCTGCTGTGTTTTTGCTGAAGGCCTTCACTATGGGCAAGCTCGGGGTCGTCACTGGAGTGAACGCTTCCTTTGTGCTCATACCGCTCGGCTACTCGCTCACCATCGGTGAAACGATTTCCGCCAACGAGATCGCTGGTGGTCTCGTCATCCTCATCGGTCTGGCGATCCTGTTTCGTCTGGTGGACGGCGATACCGGGTCTGGCAGCAGGCCCGTCGCATCAGTTGGTTTCGCCCTCGCATCAGCGATCTCCTTCGGTTCCGCTCTCGTTGTGCTGGACATCGGATCACGGGACAACCTCTATGGAACGCTGTTTGTTGGTCAACTGCCGATCATCGCAGTCAGCCTTTTTGATGTTGGCGATGGCGAAATCATTCGGCGGAATGCGGACTCGCGACATCGGTCCGCTGGTCGGCACAGGCGTTGCTCTCGGCTTGGCCGGAATCGCGTTCTATACCGCTGCCGATCATGGCGACCTCGGCATCGCCTCGGTCCTTTCCTCGACGAGCCCGGCCGTAACTGCGGTCCTTGCACTTCTATTTCTGAAAGAGAAGATGAGCAGAACCGAGATTGCCGCCCTTGTTGTCATTCTCGCAGGAGTCACTCTGATCTTCATCTGAGAACGTCTGAGGGAGGCTCAATCCGAGTAGGTCAATCTGGAAAGCGCGGAGCCAGACAAGCCGAACCGGTGCAACCGTGGTTGCGCTGTAACCGGTCCGTTCGATCCGATTCCCGCCTGTCTTTCGTCCTCGAACGAGAACAACCTCCCCTTCGGGAGGTTGCTTCGTCCGAGCGGGTGACG
>JBAXGZ010000053.1:0-15875 GCA_037139155.1 Actinomycetes bacterium | reverse complement strand
TTTCTGAACACGCGAAAGGGGCCCGGCGAGCGCCGAGCCCCTTCTGTCGTTGTTTGCAGATCTGACCGCCACTTGGGCGGTTGTTCCGTGATGTCTGCGGGTCGACCTAGAGACGACCGATGACGGCTGCGCAGGAACTCACTTCGACGCCACCATTTTCGTCGACATCAAGGTGTGTGATTACTCCGTTGTCGATGATCGCGGCGTATCGCTTCGAGCGGATGCCGAGTCCGAAACCGGTCCCGTCCATCACGAGGCCCATCGCCTCGGTGAATTCTCCGTTTCCGTCGGCGAGCATGGTGATTGATTCGCCAACCTGCTGATCTTCGCCCCATGCGCCCATCACGAACGCATCGTTGACCGAGATGCAGGCGATGCGGTCGACGCCCTTGCCCGTTACCTCACTGGCCTGCTGCACAAAGCCCGGAAGATGGACCTTTGAACAACCGGGGGTGAAGGCGCCGGGCACGGCGAACAGGACAACCCTGCCCGAACCGAGAACATCGGCGGTGTTGACCTTCTCGGGACCGGCTTCGCCCATGACGAAGAGGTCGACGGAAGGGATGGTGTCTCCAACATTGAGTGTCATGCCGACAGGCTATTGGCTGAGTCCCATCCGATGCTCGGCCGCGCCAGGAAATGAGGTCGGGCTGAATGCGTGGCGTAGCCGGAACCAACGAGTCAGCCGAACAGAACCGGACCGGCGTCGATCACGGTCAGTACGGCGATGTAGGTGAGGACAATTGTTTGGGCAAAGGAGAAGAGACCGAGGATCTGGTCGGCGTCGGCAGTCGGTTTGTTGTCGGTATTTGCGTCGGTGCTGGTCTTGCCGAGCAGTCCGAACGCGAAGGATCCCCAGGCGAGGGCAGCACCGAGCGTGATGATGACGGAAAATCCGCCAGCGAGTTGGGCTCGCCACGCTGCGATCGAGAGGATCCCGAGTAACCCGGGGATGACAGCAGAGCGACGAGTGCGTGATGGCGAAGGGAAAAGGATCCGGCGCAAGCATTCGACGACTCCGGCCGCTCCGATTGAGAACACGAGGATCGGGAGGATTGCGTCGGTTGGCGATTGCGTCGCCAACTGATTGAACGCAAGGACTTCGCCGAGAATGAGAAGTGCGAACGCGAGAGCGAGGAAAACCAAACGTGTTGCGCGCGCTGCCGCAGAGCGGGATTTCGATGGATCAACTCTCAGTGGATCGGTGCGCGATTCGGTGGTCATGATCGTCTCAGAGTGTCTCGCCAGGAACGACGCGGTGCGAGTTCATGTTCGCGCGCAGCACGAATGCGCTCTGCACGAAGTTCATCGACATCGGAGTCATCGAGTTGCGTCAATGCGCCGGTGCCAATGATCCAACCGAGAAGGGCATCGGCGAGGAGTGGATTTCGGGCCAGAGCGGGTCCGTGCAGGTAGGTGCCGACCACCTTCCCGGTGACAACACCCTCACTCTGGTCGCCGTTACCCTCACCGATCTCGACGTCGGCGAGTTTCGTGGATTTCGAACCGGGGATGGTTCGACCGGCGTGGTTTTCGAACCCACTCAGTGGTCCAAGCTCAATCGGGTGACCGTCGGTAACCAGACGAGCATTTTTTGTGAGGAGTTCCCCAACGGCGCGGGGTCTTTCGACACGAATCGTTTCGCAATCAAGGAGACCGAGCCCGGGTCGTGACGCTCCTGTTGCATCGGGGAATCGATGACCGAGTATTTGCATGCCGGCGCAAATTGCGAGCACAACTGCACCCTTGTCGACGGCACGATGCAACGCACCGCTTTGTTCAAGTTCACGGGCGGCCTGAACCTGCGGCCCATCCTCGCCGCCGCCCACGAGATAGAGATCGCCGGAGTCGGGCACGGAAGCACCGGCATCGACAGTGACGTGCTCGACCGCAATGCCGCGCCACTCGAGACGACGGGTGAGCACAAGTGCATTTCCACCGTCTCCGTAGGTTCCAAGCAGATCCGGGTAGAGCGAAATGATCCTCACGGCGGAGTCGCCATGGCGAGGAGGGTTCATCGTCACAGGACACCGCCAACGCGCTCGAGGTGATCCTGGAATGCGGTGTAATTCGACGCGATGTCGACTGGACTCGTCGGGTCGTAGGTGGGGGAACTTCGAACAATCGCAAGAGCGTGTTCGAGATCTGGAGCGATGACGTGATCGATGTTGCCGTAGCGAAAGCGGACGGCGAGATCATGGCGACGTTCGCCAATGGCAACGACCAGTCGTTTACCAACTCGTTCGTAGTCGACGTCCCACAGCCAGGAAGGGTCGTGCCCGTCGGCGATGCGGGCGTTGATGGCGACGACAAGAGGCGTCGATGGTCCCTGGAGGAGTTCTAACGCCTCGTGCCAACCTGCCGGATTTTTGGCTAAAAGCAGCCGAATCTTTGTGCTATCCAGTTCGGTCACTCGATAGCGACCAGCAACTTCTTGAACATCGTCAAGGGCATCGAATGCTCGTTCGAGATCAGCACCCATTGATGATGCTGCTGCAAGCGCGAACGCGGCATTGACGCGGTTCACCCGGCCGGGCAGAGCGAGGCTGTTGGCAAAGGAGTAGCCATCGATCGAGATTGCACTGGCATCTACCGAAACATCGATCGATTGACGGCGTAGATCGCAATTCATGCACGCCCAGTCCGAGTCGGTGAAGTCGATCCGGCCTGAACACGAGGGGCAACCGGCGGCATCTGCGGTCCAGTCCTGACCAGTGGCGACCCACACGACAGACGGGGCAGCAAGCGCGGCCCAGGTCACGAGAGGGTCATCGGCATTGGCAAGAACGGTTCGCGGCGGAGTGGCGCTGAGGGCTTCGCGCCACTGCTCGGCCAATTTCCGAACCTCTTGGGTGCGATCAAGTTGATCGCGACTGAGATTGAGAAGCAGCACAGTTCCGGCTTCGGTGGCTCGGAGGACCGGAGCGACCCAGCGTTCATCGACCTCCAGTACCGCGGTGTCGGTAGCAGGGGTCGCAGCGAGAGCGGCGACGATCCCTGGAGTCATGTTCGCTCCAAGCCAGTTCGAAACAACTGGGCGATCAGCGCTGAGCGCGCTCGCAAGAAGCTTCGTCGTGGTGGTCTTCCCGTTCGTGGCACTGACGATCACGACATCTCGGTCTGCGGTGAGTTCGGAGAGCAGGTTCGAATCGATTGCCAGCGCGACACGACCGCCGATAACCGATCCTGTCCCGAAGCGGACGAGTCGTGAAGCCCACGCAACGGAGCGCCCCGCAGCGACAGCGAGCCGAGCCCGCGGTCGAAGGCGAGCGGTACGAGCGGAGGGCGGATCGGTGGTGGAAGCGGCGGTCACGGCATCGTGATGCTACCTGCGGAGGTGTCGAGCGCTTCGGAGTTCCCGAGTCGGTACCGGGCTAACGGGGCGGTCCATTGGAGATGAACACCGAGACAACTTCACCGGTAAGGAGGAGTTTTAGGTAGCGACGGAAATCCTCGCTGGGTGATGCGCTTGAGAGTTCAGTCTCGACCCACGGTTGAAGGATTGCTTCACGAGCACGTGTTTCGTCGGCGCGAGATGTCCCCGCGGGGAGGTCTAGGACACCCGTGTATTTCGCGACGAGTTGATCGAACTCAGATCGTTCCTCGGGAGTTTGTGGGTCGAAAGTGAAGATCTCGCGGTAATACGGGTCAGCCTCGGTCTGGATACGAGCCGATCCGGTGAGGAAGAGCAGTTCCGTTGCCGCTTCGGACCGGTTGATCGTTCGTTGGGCGCCGAGGATGTAGGCCCAACTGGGGCTGCGTCGCACATCAAGTCCCACTAGTTCGGCGCGGGCGAGGACATCGAGGCCTGACGAACCGTCCAGACCGTAACCATCGCTGATGTAGATCGGACCCGGGACATCCTTGATCGCCTCGAGCACCGGGGGAGTGATGGCAGTGATTGCTCGTGTCCAACTGTCTGCGAGTCGAATTGGGGCGAGATTCACTCCTCGACCGATCATCGTGATGAGGACAATGATCGTCGCAACGAGGACGAGATTCGATGCCTGTCGCCTTCCAAACGAACTCGTGGCGATCTGACGAAGAGCGACTGCGGCGGCAGCGAGCCAGGTGAACGCGGCGATGGCCCACATCCACCGGAGGAGATACGGAAGCGGGGTGCCGACGATTCTCGATGCAGCGATCATGCCGACGATGACGAGCGCTCCGGCGAGGAGACAAAGAATGAGTTCGCTGTGCCAACGCTTGCGCCACGCCCACCAAGTGGCGAGGACGAGCGCAATCAACGCCCACGGGATTGCCCATCCCGACGTGTTGATTGATGCGTTGATAAATGTCGGTTCCTCACCACGCACCCAATTTCCCGGAATTGAAAGGAATCGCAACGTGATGCGGAGCCCGGTGGAAAATCCTGCCGGGGCCAAGGGCGGATTGCGAAGGAAATTGAAGATCAGTCGCAAATTGCCCGGTGAGTGAGTCAATTGCTCGATGAGGGGCGGGATCCAGCAGATGATCGCCAAAAGAAAGGCGATGAGCGTGGTTCGACGATCGTGGCGCACATCGATTCCTCGGATCGACCGAACGATGAGCGCGACTCCTCCGACTCCGACGAGTAGGGCGATTGGGAGCGCACTACCGACATGGCATTGAACAGAGAACGATCCGACGAGGACAAGAACAACAGCGGCAACGCAGTCGCCGAAGATCGTCCGCCAACACGCCACTGACGCAGCGAACACCGACAGGATGACGAACGTCGGATTCCATGGATCGGCCAGCCCCGCAGGGTTCATACCGAGACAGAGAAGGGCAATGAAAAATCCGACGATGACCAAGGTGCGTCGGCCGGTTCGCAACGCAATCCAGAGTGTTGATGCAATCGTCACGAGATTGATCAAGACAGCACCGAGGAGCAGACCGATGTTCGACTCGCCTGTGAGTCGGTAGGGAATCGCGAGGATGTAGAAGAGCAGCGGGCCGGGGTGGTTCCACTGATAGCGCGAATACACCCCAACGATGGGTGTCTCTGATCCGCCGACGTCGGCGACTCTCAATTGAAGTGTCCTGAAGTCGCCGATGGGCAGCCAATCAGAGGTCAGCAATCGCAGGAGAAGCCATCCGAGAATGACGAGGATGAGTCCCCCTATGACAATTGCCAGTCGTCGATCGACCGGGGGCTGCGGATCGTCATCGACCTCGAACGCGGATTCGATCGCGCTTTCGGTGGTCGATGGGGTTGTTGTCACGCCAGCGATACTACGGCCGGGCTGATTCTTTGGGCCGCGCAGCAACTTCAGTTGCTAGCTGGGATCTCATGCGAAGTGAGTGGTTCGACGTGGTCGGTCAGCCGTGCGTCGCCAAGTACCGTGGTTTCGCACGTCTCGACTGAGGGAGTTCAGGTGGAGGATTTCGAAGGACGCACCGGCGCTGCTGTCGTCACCGGCGGAAGCGGTGGGATCGGAGCCGCCATCGTTCGGATGCTCGCTCAGCGTGGAAGTGATGTGCTCTTCACCTATCGGGCGAACCGAGACGCCGCCGACGCACTTCTTGACGAGTTGTCTTCTCTTGATGTCCGCGTCGTGGCAATGCCGGCCGATCTGGTTGATGAGGCAATCGCCGCATCGGTGATTGCGGTGGCAGTATCCGATTTTGGCGGACTTCACACCCTCGTCCATGCAGCAGGACCGCACGTCACGCAGATGCATCTCAGCCGCGTCGAGCCTTCCGCATATCGCGCACAGATCGAAGGTGAGGCCGTCGCGTTCTTCAATGTTGCGCAACCCGCGCTCGAACACCTCCGCAAAGTCGGCGGAAGCATTGTTGCTGTGACAACTGCGGCGACCCGTCGATACCCGGTGCGCGATGGACTCTCTTCAGGGACCAAGGGTGCAGTCGAAGCCGTGGTGCGGGCCCTTGCCGCCGAGGAAGGGCGCTTCGGTGTCCGAGCGAATTGTGTTGGCCCAGGAATGCTCACCGATGGCATGGCCGCCCGCCTCATGGCGTCGGGTGATCTTGACGACGCTGCTCTCGAGGTCACGATGCGCAATATCCCGCTCCGGAAATTCGGAGATGCCATCGATATCGCTGAGGCGGTGTGCTTCCTCGCGTCCGATCGTGCCGATTTCATTACCGGTCAGATGCTTGACATCGACGGCGGCTACGGAATCTGACCCGGTCCCTCGCGAAAGGCTCTGCTGCTTAGGCGGCGTCGGCCTCGATCGCACCCTCGATGGCCCAGGTGAGCGTCCGGATGAGGGCTCTGGCGGCGGGCTGGACCACCAGTGGGTCCAGCGCCTGCACGTTTGGGAGTTTGAGTTCCTCGCGCATCCATGTCGGAAGGAGACCTACCGCGGCGGGGGCGATGATGCCGAAGGCGGGCCGGGCCGTAAGAGGAAGCGGCGCAAGCATGAGCCATCTCGCAGCATCTCGTGCTTGCTGACCAGCTTCGAGTTCGGGTCGGATGGACTGCAACCAGTCATTCAGTTCGGCCACCGAATGGGCGGACTCGTCGCCACCCAATCGATCATTGATGACCGCCATCTCGTCGACATAGCGGTCGGCATCGGCGGCCGAGAGCGGCGCAGCTCCGTAGCGTTGGTACGAACGAAGGAACGAGTCGACTTCGGCATGGTGGACCCACGACAGCAGATGGGGATCGTTGGCGGAATAGGCGCGACCGTCGGGGGCCGTACCAACGACGCGTTCGTGGACTCGCCTCACAAGGGCGAAGGACGCCTCGGCCTGTTCGACTGTGCCGAATGTTGTGGTGGCGACGAAGTTGCTCGTGTTGGCAAGACGATCAAGAGGGTGTCGCTTGTAATCGGAGTGTTCAGCAACACCGGCCATGGCCAACGGATGCAAGGTTTGGAACAGGAGCGCACGAACTCCGCCGATGAGCATTGCTCCATCGGAATGAACTCGCCACGTGACACTGTCCGGACCAAAGAGTCCGGGGTCGCCCTCGATCGGTTGGGTGAGATCACGCACCTGGGGGTTCTCGCCGGCGATCAGTGTTCGCACCTCACGCCCGATTCGCAGACGGAGACCTCCAAGAGCGGAACCGAGAGCCTCGGCAACGGCAGTCAGGCCGGGGGACAACGTCGGTTCAGATGCCATAGGTGGAGGATACGCGGGGTCGCCGGAAAACCACTGTTCGAGGCTGTGGGTTGAAGGTGATTGACGGCGACCACCTTGTGTGGTGGGGTGTGGAGACAACTTGACCCACCGCAGCAGGGGAAGCCGGTCTGATTCCGGCGCTGACCCGCAACCGTAGGTGGCCACTGGGGAGATTCTTCGGGCGGCCACGAGCCGGACTGCCTGCTTCGGGGGGAAATGCTCCATCACAGAACCGTCGTCGGATTACGGGAGGTGGGGCTCGGTTCGGTCGGCGGCCTTGGTCCGTGGTCCGGTCGGGTCTCGCACCCATTCCGGCGAACAACCTCGAACCGAGTCACCCCACATCGTGATCACCCCGCATCCACTCGAAGCATCAGATTCCCAGCGTGCATCGAACGCGTTTCGATGGCTGTTGATGGCATCGCTTCTTGTTGCGATTGTTGTTGCTGTCACGTTCGGGTCGAGCCATCGGGCCGAGGCATCGTCCTGTGCCGGACCACTCTCTGACGGCGAGATCCGTGTCGTCATCGTCGTCGACGGAGCCGATCTCGGCAGTGGATCCTCGGCAACCTGCCTTGTCGTTCCTGCAGGAACCACGGGTTCGCAATTGTTGGCCCGGCGCAGCGCGGAACTCGGAACCGGATCGCCCCGCTATGGATCAAGCGGATTGTTATGCGCGATCGATGGTCAGCCGGCAACTGGTTGTGGTGATCGGAACGCTGGGGGTTTTGGTTACTGGGCCTATTTCGCCGGCAGCTCTGGCTCGTGGTCGTATGGGAATTCCAATCCCTTTCTCAAACGTCTCTCCGATGGCGACATCGAAGGCTGGCGCTACGTGCAAGGGGCAGGGAACGGACAGGATCCTCCGCCTCGAATCTCTCCGTTGCGTTCACTGTTCCCGGTGCTTGTACCCGCAGTGGCAGTCCCGCCTGAGTCACAATCCTCGTCGCCGATGACCGGAGGGGGCTCGCGTGTCCTTCCGTCTGAACCGTCGGCTGTACCGAACAGTTCCGCTGAGGAAATCGCAGCGATTGAATCGGGTTCGTTGACGGTCGAGACCTCGGTTGCGAACGCGTCGGCCCCAAGAGCGGAACCGGTTGTTGTCGAAGCAGTTGCTCTCGCCTCAGCTTCGTCAACTCACTCGACCGCCGGACGTTGGATTGGCATCGTCGTCGTTACTGTCCTCATCAGCGTCATGGCCGGTGGGGCATGGATGCAGACACGAAGGTCTCGATGACGACGCCGCGCTTGCTTCATCCTGGCGCATGGTGGATATGGGCGGTCGCGCTGGCGGCATGTGCATTGCGCACAACCAATCCAGTTCTTCTCAGTCTCATCATTGCGGTAGCCGGTTGGGTCGTCGTCGCTCGGCGGGCCGATGTCCCTTGGTCGCGTTCGTTTGCGAGTTTTCTTCGACTGGGTGCGATCGTGATCGTCATCCGAGTCATCTTCCAAGTGCTTTTCGGTGTGCGAGTGTCGGGAACGACGTTGTTCACTATTCCCGAGGTCACCCTTCCGGGATGGGCGGCCGGGGTGAGCCTCGGTGGTCCGGTCACGGTTGAATCGCTCATGGCTGCGCTCTACCAAGGACTCCGCTTGGCTGCGGTGCTGGCATGTTTCGGCGCGGCGACATCGCTGTGTAGTCCCTACCGAATGCTTCGAGCACTTCCTTCGGCGTTCTATGAAGCCGGCGTTGCGGTCACGATCGCGTTCACTTTCGCGCCACAAGCGATCGTCGCCTCGCGTCAGGTTCGAGAAGCTCGACGACTTCGAGGACGTTCCGATCGCGGCATTCGGGCATGGACCGGATCAGCGCTGCCTGTTCTCGAGGGTGCCCTCGATCGAGCGGTGTCGCTCGCGGCCTCGATGGACAGTCGCGGATACGGCCGGCGCGGATCGGAATCAGCATCGGCACGTCGACGTTCGATGGGTCTTGTTCTACTCGGCCTCGTGGCGGTCGCAGTTGGTTCCTACGGGTTGCTCGATCCTGGTGCCCCGGGGATTTTCCGTCTTCCCGCTCTGGCACTGGGCGTCGTCGCTCTTGTCGGCGCGTTGATCGCCGGGGGACGTTCATCGAATCGGACTCGTTACCGACCCGATCCTTGGGCCATGCCGGAATGGCTCGTCGCGCTCTGCGGTGTCGTCGCGTACTTCTCGTTCGTTCTCGTCAGTCAGGCCGGTGATGCGTTGCAGCCATCGACCAATCCTCTGGAAGTGCCTGCGGCGCCAGTGGTTGCGGTTGTTGGTCTCCTGATCGCAGCACTTCCCTCGTTTCTGGCACCTGCGCCTCCGAGGTTGGTCGCGAGCACAACGCCTGTGGCGGTCGCTGCATGATCAGATTCGAGCATGTGACGATCACCTACCCCGACGCCGAGTCACCCACGTTGGTGGACGTGTCGTTCGAAATTCCCGAGGGTGAACTCTGCCTGGTTGTGGGTGTGACTGGTTCAGGAAAATCGACGTTGCTGCGCGCTGTTAATGGGCTTGTCCCAAGGTTTTCTGGTGGCGTGCTGGCCGGCTCGGTCGTCATTGACGGTCGCAGCACCGCGGAACTACCTCCTCGGGATCTCGCCGAAGTTGTCGGCGTCGTCGGTCAGGATCCATCGGCAGGTTTCGTGACTGATTACGTCGAAGACGAGTTGGCCTACGCAATGGAGAATCTCGGCATCGCTCCTGATGTGATGCGACGGCGCGTCGAAGACATTCTTGATTTGCTCGGATTACATGAACTGCGGCACCGACCTCTCGCATCACTTTCGGGTGGTCAGCAGCAACGGGTGGCAATCGGAGCAGTACTCACTGCAGGTCCACGCATCCTTGTTCTCGACGAGCCGACATCGGCACTCGATCCTGCTGCTGCAGAGGAAGTACTTGCGGCGCTTACTCGTCTGGTGCACGACCTCGGTATCACGGTATTGATCGCCGAACATCGCCTTGAGCGAGTCGTCCAATACGCCGACCGCATCGTGATGGTGCCCGGTGATGGTCGTCCGATTCTTGTCGGCACTCCAGCGGAGATCTTCAGTCAGTCCTCAGTGGCACCTCCCGTGGTTGAACTCGGTCGAGTCGCTGGTTGGTCGCCCCTTCCGCTTTCGGTTCGTGACGCGCGTCGGCTTGCTGGTCCACTCCGTGAGCAACTCTCGAGCATCACCACAGTCGAGTTCGGTCGGCCCGAACCGATCCGTGGTGACACCGTCGCAGTAACCGAGGGCCTTCGGGCCTTGTATGGCCCGATTACCGCGCTCCACGGTGTCGACCTGACGTTCCGCACGGGTGAGGTTGTCGCCATCATGGGGCGCAATGGCGCGGGCAAGTCGACCTTGCTCAATCACTTGGTTGGCCTTCGTGAGCCGGTTACGGGAACGGTGCGGGTGATGGGTTCGGAACCACATCGTCTTTCTGCCCGCGAAGTCGTCCGTGTGGCGGGTCTCGTTCCGCAGGACAGCGGCGTGCTGCTCTATCACGACTCGGTCGCCGCCGAATGCAGCGCGTCTGATCGCGACGCTGGTCTGCTCGCAGGAACGACCCGAACCGTTCTCGATCGCATCGTTCCAGGAATCAATGCTGCAACGCATCCGCGTGATCTCTCCGAAGGTCAACGTTTGGGCCTTGCGCTCTCAATCGTTCTGGCCTCCGAACCTCCGCTCGTACTTCTTGACGAGCCCACTCGAGGACTTGATTACGGCGCTAAAAAGCGTCTGGTTGAAGTGCTCGCTCGCTTGGCCCTGTCCGGTCACTCTGTGGTGATCGCCACCCACGATGTTGAGGTAGTTGCCGCGGTGGCAGACCGTTGCATCGTTCTTGCTGAAGGCGAGGTTGTGGCCGATGGCCCAGCCCGGGATGTCGTTGTGCATTCGCCGGTCTTTGCTCCACAGATTGCCAAGGTCCTCGCCCCACTTTCATTGATGACGGTCGAAGAGGTCGAACTCGCGTTGGCAGCGACGGGGAACGGTCCGTTGTGATGGCTCTCGGTTCGCCTCGCCGAGTCGACGTCGTTCGCCTTGGTCGAACGGCATGGATTTTGCTTGCCGCGGCATTCGCCCTGGGAGTTGTTGCGTTTGCCTGGCCGCTTTTTGCATCGGCGGATTCCTCGCTCGACGCCTCGCACAGCTCTGATGCACCGTGGATCTTTGTGGTGCTCATTCCTTTGCTGATCGGTGTCATCCTTGCGGAGTTGGCCGACGGTTCGCTCGATGCAAAGGCGGTTGCGCTGCTTGGAGTACTCGCTGCTTGTGGAGCGATCTTGCGCCTGCCCAGCGGCGGGGTGGCCGGTTTTGAGCCGGTGTTCTTCCTGCTCATCCCCGCAGGTCGGGTGTTTGGGCGAGGATTTGGTTTCGTTCTCGGTGCGATCACACTTTTCGTGAGTGCGCTCATCACCGGGGGTGTCGGGCCATGGTTACCGTTCCAAATGTTTGGCGCGGCATGGATCGGATTCTTTGCAGGGTGCTTGCCGCCGCTTCGTGGTCGCCTTGAAATCGCAATGCTCGCTGCCTTTGGAGCAGTTTCAGCACTGGCGTACGGGCTCGCGATGAACCTGTGGTTCTGGCCCTTCGTTACGTCGGGCGACACCACCGTTTCCTATGTGGCCGGCGACTCGCTTGTCGAGAATCTCAGGCGCTTCTGGGGCTTCCATGTCACGACATCGTTTGGTTTCGATATACCGCGAGCAGTTTTCACTGCGCTGTTCATGGTGGTTGCTGGTCGTCCGGTCCTCGGCGCACTTCGTCGTGTGGCCCGGCGGGCAGCGTTTGAAGCGCCGGTTGAGTTCATCCCGACCGAGATGAGTATCGCCACCGAGTGACAGAAATGTGTCACGGTGTGACATGCCTCCGGTCATCTTTGTCACCCGCCCGCTTCCCGAGCCGGGAATTCAGTTGCTCCTCGACGCTGGATTCGATGTTCGCTCGAATCCTGACGACCGTCCTTTCCAGCGCGAGGAGCTGCTGGCTGGAGTGCGAGACGCCGACGCGTTGTTGTGCATGTTGAGTGATCGCATCGATGTTGATGTTCTCGACGCCGCGCGTACTCTGCGAATCGTCGCCAACTATGCAGTGGGTTTCGACAACATCAATGTCGCCGCTGCCCGCGAGCGAGGAATCGAAGTCACGACGACACCCGGTGTTCTCACCGATGCCACCGCCGATCTGGCATGGGCGCTTCTCCTGGGAGCAGCTCGCAATCTCGGCGCCGGCGAACGAATGGTGCGAGCAGGAGAATGGACAGGGTGGGGGCCTCTACAACTCTTGGGAGAGCCGCTGCGTGATCGGGTTCTAGGAATTGTGGGCATGGGGTCTATTGGTCGGGCAGTAGCTCGGCGGGCCCGCGGGTTCGATATGGATGTCATCTACTTCAACCGCAATCGGGTCGCTCCTGAGGTGGAACAGGAGCTAGGTGCAACATTCGTTTCGTTCGACGAACTTCTCGAACGTTCTGATTTCATTTCGCTGCATGCGCCCCTGAATGAACAGAGTCGCCATCTGTTCGACGCCCGCGCGTTCACTGCCATGAAGGAGACCGCGGTGCTGGTCAATACCGCGAGGGGAGCACTGATCGACGAAGCGGAACTCGTTCATGCGCTTCGCGAACGGCAAATCGCGGCTGCTGGCCTTGATGTCTATGAGTTCGAACCAATGATCACGTCGGGGTTGATGGAGCTCGACAACGTTCTTCTGGCACCGCACCTCGGCTCGGCGTCCACCCTCGCCCGCGGGGACATGGTCAGGTTGTGCAGTCGAAACATCATCGAGGTGCTGGCCGGGCGGCCCGCGGTGACACCAGCGCCGGGGTAGGTCTGAATCGCTGATTAGCCCGCGAGTCGATCGAAGGCGTCAAGCATCTCGTCGGCAGAGCGAGTAATGGCCTCGGCGTGCGCGGCGCGCGCCCGTTCACCGATGCCGTGACCGCCGATCACGATGGGGCAACCGATCTGTTCCTTCACCGCATTCGCAGTGGCGATCACGCTGTCGTCCATCTCGGCTGCCGTCGAACTAATTCCGACGGCGATAAGGCGATCGGCGGTAGATGCGGCATCAACAAAAGAATCTGCAGGAGCGTCGGCGCCCAGATCGATGACGCTGAAACCTCTGCCGCGCAGCAAATCTGCGGCCATGGCAATCGGGACGGCGTGCTGATCACCAGCGACAGCGCCAATGACGATGCTTCCGCGGGTTTGGCCCGGTCGGGTAAAGCGCGGACCTAATCGGCCGATTAGTCGATTGGTCACGGTAGTGGCCCGGTGTTCCTGCGAGATCGTGAGTTCGCCGCGTGCCCATCCCGCACCGATTTCTGCGAGTGCTGGTGAGAGGACATCAAGGTAGACGGCCTTCGGTTCGAGTCCCGACGCCATTGCTGATTCGATCACGGTCCACGAACCCGCTTCGTCACCAACGACTAATCGATCGCCTAGGCGCGAACTCCAGTCGACATCTTGGTGGCCCTCTTCAGCAGCGGGCCGATGAGCGAAGGTGTCGAGATCGGCGCGTTCCACGAGCCATCCGCCACCGACCTTTGTCGCTTGGAGGCGTCCGGTGCGTACGTACTTGTAGACCGTCATGTAATGAACGCCGAGAATCTCTGCAGCTTGAGCGATGGTGAGGGAATCGGAGTGGTCCGATGGGCGTTCATTCGCTTTGATCATGATCCCCCCACTTCATGCCGAATCGACGTTGCTAACAAGAAAAGGTGACCGTACCGGTCAAGGGCCCAAGACTTCGTATCGGGCACCGGATCGAGGCGAAATTACTTACCCAAACAAGGGTCTTTAGGGTGTGATCTTGGCAAGAACCGACGGAACACTTGAAAGTACCTCAACATCAAGATGCTGAGTGAGCCACTCACGATTTCGACGATGCAGATCGTCGGAAGGATCGAATCGATTCAGTACGACGATGGGAGTTGCAACGTGTGCACCGCTGTTGATCGCTTCGAGACTGAGCGTGATGTCGTTAATGGTTCCGAGTCCGGCATCGGCGACGAGGAGAACAATGTCGGGCTGAAGGAGTTCGATGAGCGAGATGGCATCGCCGTTTCTCGCGATGGGCGAACGAACACCTCCGGCTGATTCGACGAATGCGACATCGGGTGCCGGAAGTGGCCATTGAATTTCGGAGACGAGATCTTCAACCGTGAATGCGGGTCGAGCGAGGGCATCCGCGGCCATCGGCGGGGCCATGGGGATGGGGTACCACCGATGCCGAGGACACACTTCGGTCGGAGTTTCCCCCGAAGCGTCGGCGAGATGATGAGCATCGGTCAACGCATCGTCGGAATCGAAAGATTGTGCCGGTTTGCGGGCGGCGACGTGAATGCCGTTGGCTCGCAGGTCGCGCAGAAGACGTGCCGATACCCAGGTCTTCCCGATCTCGGTCCGGGTGCCCACGACAACGATGAGCCGTTGAGGTCGAAGTCCGTCAAAGGTCATTGTTCACCGTCCATTTCCATCGAGCGAAGGGCATCGATCAGCATGTCGATCTGCTCATCAGTATGGGCCGCGGAGAGTGCGATTCGGAGCCGGCTGGAACCTGCGGGAACCGTGGGTGGGCGAATCGCAGGAACGAGAAGTCCGCGGTCAAGGAACTTGCGCGCTGCGTCGAGCGCAGTTGCTTCGTCGCCCAGAACGATGGGAATGATGGGGGAGCGGTGGCCGGGGCGAACTCGCGCAACCAGTCCCTTCAGTCTGTCGGTCATGGCGGCACCTTCAGGGGACTGCAAAAGCGCGATTGCTGCGAGAGCCGCTCCCGCATCGGCGGGACTCGGCGCGGTGGTGAAGATGTAGGTGCGGGCGCGGTTCACGAGAAGATCGATAAGAGATCGCGGACCGGCGACGAATCCACCGAGAGCGCCGAGCGTCTTCGAAAGCGTCCCGACCTGCACGACGATGGCGCCATTCATCTCGGCGGCGGGAACGGGTTCGAGCACGGCATGGGCTTCGTCGACGATGAGAAGGGCGTGGTGACGAGCACATATCGCGGCCAATTCCCCCACCGGCGCGACATCGCCGTCCATCGAGAACACGGTGTCACTGACGACGACTTGGCGGACACCGTCGTTGTGGGCCAGGTTCGCAGCAAGAGCGGAGCGATCGAGATGCGGGTAGATCATGACGCGAGCACCGTTGGCTCGGGCGAGTCGGCAACCATCGATGATCGAGGCATGGTTGAGTTCGTCCGAATGAATCACGACACCGGGTCCGCCAATCGTCGCAAGAAGTCCGAGATTGGCGGCGAATCCGGTGGGGAAGAGGATTGCGGCCTCGGCTTTTCTCCAGTGCGCGATGGATGTCTCAAGGTCGTGATGGATCGGGCGCGACCCAACGACAAGTCGTGATGCCCCTGATCCAGTTCCCCATCGTTCCGCAGCTTCTATCGCGGCCTGTCTGACACGTGGATGCGAGGTCAGGCCGAGGTAATCGTTCGACGCGAACGAGACGACATGACGTCCATCAATTTCACCGACGGGACCGTGGGCATCGAATGATCGAGGGGCCCGCCATTGGCCACTGGCATGGATCGACGCGGTTTGCGAGTCGAACCAGTCGCTCCAGGACGTGTCACCGCCCCCATTCACTGACCGCATACCTCGAGGAGTGATTCGGCCAATGTTTCGACGATCCGGTCGATCTCATCAGCGGTCGTGGTGAGAATCGGCATGATCACGACGACATCACCGAGTGGGCGCAGCAACACTCCCCGGTCGACTGCGGCAGCACAGACCCGCCGCCCCCAGCGCAGATCATCGACGGGGGGCGCGAGTTCAACCCCCACCATCAGGCCGCGTTGACGTACGGTTCCGATCGCGTT
>JBAXGZ010000052.1:0-15897 GCA_037139155.1 Actinomycetes bacterium | reverse complement strand
TTCCCAATCGGAGCGAACGACGGAATTGATCTGGTGTCCTCCGCTATGGCGGTGGTCGAGTCCAAAGCGATCACGGGCCTCCACTGCTGCACGGCTGTCGACTACCGATTGCTGCTGAGTACGGGTCCGAAGATTCTCTCGGTGCCCGTCGATGATCGGATTGTTCGACATTCGGGTTTGGTCGGTGACTTTCTTGATCGAGGTGGTTGGATCGCATGGGGAGCAGTGCCGACTGATGGACCGATCGGAACGAGTGTCGATCGTCTTTGGCGACGATTGTCGAGCGTCTGGTGTGACTTAGCCAACGAGGGTTGCGATCCTTTGTTGCTCCGAACGAACGCGATCATCACTCCCGTCTGTGGTCTTGCCCAGCACGGGGTCACACAGGCCGAACAGGTGATGGAGCACACCACTCGGCTGGCCGAACGTCTTCAGGGTCAGGCGGCCGGAGCTCGTATTTCTGTTGGGGCCTGATCGAGAGGATCGAGCCGCGGCCCTCGCTAGTGTTCGGCCGTGCCCAGTTCGTCTGACGGAGCCCTTGATCCCGCAGGTCGTATCGACGAACTGCGTAACGACATCCGTCGTCACAGCCAGTTGTATTACGAAGACGATGCTCCGGAAATTCCCGATTCCGAGTTCGACGCTCTGCTTCGTGAACTCCTTGCGCTGGAAGAGGAACATCCCGATCTGATTACGCCTGATTCTCCGACTCGCATCGTCGGCGGTTTAGCGACCGTTACGTTCTCTTCGGTCGAACATCGCGCACCGATGATGAGCCTCGACAATGCCTTCACTCCCGATGAGGTCACGGCGTGGGGTAGGCGTCTTGAGCGACGGATCAATGAACTCGGCGCTCCAGAGTCGTCTTTTGGTTTGGTCGCAGAACTGAAGATCGATGGCCTTGCTGTCTCGATTCGTTACGAGGATGGGCTTCTTGTTCAGGCCGCGACCCGAGGCGATGGTCGGGTTGGTGAAGACGTCACCGCCAATGTGCGAACTATTCAAGGGATTCCTCATCGGCTTCCAAAAGGCTGTCCATCTGTCCTCGAAGTACGCGGTGAGGTGTACATGCCGATCTCTGCATTCGAGCAATTGAACGCGGCGCAGGCCACAGCCGGCGAACGCACCTATGTCAATCCGAGAAACACAGCCGCGGGTTCGTTGCGTCAGAAGGATGCTGCGGTCACTGCGACGCGCAATCTCGCCTTCTGGAGTTATCAACTCGGTGAGGTACTCGGCGGTCCCGAACTGACCGATCATCACCAGATTTTCGAGTTCCTCAAGGCAATGGGGTTCCCGGTCAATCCCGAAGTCACGATCCTGCACGGAATCGACGACGTCGAGGCTCATTGCGAGAAGTGGCAAAAGCATCGGCATGATCTTGATTACGAAATCGACGGCGTTGTTCTTAAGGTCGATGATTTGGCGTTGCAGCGCGAACTTGGTTTCACCACCCGAGCACCTCGCTGGGCGATCGCCTACAAGTTCCCACCAGAGGAGCGAACGACACGCCTGATCGATATTCAGGTGTCCATCGGACGGACCGGTCGCGCTACCCCATTTGCTCAACTTGAGCCGGTTTTCGTCGGTGGTTCCACCGTCGAGTTCGCCACGCTTCATAACCAGGATCAAGTGGCTGCGAAAGATGTGCGGCCCGGCGATGTGGTGATCGTCCGCAAAGCTGGCGATGTCATCCCCGAAGTCGTTGGTCCGGTTCTGCGTGAGCGACCCAAGGGTCTGCGGAAGTGGAAGTTCCCCACGAACTGTCCGGTATGCGGACATCGACTCGTCCGTCCTGATGACGGTGCCGACCATCGGTGTCTGAACTTGGCCTGTCCGGCGCGAGTCGCAGGAGCGATCGAGCACTTCGCGTCAAGAGGCGCGATGGACATTGAGGGACTCGGCGAACAACGCGTGCAACTGTTCTGTGAACTCGGGCTACTCGCCGATGTTGCCGACATCTACTCGCTCGATCCCGAAACGTTGATGGGACTCGACAAGTTCGCCGATGTTTCGGTTCAAAAACTTCTCGACGCAATCGAAGGCTCGAAAACCAAGCCGTTGGCGAATCTTCTCGTTGGTCTAAATATTCGCCATCTCGGTGGAGCGGGTGCGGTTGCTCTGGCCGATCACTTTGGACATCTCGACCGGATCGAAGTAGCGACAGAGGAAGAACTTGCAGGTGTTGAGGGCGTCGGGGCCATCATCGCCCAGTCAGTCCATCAGTGGTTCGCAGACCCGATCAACCGAGACATCATCGGGAAACTCCGCATCGCCGGCGTGAACATGGAGGGTCCCGAAGCATCCAACCTGCCTCAGACGCTTGTGGGCCTGACCGTGGTGGTCACCGGAACGCTTGATGGTTTCACCCGCGATGAGGTAGAGGCGGCCATCAAAGGCCATGGAGGGAAATCTCCGAGCAGTGTGTCGAAGAAGACGACAGCTGTCGTAGTTGGCGCCGGGCCCGGTGCATCGAAAGTCACCAAGGCGGAGGAACTCGGTATCCCCATTCTCGATGAGGCCGGTTTTCTCAAACTCCTCGAAACCGGTACCTTGCCCTCCTAGGAAGATTCTCAGGGGGATTCGTGACAATCGAAGCAGTCGTGTTTGATTTCGGTGGCGTGTTCACGAGTTCGCCATTCAGTGGGCTTCACGCGTGGCATACCGAGCGCGGTCTCGACCCAGAACTGGGTCTCCGTGCGGTGTTCGGTCCCTACGATCAGGACACCGATCACCCGTGGCACCAACTCGAGCGCGGCGAGATCGCTCTCGAAGCTGCAGCGGTGCAGATCCAACTCGTCGGTGCAGAGATGGGTCTCGACATTGAGTTGAAAGAAATGTTCGGCGCCCTCGGTGGCGAATCAGGCGCGCGCTCCGATGTTGTCGAGAAGGGGCTTGCGCTGCGCGCCAGCGGCTATCGCACTGCGCTCATCACGAACAACATCAAGGAATTCTCCGATGGCTGGCGGGCAATGATCCCGGTCGAGGATCTTTTCGAAGTCATCATCGATTCCTCCGCAGTAGGCATTCGTAAACCCGATCTGCGGATTTACGAAATGGCTCTTGAACAATTGGGCGTCGCCGCAGAGCATGCAGTGTTTCTCGACGACGCACCGGGCAACATCACCGCAGCACGCGCTGTCGGAATGCACGCGATTCTCGTCGAAGACGACCACACCGGAGCGTTCGCCGAACTCGACCGCCTTCTGGCCGAAGGTTGACGAACCCGGTTTGGTTCTCGGCCTTCTGCGACGAGTGCGTCGTTGGGTGATGTCGAAGAGACGGTGAGAGGAAGTTCCCGACGCCCGCTCAGGAACTAGACGACGGTGAAGCACCACGTGCGACTCGACGACACTGCTGGTCCGAATGCCGATTGCCAATACGAGGCGATGATGCAGTTTTGTCCGGCCGGAAGAACCTCAAATGCCTTGCCCGGGCCCGCCTTAAAGGTGGTCTGATTGGTCTGCGGCACCACGTAGGTCTGATCAAGGGGAAGCGGGACGCCGTTCAGAGACAGTGCCGCCTCGTATCCAGGGGCCAAATCGATCCCGATCAGATCTTGTTGAAGAATTTTGGCGCCCGGAACGGGAATGAGTCGTTGAATCCTTCCGCCATCGAGTTCGGAGGTGTCAGAGGTTCCGAGTCGGGCAACAAGCACGATGCATACTGCGGCGATTGTGAGGAGGCCCAGGTACGCCAGATAGCGCGGCTTGAAACGACGCGTTTCCAAGGGAGTTTGTCTCGACCCCTTGCCTTTGGACGCAGCGGAGTTATTCGTCGGCTCAGATGTCTGCACGAACAAAGTCTGCCCGTTTGTTGCACGTATGCGGTCCTCGGGAGCGACGTTTTTCTGTCACGTCCCATTCAGAGGGTGACCGAAATCGGCAGGTCCGAGAACTAGCCTCGCTACGTGTCCAATGCCCGTGCTGCCGACCGCATCGGTCAGGTGCTCGGGGGGCGCTACCGGCTGCTCGCTCCCATCGGCACCGGGGCCTCCGCGACTGTCTACCTCGCTGATGACGTGGTTCTTCGGCGACGTGTCGCGGTCAAAGTGCTTCACGATGCACTGGCCGGTGATGCGTCGTTCCTCAAGCGCTTTCAGGCCGAAGCGCGTTCGGCAGCGGCGCTGAATCACCCACACATCATGGCGGTGCACGATTGGGGGCAAGGGGAGGTTCCCTATCTCGTTACTGAACTTCTTGATGGGGGATCGTTGCGGGCCATGCTCGACCAAGGATCGTTCCTCGATCTTGCTCAGGCTCGCCATGTGGGCATTGAAACCGCGAGAGCCCTCGACTACGCGCACCGTCGCGGTTTCGTGCACCGAGACATCAAGCCCGCGAATCTTCTCTTCGATGACGAGGGGACAGTGCGAATCGCTGATTTTGGATTAGCGCGGGCACTGGCCGAGGCAGCGTGGACAGAACCCGCCGGCGCTGTGCTCGGCACTGCGCGCTATGCATCGCCCGAGCAGGCGCAGGGCTCGGTGCTCGATGGGCGAAGCGATGTGTATTCACTCGGTCTCGTCATTATCGAGTCGGTGACAGGCCGTCTCCCGTTCACCGCCGACACCACGCTTGGCACGCTTATGGCGCGAGTCGACCGCCAAGTTCCCGTTCCCCCCGAACTCGGACCGCTCGCACCTGCGTTGAGTGCCGCTGGCGTACCGAATCCGGCGGATCGGCCCGATGCCGCCGAATTCGCAACGATGCTGATGGCGGCCGGAGACCTCGGGCCAGTCGCTCCATTGCGATTGGCCGGAACTGTCGCTCTGCAACCCGATCAGCTTGACCCTCGGGAACCAACCACGATCTATATGCCCGAGCAGGTGGTACTCGGATCGCCGACTGCCTCAGCGGGTGGACCGATGTTTGTCGATCCGACAGTCGTGTCCGATCCATTTTTTGAATCGCAGCCAGCGACGCGGGTTGTCCATCGTTCGGAAAGTGAAGCGGTTGCGACTACCGCGCGATCGGGAGTCGGTGCGAAACGCCGTATTCCGCGGCGCAGTCTCCTCGCCGTACTCGTCGCACTTCTTGTGATCGGTGGCGGCGCCGCGTTCTTTCTGCTCAGGACCCCGACGCACACTCTTTCTGACTACACGACGTTGTCGGTGTCCGACGCGAGAGTTGCACTTGAATCAAAAGGCTTCAACGTCGCCGAAGTCGGAACCTATTCAGAATCGGTCGCAGTCGACACAGTGATCTCGCAGGACCCTCCGGCAGGTACATCGCTCGCCGAGGGTTCGACCGTCACGCTCACTGTGTCGCAGGGTCCACCACCGGTTCCGGTTCCGACCGACCTCGCCGGCAAGACAATCGATCAGGCGTCGGCTGCTCTAACGGCCGCAGGCTTCAAACTCGGAGTTGTGACTGATGCGTTCGACGAGACGGTTCCGAAAGGCTCGGTGTTATCAGTCGCCGCTGGTGTCACCGCGCAGATGCCCAAGGGATCGGCAATTGGGTTGATTGCGAGTGCGGGTCCGAAACCGCGGACCGTTCCCGATCTTGCGGGCAAAACCGTTGTCGATGCCACAGCACAACTCGATTCGCTTGGGCTCAAAGTCAATCGATCTGACGAGTACTCCGATACCGTGGCCGAAAATCTGGTGATCTCAACCACTCCAGCCGCGGGTCAGAGCGTGAACAAGGGCAGTGCAGTCGCGGTCGTGGTCTCGAAGGGAAAGAAGCCGGTCACGATTCCGGCCTCGATCGTCGGTAAATCGGTCGCCGACGCAAGCGCGATTCTCACAAACGCGGGGCTAACGGTGAGTGGTGTCACCGGAAATCCCACTCGAACGGTGACCGGCGCAACGCCTGCCGTAGGCACTCAGGTGAAGTCGGGCTCAGCCGTTTCATTGGTGACCTCGCCCTAGCAAGAGTGCGATGGGCGGGGAGTCCGTCGGTCGCCGGTACCATCGCCGTCTGTGAAGAACTCGGACGAATCCGTGTCGACTGACACCGATGGTTGGGGTGTCGACCCCAGCGAATCCGAGGAACTCGAATTCGGGATCGAGGCACCGGGAGGGGACGAAGTCATCCTCTTGCCGTGGAGCCTCATGCTCCAGCGCAAAGTCGCTGGCCGAGTTCAACGCAGTCCTCGTCAGGCGTGGATAATCCTGGCCGCATCCCTGCTCGGGGTTTTCACCGCGAGTTTCACTATCACTGTGCTCACCGTCTCGTTAGGTGAGATTGCCGAAGATCTGGGCTCGACCAAGAGCATTCTCACTTGGGCGGTGACCGGACCGAGCTTGGCCATTGCGGTGCTAGGTCCAATCGGCGGAAAACTCTCTGATCGCCATGGTGCCCGCCGGGTGTATCTGATCAGCCTGTGTGGCGTCGCTGTATTTTCGGTCGCAGCGGTCTTCGCTTGGAATGCGCCGACGTTGATTGCAGCGAGATTCATTGGAGCGTCGTTGGGAGCGGCGGCGGGACCCGCAGCCTTATCCATGATCAATCGAAGTTTTGCGCCGGAACGTCGCGCGCAAGCACTTGGATACTGGTCGTTGGTTGGTGCTGGTGCTCCGGTCATCGGCGTAGTGATCGGTGGCCCGTTGGTCGATGCATTTGGCTGGCGTTGGATCTTCATCTTGCAGACTCCCATCGCCGTAGCGGCCGTGCTCATCGGATTCCTCGTGCTCCCGCGCTCGTCTCCTGGCGACCGACATCCGTTCGATATCGCCGGTTCAGCACTTCTCGCATTCGGCGTCGGTCTTGTTTTGGTTGCGCTCAACCGGGGACCAGAAATGGGATGGACGCATCCGTTGGTCCTCGTTGGATTCATCGCCGGTCCACTGATGCTCGTGTGGTTCGCCCGAGTAGAATCTCGCACGGCGCATCCCCTACTTCCGATGCGTTATTTCCGCCGGCGCAATTTCACCTTCCCGATGTTGAATCAGTTCTTCGCCAACTTCACCTACATGGGCGGATTCATCCTCACGCCATTGCTGCTCCACGACGTCTTGGGTTACAGCACGACAAAGACGGGTCTCGTTTCGATCGCCCGCCCTCTCGCCTTTTCCATCTGCGGTCCGATTGCTGGATATCTCGTCATAAAGTTCGGCGAGCGCACCATAGGCATGTTCGGTTCGGCCGTCCTCGTCGCGTCGATGATGGGATTGGCGATGCTCACTGCGACCTCTGGCATGTGGTGGATCGAAGGCGCTCTCGTGCTGTCGGGAATCGGAATGGGAGCGTGCGCCCCTGCGATGATCGCCAGCATTGCGAATTCCGTTGAAAAGCGCGATCTCGGTGTTGCAGGCGCAGCCTCTCAAACCGTGAGCCAGATCGGCGTCGTTGCCGGAATGCAGATACTGCTGACAGTGCAGACGATTAGTTCGAGTAGTGGCAGTGGCACCTCGTCCTACGGGGCGGCGTACCACGTCGGTGCGGTTGCCGCCGCTATCGCTTGCGTCGCGGCGTTCTTTGTTCGTCGCACGAAGCATTCCGATGAAGCGATGCACGAATCAGCTGTTGCAGCCTGACTCGAGAGGTGACCGATGAGGTCACGACGACTGCTCAGTCGGCGGTGATGGCCCGCAATGCATCGGAAAGCGCCTGCGCGTTTTCGTCCGGCGCTGCGGCAGACGCCTGCATCGCCAGCATCTTGGAAAGGTCTCCGTCGACCTTGATTCGCCCACCCATGAATGCCTGCATTGCCGCGGCGGCGTCCTGATCGATGAAGATCGCTCTTGCGGTGGCGTAGTCAACGGTCACCGTAAGGTCGGGGCCCTCGAGGTGGCCATCTTCGATGACGACCTCGCCCTCGGAGGTGTCGATATGGCCGAGGACGTCGGCCTCGAACGGGGTGTCGGTGACGACGAGGTTCATGCGCACGGCGACCGGCGGGGCGGTGGCCGGGAGGGGCATTGTGTCTCGCAGCGATCGTGCCGCAGCCATCCAGTCGGGGCTCAAGAATGCATGGGCGGTCGCCACGTGTCCTCCAAGGAATCGTCCTGAGGGAGTGACCCTACCCATCACGGGAGGGGTTGGTCCGGTCGGCATCTACGATGCTCCTCCATGCCCGTCCGTCTCACTCGCGATGAAGTCGCCAAAGTCGCTGATCTCGCCCGACTCCAACTCACCGACGCCGACCTCGAGCGCTACACCGAGCAACTTGGTGCGGTGCTTGATCATGCTGAGGACGTTGCGTCGTTGAATCTTGATGATGTGCCCCCGACCTCACATCCCCTGCCGTTGGTCAATGTCCTTCGAGCCGATGTCATTGTTGAAGGTGTCGATCGCGAGGAAGTGCTCTCGCAGGCACCATCAGTGGAGGATCGCCGCTTCCGTGTTCCCGCCATCCTTGGAGAGGAGCCCTGAGATGAGTTCGCTCCCCATCACCGCAATTGAAATCGCCTCTGCCGTCCGGTCCGGCTCCCTCTCGGCTCGTGAAGTTCTTGATGATCATCTGTCGCGGATCGAAGAACGCGAGGGCGAGATCCACGCCTTCAATCTCGTGATGGTCGACGAGGCCAGAGCGGCTGCCGCAGCAGTCGATGCAATCGTCGCGGCCGGCGGTGACCCTGGTCCGCTGGCCGGAGTGCCCCTTGCTCTGAAAGACAATCTCTGCACACGTGGGATTCCCACAACCTGTTCGAGTCGAATCCTTGAAGGGTGGCGACCTCCTTACGACGCAACGGTTGTCCAGCGGGTGAATGCCGCTGGTGCAGTTTCGATCGGGAAAACGAATCTCGATGAATTCGCGATGGGCTCATCCACGGAGAACTCCGCCTTCGGCCCGACTCGCAATCCCCGAGACATCGGACGCGTGCCCGGAGGTTCATCAGGCGGTTCGGCTGCTGCAGTTGCGGCCGGCTTTGCTCCAATCTCCCTCGGTTCCGATACTGGCGGCTCCATTCGCCAACCCGCAGCCCTATGCGGTGTCGTTGGCGTGAAACCCACCTATGGCCTCGTGAGTCGCTACGGGCTCATTGCGTTCGCGTCCTCGCTTGATCAGGTCGGACCGTTCTCGACCACCGTGGCCGACTCCGCGTTATTGCTCGAGGCCATCGCCGGCCACGACAATCGTGATTCAACGTCCATCGATAGTCCGTCGCCGTCGTTGCTTGAGTCGCTGGACGGCGGAGTCGATGGGCTGCGTATTGGACTCGTTACCGAACTCATGGGAGAGGGAATTGCCCCTGATGTCGCCGCTCGGGTTCGCCAAGCCGCCGATGCTCTGACCGCTGCTGGAGCGCAGGTCGGTGAAGTGTCGGTCCCTGCTGCGGCCTATGGGCTTTCGGCGTATTACCTGATTGCTCCCGCCGAGGCGTCAAGCAATCTCGCTCGCTACGACGGCGTTCGCTACGGCATGCGTGTCGATGCCCCGACTACGGCCGAGATGAACGCAGCCACACGCAGCGCTGGCTTCGGTGATGAAGTGAAGCGACGCATCATGCTTGGTACCTATGCATTGTCGGCGGGTTATTACGATGCCTATTACGGCAAGGCACTCAAGGTTCGCACGCTCATCGTTCGGGACTTTGAGCGCGCGTATGCCGACTTTGATTTGTTGCTCACGCCTACATCGCCGACCACGGCGTTTAGGTTTGGCGATAAGACCGCAGATCCGTTGTCGATGTATCTCAACGACATCTGCACCATTCCGACAAACCTTGCTGGGCACCCAGCGATGAGCGTGCCGTTCGGTGGTGGCGCTGATGGCATGCCAGTCGGGGTGCAATTGCTCGCGCCAGCTCTGGCCGAAGCAACGATGTTCCGCGCCGCGGCCGTGCTTGAAGCCGCCGCTCCAGCACTTGACGAGGTGTGGTCATGACACTCACTCACGAACCCATCGAAGGTGAACACTTCATCGTCGTCAGTGAGACGACCGGCGATGAGTGGGAAATCGTCGTCGGACTCGAGGTCCACTGCGAACTGGCGACCACCACCAAATTGTTCTGCGGTTGTCCGAACATGTTCGGTGATGAACCGAACACCAACGTCTGTCCGGTCTGCCTAGGTCTTCCCGGTTCTCTGCCGGTACTGAACGAGAACGTGGTCGAACTCGCTATGCGTCTCGGACGTGCCCTTCAATGCTCGGTCGAACCATCGGTCTTTGCCCGCAAGAACTACTTCTACCCGGACATGCCAAAGGACTATCAGGTCACTCAGTTCGATAAGCCGATCACTCTCGACGGTTGGCTCGATCTCCCTGATGGCACTCGTGTGGGTATCGAACGAGCGCATATCGAGGAAGACACCGGCAAAAATTCACATGCGGGTGGAAGTGGGCGTATTCACGGTGCCGACTATTCGCTGGTCGATTACAACCGCGCCGGCGTTCCATTGGTCGAGATCGTTGGGCGTCCGCACATTCGCCATCCAGAACAAGCCAAGACCTATATCGATGAATTGCGAGCGATCCTTCTCACTACCGGCGCTTCCGACGCCAAAATGGAAGAGGGTTCGCTGCGAGTTGATGCCAACGTTTCGGTCCGTCGTGTTGGCGACACTGCACTCGGCACACGGTGCGAAGTGAAGAATCTGAATTCTCTTCGTTCTCTTGGTCGGGCCATCGAATACGAAGCGCGCCGACAGGTAGATCTGCTCGAAACCGGTGAGCGCATCAAACAAGAGACTCGGCACTGGGACGAAGGGGCGGGTCGTACGCGTCCTGGTCGCTCGAAGGAAGAAGCCGAGGACTACCGCTACTTTCAAGAACCCGACTTGGTTCCATTGGCTCCGAGCGCCGAATGGATCGCAGCGATCGATGCCGCGATGCCGCCGCTTCCTGCGGCGCGACGTGCAGCACTAGCTCTCGCTTCAGGTCTCGCTCCCACCGAGTCGAGCATCGTGATTGCTGTGCAACGTGATCTTGATCAGTTGGCATTGTCCACGATCGCGAACGGCGCCGACGCCAAACGAGTTCTCACCCACGTAGAGCACAATCTCTCTGCTGATGGAGTCGCTGAACTCGACCCAGCTTCGTTTGCAGAACTCGTGTCGCTTGAGCTCGGCGGTCAACTCACGGCTACGCAAGCGAAGACAGTTCTGGCGGAGATGGTTACCTCTGGACGCGCTCCTAGTGACATAGCGGCCGAACTTGGTTTCGAGGCGATGGATTCCTCGGAACTTGAAGGGATCGTTGACGGCCTGATCGCCGAATGCCCCGAGGAATGGACCGAATTCTGTGGTGGTGATGACAAGAAGCGCAGCAAGTTGCAGGGCTTTTTCACCGGCAAGATCATGAAGGCGACAAAGGGGCAGGCCGACGGAAAAGCCGTGGCTGCGCTGCTTGAAGCCCGCCGGGCCGAACGCCTCTGATTTACAACTTTTGCAGCAGTCGCTCCATAGGCTGGGTGGCCGTTCCACTCGTCGAGGAGGAGATCTCGTGTCAACCAAGACAAAGGGCGCTGTACTCGCCACAGTTTTTGTTTCTGGTCTCATGTTGTTCGGAGGGGCCTGTGGCGGATCCTCGGACAAGGGCAGCGATACTTCGGGAAATTCGGGTGACCCCTCCTCGGTGACAACAACCAAGTCGGGAAGCAACGCCAGCAGTTGTGCCGACCTGTTCAACGTGAGCGAGGAACTGTCGACGAGGCTTGATGCCATGTCCACTGCGATTTCTGAGGGCACGTCCAACAGCATTTCGGCTGACATGACCGCAATGGCGGCGACCCTTGACTCGTTCACCCCGAGTGTGCCGAGCGACGTTCGTGGCGATTGGAAGATAATCGTCGCTGGCTTCAGGACCTATGCCAATGCCCTGCAGGGCGTCGACTTCACCAATCTCAGCGATGCCGCAACGATGGAGAAACTGTCTGCGGCCGCAGCGACAATGGATGACGCGAAGTATGCAGAAGCATCCGCCAATCTTGAAGCGTGGATCACCAAGAACTGTCCGAGCTACGCCCTCAAGTGACCTGAACTCCCTATCGACAATCAATCAGAGGGCACCGGTCGCCGGGTGGGGGACAGCGGTGTCGGGTCAGATCTTTTGATTCCCGGCCCACCAGCGCTACTGGCCGCCTCCATCCTCGTCCCAGGTGGGAGATTGAAGTAGCGGACTGGGCAAGGGAAAGGGCTGGTCTGCGAAAGGTCCGAGAGAGCGTTCTTGGCGGCAGGTTGTGCCCGAGTTGCTCAAAAGGCCTCCGGGCGGCAAGACTTACGGGCCTGTGAGCACGACGGTCCTTACCTCGCTCGTAGTACTCCGCTAGCACACGCCGGCTCTGCTCGTCGCGTGTGCGTCCCCGGCCTCCCACTTGGGAGGCCGTTTACGTTCCGCCCGATCGTTCCGGCCCGATCCCGCTGATGCTCCGGCATCTGGGAGGACAACCATGAAAACCAACGGTGGTTCCGCACTCATCAAGGCCCTCGAGCTTGAGGGAGTCGATGTGATCTTTGGTCTGCCCGGGGGAGCGATCCTTCCGGTGTACGACCCGATCATCGATTCACCGATCCGCCACATCCTGGTTCGTCACGAACAAGGCGCAGGGCACATGGCCGAGGGGTATGCCCACGCAACCGGACGTCCGGGCGTGGCCATGGTCACCAGCGGACCCGCGGCGACCAACATCATCACCCCATTGGCCGATGCGTATATGGACTCAGTTCCGATGGTTGTCATCACCGGTCAGGTGGGCACGGCCGGTATCGGAACTGACGCGTTCCAAGAGGTCGACACGGTCGGCATCACCCGGTCGGTCACCAAACACAACGAACTGGTCACGAACGCCGCTGACATTCCGCGCATTGTTCGCGAGGCATTTCATATTGCGACAACCGGTCGTCCCGGCCCGGTCCTTATCGATATCCCGAAGGACCTCGTTGACCCAATGAATCCGAACTCGGCCCTCGATTGGTACTGGCCCGATTCGGTTGATCTCCCTGGCTACAACCCCCGTCTCGAAGGCGATCCGAAACTGATTCGCGATGCGGCACAGCTGATCATCGCCGCCGAGCGTCCTGTGATCTACGCCGGTGGAGGCATCCTCAAGGCGCGTGCGGCCGGATCGCTCCTTGCTCTCGCCGAACTCCTCGACATTCCCGTCGTGACCACCCTGATGGCCCGCGGGACCGTCCCCGACGATCACCCGTTGTGTCTCGGTATGCCGGGCATGCACGGCAACTACACCGCAGTCACAGCAATGCAGGAATCCGATCTCCTCATTGCGTTGGGTTCCCGTTTCGACGACCGAGTCACCGGCAAGATCGATGCCTTCGCATCAAAGGCCAAGATTGTTCATGTCGATATTGATCCAGCCGAACTGGGCAAGGTCCGTCGGCCCGACGTCGGCATCACCGGCGATTGTCGTTTGGTCATCGACGAACTGATCTTGGCTCTGAAGCAGATCGGTGCTCCCGAGATTCAGCCCGATCGTTCGGCGTGGAAGTCGACGATCAGCGGATGGCAAGAAAAGTATCCGTTGTCCTATGTCCAGTCCGAGGTCGGCGATCTCCTCAAGCCACAGTTCGTTCTCGAACAACTTCGTGACAACACTCCTGATGACTGCATCGTTGCATCGGGAGTTGGCCAGCATCAGATGTGGACCGCGCAGTACTGGAAGTTCAATCATCCCTACACATGGATCAACTCGGGCGGGCTGGGAACCATGGGCTTTGCGGTGCCTGCGGCGATCGGCGCCAAGGTTGGTCGCCCCGATCGCATGGTGTGGGCGGTTGATGGCGATGGCTGTTTCCAGATGACTGCCCAGGAACTTGTCACTGCGGCTGCCGAACGCATTCCGGTGAAGATCGCGATCCTCAATAACGCATATCTGGGCATGGTGCGTCAGTGGCAGGAGATGTTCTACCAAGAGCGCTATAGCGAGGTGTATCTCTCTCCCGACCTCCCCGATTACAAGATGTGGGCCGAGGCCATGGGTTGTGTTGGCATGCGTGTCGAGTCTCCCGAAGATGTTCTGCCGGCCATTCAGCGAGCGAACGAGGTTGATGATCGTCCTGTCGTCATCGATTTCCGTACCGATGCTCGCGAGAAGGTTTTCCCGATGGTGCCTGCGGGCAAGTCGAATTCCGACATCGTTGTCGGACCGGAGGATGTCCGATGAGCACACCAATGCGTCACCATCTGCTTTCGGTGCTGGTTGAGAACAAGCCCGGTGTGCTTGCTCGAGTGTCAGGTCTGTTCGCCCGCCGCGGATTCAATATTTTTTCGTTGGCGGTCGCCCCGACTGATGATCCGACTCGCAGCCGCATCACGATCGTGGTCGATGTGGATTCGGCGCCGCTCGAGCAAATCACCAAGCAACTCGACAAACTCATCAACGTTTTGCAGATTGACGAACTTGCTCCCGCCGATGCGGTCGAACGGGAACTGATGATCGTCACGGTGATGGTCACGCCTGAGACCCGATCAGAACTTCTCTCGCTCACCGAGGAATATCGCGGTGCGGTGCTTGACGAGGCCGGCGATCGCATCACGGTCTCGCTCGGGGGCACGCCCGAGGCTCTCGATGGGTTCACCGCTCAGATGGGAACCGCCGTTGCCGCCTACCAGCGCACCGGAAGAATCGCGCTTCCCCGCATCGTCTAACCCCTAGCCAGTTCCGGGGTTCTGCTGCTTTTTCGTCCTGAGCCCCTTTCGTCGTACGCTCTCCAATCCGCCCTACGGGGCGATCCGATCCCGAAATAGGAGTTCCCGTGGCCACCGTCTATTACGAAGCTGACGCCGACCGTTCGTTCATCGCCGATCGCAAGGTCGCCGTGATCGGATATGGCTCGCAGGGTCATGCCCATGCACTCAATCTCAAGGACTCTGGCGTCAATGTCGTCGTGGGTCTGCGTGACGGTTCCTCGTCGAAGGCCAAGGCCGAGGCAGAGGGTCTCACTGTCATGTCGACTGCTGACGCCACGAAGTGGGCCGACGTCATCATGATCTTGCTCCCCGACACCGAACAGAAGTCGGTCTACGACGCAGAGATCGCTCCGAACCTCTCCGAAGGCAGTGCGCTGTTCTTCGCTCATGGGTTCAACATTCGTTTCAACCGCATCGTGCCTCCGGCGGGCGTAGACGTTGTCATGGCTGCCCCGAAGGGTCCGGGACATCTCGTGCGTCGTACCTACACCGAGGGTGGCGGCGTGCCGTGCCTCATCGCTGTTGAACAAGACGCAACCGGTAACGCCCGCAGCGTTGCTCTGGCCTACGCCGATGCAATCGGTGGCACCCGTGCAGGTGTGATCGAGACCACCTTCACTGAAGAAACCGAAACAGATCTCTTTGGTGAGCAGGCCGTTCTTTGTGGCGGGGTTGCTGCACTGGTGCAGGCTGGATTCGAGACTCTCACCGAGGCTGGCTATCAGCCAGAGATGGCGTACTTCGAATGCCTCCACGAGGTGAAGTTGATTGTCGACCTCATGTACGAAGAGGGCATCAGCGGAATGCGCTACTCAATCTCTGACACCGCTGAGTACGGCGATGTCACCCGTGGCCCGCGTGTCATCACTCCAGCCACCAAGACCGAGATGAAGAAGATCCTTGAAGAGATCACCTCTGGTCAGTTCGCCGACGAATGGATCGCCGAGTCGGAATCGGGTCGCAAGAACTTCAACGCGCTGCGTGCCGCCGGTGCCGAACATCCGATCGAAAAGACGGGCAAGGAGCTGCGCGCCATGATGCCGTGGATCTCCGCTGGTCGGAAGAGCGTGGCCGAAACTTCGGGTGGCGCACAGGACTGACCCAGTCGGGTCAACTCTCGCTGGCTTCGGCTGGCGGCGACGGATCGATACGACGCACTTTTCGGTGCGAAGTTCAGCGGGTGGAGTGCGCGAGGGGCCTTCGG
Organism: Actinomycetes bacterium; assembly: GCA_037139155.1. Classification (GTDB taxonomy): domain Bacteria; phylum Actinomycetota; class Acidimicrobiia; order Acidimicrobiales; family Acidimicrobilacustridaceae; genus Acidimicrobilacustris. The sequence continues at coordinate 155 of JBAXGZ010000052.1, read as the reverse complement.
GCCCCTCCGTCGCGTCGAGACGCAACCAGTGTCGTTGACTCGACGCGCGTCAGATGCGGATGATGTCGAAACCGAGACCTTCGGTGAAATCTCCGTCCTGGGTGATCACCGGGATGTTGTGAGCCATTGCAGTAGCGGCGATCCAGGAGTCGTTC
>JBAXGZ010000051.1:0-16205 GCA_037139155.1 Actinomycetes bacterium | reverse complement strand
AACATCGATCCCATCCCACGTTGGAACGGCAATGAGTTCACCGGTAAAGCTGTTGCGGACAGGGGTCGTAGTCATCAACCCCCCGATTGGATCAAGTATCCGTTTGTTCCAACCACCCGCAAGGGCAAGCGACGTAAAATTTGGATCCGAGTTGCGCCGAATAATGTCGATCGTGCCGCCAAACGACCCGACCATAACGAGGCCGTGCAAAGCCGAACCTTCGACACCCGCCACACGTGAAGCCCGTGAAAGCAACTCAACCTGCGATTCAATCGACAGGTCCTCAGGGCGAATGATCTCCCACCCGCGTTCAGCCAACAGCAGCTCCACCTCGGTTTCCTCGCTGAGGCCACCTTTGGAGCTTCGAAGTCCAACCCGACTCAACCACACCTTTCTTTCTGTTCTTTCCGTTCGTTCTGGACGCCAAGGAGTCGTGCCCAAACGACGGATCTGCTCGGGATGCATCCACTCGCGAAGTTCACAACTGGCATCAGGGACCAGAAGTTCCTCGACCGCAAGCGCACCAGTTGACGCATCGATGAGAATGACCTCCCGATTGAGGCCAATCTGCTTGCAGATGTCAACCATCCACGGCTTGAGGCAATGTTCAACGTACTCTCGTCTACCGGCGCACCAGGCGTCAGTGGTACGACTGCCTACGAGGGAACCTCGTCGACAAGCATTGCGTGCAGCGCGATGGATTTCGGCTTCTTGCATTATCGCGACGATCCAGCACTCACGTCCTACACGTCGAACAACGTGATGTTCACAAGAGCAGCAAGAATCGAAAATCCCACCGAAATCGATGGCCTGCGATGCTCGTGCTACCTGCATGCCCAAGGATTCCTGCGCAACGGTACGCCGATTCTCCATGCCCGATCCCCTGACGCGCTGGTACTTCACGAATTGCCACCCTTGTGGGACGAGCGATTCCGCCGCGGCTACGACGCGGTCGCGGTCGGGTGGGAGGATCCTGACGTCTTCGAAGCGCGCTGCTTCAATGCCAATCGTCTCATCGCCGCCACTGCGGGGCTTGCTCGCTACATGGTCAGCGCTCTTCGACTCGATGCACGATCTGTCATCGCTCTGCGGCGGTACCAGAAGTTCAGTCGCACGAAAGCCGCAGGCGCCATCACCCTGCTTCCGATTCTTCGGATCATCGACGCTTTGGGAATCTGGCGCGCCCTATTCCTCGGCCCCGATCCCCGACGGCGTCATCCGGTGGGTTCTGATCAGTTGACGATCCAAGCGACGATCGAACTCGCTGACGAGAACTGAGTCGATCAACGAACGACGAAAACGCGAGTACTCACTTCGTGCCGTAGCGGTAGGTCCAGTTGTACTGCGATGCAAGCATCATGACGACCGGAACCGAGACCAGCGTGAGGACAACCACAACCAGAGTGATGTAGAAGCGAGGATTCCAACCCAGCCTCCGGAATCGAGGCAAGAGTGTCGCCCCAAACGCGGTGCCCGCCGCCATCAGGGGGAAGAAATCTCCGAGATACCGAGTGGCGATTGTTTGAGTGGTGAACATGATCGCTACTGGCGTGCAGAGGGCCGCAAGTATGAAGAGTTCAAACCTCCGCTTTCGACGTAGGGCGATTGCTGCGGCACCTAGCACCGTCATCGCCAAGGGAATCGGCATGACATCAGTGATGCTCACGATCGGCTCGACGTTGATCGAGTCCTTATTCGCGGGTGGGAGATAGATGATGCGTTCAAGGGGCGTCTGACCGAACGGTCGGCCGAACCGGTAGCGGACGTAGGGCCACTGACCCGAGGTTTGAAACGAGTACGGACGGAAATAGGTCAACGTTGCCGTCGGAATGAACTTCCTCGAATTGCCGGCCTGACCGCCATTACTTTTCACGTTGTTCTGAATGAATCCGATCGAACTGCCGCCGTAGTCGCCCGTGGGCGAATACGAATCGAACTTCGCGTAGAAACTCCCGAAAACTGCAACTAAAGGAAGAACTGATATCGCAAGCACACCAAGCAGTGCTCTCCGACTGATCCGGCGCTCTCGAATGCAGACTGCAAGCACCGCAACAGCGAGTACCACTCCGATAAGCATTGCGGTTGGGCGAGACCCGGCCGCAAACACAAGTGCCGCAGTCGCTCCAACGAACTGCCACGTCCGCCGTTCGGTCCACCAGCGCCAGAACAGGTTCACCGCCACCATCGTCCCAGCGACACACCACAGAATCGCCTCCTGGTAGACATACGCATCGCTCACCAGCACAAGCGCCCCACCCGGACCCAGCACAATCGCTGCGACGACCATGTACCCCGCCGTCGTTCGCGAAATCGTCGGGCTGTCCCGAAGGATCACTCGCCGACAAAGGTCAAGCGCAGACCACAGAGCAATTCCGGCGGCCATGGCCAGAAAGAGCGCTGTCATCTCCGAGTCCTGCACGCCTAGGACAATTACGAGGGGAATGCGGACCAAACTTGGAGAGAGTCCGAAGTAGCCGTAGCAATTGCCGTTACGAGTGAAGCATTCGAGCGGAAGATTCGAACCCTCAATCCAAAGCCGACCGTGCAACATCGCATCGGCCTGCGCGCTGAAGAAATGCCCCGGCAAGTAACTGCCGATTGTGCGGGGATCGAAGGTCCACTTGGTCGCAAACCCGAAGAAGAAGAGTGCGAAGGCAAAACTCCAGACAGCCACAAACGTCTTTGAGAGCAGGAACGCCGCAGACGGGGAACTCTTCTCTTCTTGAACCGACGTCGCTGCCACCTCGACAACGATACTGCGTGGGTTAGAGCGCTAACCACCGATTGCGGATGAGGACTGGGGACATCGGAAAACGAGTAATCCAATCCCGCGGTGCAACAACAAATCGTTCGTGGTCTTTGCGTTCGTCACAATCGTCTCCCAAGACCGTTCCCCACCAGCAGAAGGTCGAGTTCGACATCACTACCTGTGATGCATCGGCCAGCAGAGCCAGGTCGCGGTGTCGAGAACGTGCACCGAGAACTGATTCGGGAACGACATCGAACCCCTTTGCTTTGAACCATGGAGCAGCAAAGGAAGAGACAAGGCCATCGTCACTTAGGAGAACGAGTGGACCATCAACGTTCGGAAGTGCATCTACTGCCGATTCGTAATACTCGACGGGGAGGGCATACCCGTGCCGAACATAATCTCCTCGGCGAAGTGAAACGACCGTGAAATCTCCAAGCTCTTCCGAGAACGTTCGCTCCTCCGGCCGAACCACGCTTGCAACACTGCTTCGAAGCGCATCAAGAATTTCAGAGAGGACCGGTTCAAACCATCGCGGATGCTGGAAATAGCCCTCCATTCCGAGCTGCCCTTGGTGACCAAAAAGTCGAGAATCTTCTCGGCCTTCGTAGGGATCTTCGGGCCGGAAGGTGAAATAGCGGGGGTCTCGCTTGAACCATTGCGCTCTGACCTCCCACAGCCCCCGGCCGATCAATGACGAGCGTTTGCAGTAATCCAGAACTAATCGACCAACCAGCCGTTTGCTTGCGGACTGACCCTCTATCTCAACGAAATCTCTGACTCCAATTTTTTCCCTCTCGAAGACATACAGCTGCCGCCCCCGCTCCCTCGCCACCGTCCAACCTGCCGCGAGCTGGAAGAGCTGATTGCCGAGTCCGGCACTCAGGCATACGACTACTCCCGGATCATCTTCAGACACGGTGTCTCCGAGCAGTGAAAACTCGCCACAACATGCCCGCACTCTACGGGAACACAACTCCTAGATCAGGCGACATGAATCGTTTTTCTTCTGCAGCGTCCAGATACTGAGACCGTGAACTGCTTCCATACTCGAGTCCGCCTCTTTCCCAAATGGATGTACGTTGCGGATCAACCGTCCTTGGTCATCGACGAATGCAAGTTCCTCAATGTCGAAATACTCAAGCAGATGTCCTCGCAAATACGGAAGCGAGAACACGCGATGCGCGTTGAACTCAATTCGCTGGATCTCACCGGTCGGCACCGCTAGATAGAGAGTGCCGCTCTCCTCAAGTAAGGCGTGCAGCGATTGAAGTCCGCGAAGCCAGCCGTCCGCGGCGATGTCATCGCCGTATCGTCCCAATCCGAAGTGTTCCAAGACATGCAAACAAGAGACGGAATCGGCACTGCCATGCCACTCATCGGGAAGTTTCATGAGGTCGAGACAGTGGAAAGCGATCCCCGCAGCGTCCGACACCACTGGCCTTATGTCGATGAATTCGACCTCACGAAACGACGCAACATACGAAACGAACCCGTAGAGAGACGAACCGACATCAATATGTCGTCGTGGTGCGCGCTCGAAGATTGCCTGTGCAACGTAGAGATCCTGGTGAAAATACTGACCCGACGCCTGGCCCGCCTCGTCTTCGTGCTCCCCGAATATGGAATACGAGGGTCCGAAAGCCCAAGCGCTTGCATCCGGCTGAAGCGCAAGTTGACGAGTGAATTCCCTTCGATCAGCACGGACCCGAGCCAGATTCCGCATCGCCCGCCGAAGCTTCCAAAGATCGAATCCCCAAAGGGAGAGTGTGCTCACTCGCTTTCGAAATTGCTTGCGTAACTGCGCCACAACAGTCTTCTCGCCAGTTGACTTTGAAAGGACCTTATTTACTGTTCCTACTGTAGGAGGGTAGAATCGAACATTCTCTAACAACGACGCGTAACCGTCAAGCAACGAAAGACACGGCGGACATGGATCCCAAGACGTTGCGAAAATTTTGTGTTCGAGTCGCAGGAGATTTGCGAACCCTCGTCGCTCCGATTATCGGCCGCATCGCTCATCCGTCGCTCTACCAATGGAGCGATCGAGGATTTGCGTCGCCTCCTCCACCAGACGTGAAGCGGGCACTCCTTAAGCGCTACAGCGATCCCCGAAGCGACTGGATCGAAACCGGAACGTTCCGGGGTGACACCACTGCATTCCTTGCCGGAATTGGACGCTCCGTTCACTCAATTGAGCCGCAGCCTGAACTCGCTGCTCGAGCGCGCGAGCGGTTTGCCGATTTCCCCACTGTCACGATCATCGAAGGACTTTCAGAAGATTGCCTCGATGGTGTCCTCAGCGCGCTCTCTGGATCTGTGCGGCTCTGGCTCGACGGTCATTACTCAGGAGGTACCACGCACAAAGGTCCGCAGGACACGCCCATCAGAGACGAATTATCAATCATCGAGCGCCACCTTGATCGTCTCTCCGATATCGCAGTGATGATCGACGATATGCGGATGTTCGATTCCGGATGGTCCGCCGCCGTCAACTATCCAAGTCGCTCTGAACTCGTGCTGTGGGCCGACAGGCTCAACTTTTGGTGGACCATTGAACACGACGTTTTTGTCGCAAGTTCCCGTCCGATCATCGTCGAGACCTAAATTTTTGAGACCTCACTCACCCCGATCTGCATGACCTAAGATTCTTTGGGTAGGCGAATCTCGACCGGGCCACTTGTTACTCAGATCCTAAACCACGAAAACTGCGTGACAACACCAGGCGAAAAAGAAACCAAGGGATTCAACGGAAATGAGCATCAACGACACAGAGGAGCTCCTTCAAGACGTCGGTGAAATAATCGCCTCATCGGTCGGTCAGCATCCTGATCGCAGCGCCATCATGAATGCAGACGGGACCACCGTCACCTATGGCCAACTGTGGGCTAGCGCCACTGAGTTAATGGGGCGATTGACCATCCAAGCTGGCGAACTTGTCGGAATTTGCATGTCACGAGGAACCGGTGTTGTCATCGCAATGTTGGCTGTAGTGCGTGCCGGTGGGGTGTACTGCCCGTTGAGCCCCAGCGACCCCGAGGCCCGAACAACTGCGCTACAAGAACGAATCGGGATGCGTTACGTGCTTTCTGAGAATGCCTCGGGGAGTATTGACATTACCGACATAGGCGGTCCGGGACGCTGCCTCGATGCCAGATCAGGTATCGATCGACCGATCTATGTGATGTGGACAAGTGGATCGACGGGTGACCCGAAAGCAGCGGTCATCGCCCATCGTGGCGTTGTGCGGCTCATTCGCGACAGGTCCTTCATGGATCTTGATAGTCACGACCGAGTCGCTTTCGCCTCTAATCCAATGTTCGACGCGACCACCTGGGAAGTATGGGCGACTCTGGGCAACGGCGGCATGCTTGTCGTGATCGATTCGACCGACTTAGTCAATGTCGACAATCTCCGCCACCGAATCGAATCTGCGAAAGTAACGAGAGCGTTCCTCACGACCTCACTGTTCGACATGCTTGCAACAAGAGATCCGTCGATTTTCGGCGGGTTACGCAGCATTGTGGTCGGAGGCGAACCACTACGCCCGCACACAATCGGAGCAGTGCTCAGATCGGGGAATCCGCCCGGTGAGTTGCTCAATGGCTATGGACCAAGCGAATGCACGACATTCGCAACAAGCCATCGGATAACGCTGGCCGATCTTGAAGGAGTACGGATTCCTCTCGGTCGAGCGCTACTCGACACCCACCTCGTCATCGTCGGAGACGATGGACGCGCTGTTGAACCGGGAGACGACGGCGAACTGTGGATTGCCGGTGACGGAGTCGGGTTGGGATACCTAGGCCCCAACGGCATCGAACAGGACCATTTCGTCGAAACCGCATTCTCAGATGGAGTTCATCGTCGTTGGTATCGCTCGGGCGATCTGGCTCGAACCAACGCTAACGGTCTCATTGATTGTCTGGGTCGTATCGATCGGCAGGTCAAGATTCGCGGGCATCGCGTTGAACCAGCAGAGATCGAACGTCATATTGCTGCCTGCCCCGGCATCGTCGAAGTCGCTGTCGTAACCGACCGCTCAACAAGCGCTGCAAGGCTTCTGGCCTTTGTCATCCTTGATCCCGAGATGAATTCGAATGTCGTAACCATCCGGTCGAAGATCAACTCCGACCTGCCTGCCTACATGATCCCCACCAGGTTCATTGTCGTCGATGAACTCCCGAAGACACCGAATGGAAAACTGGACTCAGCGTCACTGCTGACATTCGCGTCGACCCACTTGGAAACTCCTGCAACAAACATCGACTCGCCGCTTGACCCAGTCCTCGCAACGGTGCTCGATTGTGTGCGTCTGGTGATCGGAAACCCGAAGATTGGTCCCGAGGACGACCTTTGGGAAGCGGGGCTCGACTCCCTTGCGGTGGTCGAAGCCATTGATGCACTCTCCTTTTCGCTCGGCCGGGAACACGATGGCATCGACTTCGTAAATCATCCGACGGCGAAGCAACTCGCCGCTCTCGACCCAGGCAGACATTCGAAGTCGGACTCGGATGTCGTCATCTTCAATCACGCGTCATCTGCCGATCCCGTTTTCATTGCCCTCGGTGGGGGAACATCTGCCCTTAGTTTCCGCCACATGGCTGCGATCCCTATCGAAAACAGCCGGCCCATTGTCGTTATCGAACCACGGGGACTTCGTTCTCGACGGCGTTCCGATCAACAGATTCAGTCTCTTGCAGCACGCGTCGTGTTCGAGGTTGAACGGCGGCAACCAGATGGACCAATCGTCTTAGGCGGATGGTCTGCTGGCGGCGTCATTGCAACTCATGCGACCTGGATTCTCGAGAGTCGAGGAAGAGAAGTTCGCCTCGTTCTTTTCGACACGTTGTTCTTCGTTAACAACTCTCGATTTCGTCACAGCACCTATATGAAGTCGACGGTTACTCATCTACTGCGTAGATCTCGGAGCACCGCGACATCTTCTTGGCATCGCGTCCGCAGACGTTCGGCAATCGTTCGAATTTTCCCCTCGACTGAAACCAGTGAACCTCGGCAAGAGAGGCTCGGAGATCAGGCACGAATGTTCTGGATCCAGATGCGCGCCCTTCGCACCTACGGAGCGCCTCCACCGCTTGAAGCACCCGTCGTCCACTTTCACGTTCGCGATCCATTGGCGAAATCAATTGTTTCATCGGTCCTACCAAAATCGGTTTCGTTCGAGGTTCCGGGCGATCACAACTCGATGTTCGACGTCCCAAATGTTTTGGCATTAGTCCCGCTTCTGTATGACTGGCTCGCTCAAACGGATCCTTGTCGCCAACAACTACCCAAGAGCTAATCCAAGATTCAGTGCGCTTTTTACAATTGCGTTCACTCGACTTCTCCCGCTCTCGCACCTCAATTCTCTCACCGATGCGGTTGCGCCGATCATTGAGGGTCTGATCTCGAATGGCATCGTCGTCATGGTCCTAAGGGGAGCAGCCCTGAACGACGTCTACCCATCGCCAGGTCAACGACCGATGGTTGACATCGATCTTCTCATTCGACCCCGAGATCTGCCTGCGCTGCAGAAATCCTCACTACCCATGGCCTCGCGACTCCGCGTCAGACCGATGAATCGCAACGGAGAAATACGACTGCATTCCTCAAGACTCTGGAATTCTCACCCGCCAAATTGCCGCGCCCACGGAGAGTAAGCAACGTCGTCGCTCCTCACCGTTTTCGTCGATTAGCCGGTGAAGTGCGGAGGAGTGGGGATCGGTTCGGGAGCCGGTGGTACCGGCTGGACCGACGCAGGGACAACGGTCTGCCCTGCGGCATTTTCGCCCCAAGCAACAATCACGCCGTCGGTCCCCTTCGCGATCGTCATGTTGCCGCCGGCGGAGATCTCGCTAAACGTGCCCGCAGGCGCATTCAACTGATCGAAAGCATTCGAGCCCCAACACACGATGGCCGAAGCGGCATCGATCGCACATGAGTGCGAATAGGCGGCGGTCACCATCTTGAAGCCAATGCCCGATGGCGGGGTGGCGCGTCCGTCAGTGTTCTCACCCCAGCACTGGATGGCATCGGTTGCATCGATCGCGCAGGTATGCGTGCGACCTGCGGTGACCTGCCTAAACCCAGTTCCTGCAGGTGGTGTGGCTTGTCCCGCCCAGTTCGCACCCCAGCAAACAATGGCTTGAGTCGAGTCGAGCGCACAGGAGTGGTAATCGCCGGACGCCACCTGCAAGTAGCCGGTACCCACTGGAGCATTGGCGACGACGCCGCTACCCGACTGCACGCCTGCGACATAGGTATCGGCCCCCCAGCAGGTGATCGAACCAGTGGTTCCAAGAGCACAGTTGAAGAATGCGCCAGCAGAAAGAGCGGCAAATGATGAACCGGGCGGCGCCACAGCCTGGTTGGTCAGATACGGCTCGAAGGGCGCGAGATTCGATCCCCAGCACACAATCGACTGCGTCGTGGTAAGAGCGCACGCGTCGTAACGACCGGCGGCAACATCAGTGAACGTGCCCGTCGGGACATCGAGCTGTCCATCGGAATTGCTGCCCCAGCAAACGACCGAACTGCTCGGCGCGAGAGCACATGCAAACTCTTTACCTGCTGCGATGGTTCGCGCTGAATTCACGACCGACGGAGTGGCCGATGCGGGCGGAACCACCACCGCGACCGCGGCGCCGACCGCGAGAGCAGCAAGAACGAAACGAATCAGCCTGAAAAAACTGTTGTTCGACATGGCTGCATCCTACTTGAAGCACAGTCGACCACCCGCGGGACCCGAAAACCCTTCCGAATTCCGCCCGAGGCCGAAATTTCATCGCTGGTCACCTACAAAGATGCATCGCTCGCCATAGTGAGTCCAGAGCGGACGATCTCGGCGGCATTGTCGACTCGCTCTTCGACCGCCGAATCCACCCAGAAACGGCGAATCCATTACTCATGATCGCTCGACCGAATTTCAAGGACGCGGACTGTGCACCCGGCCGAAGAAATAGGCATCGTTCCATCCAACATCAGCCAGACCGGACTCTTGGCGAGCGATGATCGGTGGAAGATCAACCGGCTGCCAACCTTCAACGAGTTCGTCACCTAGAAGATCACGAACTGGGCGCTGCAACTCGGCGAGGAGTTGGAGGCTGTAAGCGATTCGTCCGGTCAGGACGGAAGGATTGCCCGCACACAGTGCGAGTGCAGCTTCAGCCATTGTGTCGAGTGGTTCGAACATCACTTCATTGATCCATCCCGCTTCAATGAGCGCAGGAGTGGCGATGGCGGCCTGGGGAGCGAGCGCGTTGACCGAGATCCCTTGTCCATGAGCTTCACTGGCCGCGGCAACCGTCAGTCGATTGAGGGCAGCCTTGGCTCCCCCGTATAACGATCCGCCGTTTGATGGCTTGTTATTCGGGAAGGGAGGCCCAGGAGGAAACTCCCCCGCGAAACTCGTGAGATTCAGTATCGAACCATGGCCTCGCTCGCGCATGCCGCCGATCACCGCGGCCATGAGTTCCCATGGGGCCCACAGGTTGACCTGCAGGCTCGCCTCGAGTTCGGCTGTTGTCACAGTCTCAAATGGTTTGTACCCATTGACCGCCGCGTTGTTGACCAGGATGTCAATAGGCCCGAACGCATCCTCAGTCAGAGGAACAAGGTCTGATCGACCGCCGTCAGGGCGACTGAGATCGGCGGGAAGAACCAGACACTCTCCCCCCTGATCAACAATTCGTGCGCGAGTCGCTTCTAGACCTTCAACACTTCGAGCGGTGATCGCAACCTTCGCTCCTTCCGCAGCGAATCGAACAGCGATCGCTGTTCCGGTGCCGCCCTGACTTGCACCGGTAACGAGTGCAACCTTTCCTTCAAGTTCTCGCTTCGACATGACTTCCCCCTTCGAATCCCTCGGACCCGGATGATCCTTAGTGAGCGCTCAGCCCGGCCCTGAACAGCCCGTCTCGCACCATGGCTTTGAGTTCCTCTGAGGGCGTGTCGAGCCGTTCAATCGTGACACCGATGATCAACGCCGTGCAGCCAAAGTCATGGGGATAGGCCCCGACTGGTGAGCCGGTGTCAATCCCGACATCAAACGTCTCTCCACTCATCGAGAACACGAGTGGCACCGTTTGTTCGACACGTTCACTCGCTACCGCAGAACCATCGATCAGAAGTGTTGCCTCGCCACCTGCTCCGAATCCACCGTCGTAGACGAACACGACCCCAACGACGTGAGCGCCGGCCGAGAGCGGCTTCGGCGAGCGCACCACTGTGTGCTTATGGCCGAACCAGTTGTAGTGATAGATCGGCACGCCGTCGGTGTCGAGATACAACGACCATCCCGCCATGGCTCCGCCCTGACCCACAATCACGCCTTCTGCGCCTACATCAGGAACGACGACCTCGGCCGATATCGCAAACGAACAGTTCTTGATGTTCATCACCGATGATTCCGGCATACGGACATTTGCGGCTGTGTAGGTCATCGACGTCAAACCATCCAGCACACTGGGAACGGCGAAGTCACCATTGCGCGGCGAGCCCGGATCCCGCATCGGATACACGCCATAGCGACGCGCGTGATCATCAAACAACTCTTGAAGCTCGATGAGTTTCTCGGGCATCTCCGCAGAGAGATCAACCGACTGCGAGAAATCCTCGGCCACGTTGTAGAGCTCCCAGTGCTCCTGGGGACCGTCGAATTCATAACCCGCCAGCCGAATCCAAGGAAGTCGACCATGGAAACACGCGGCAACCCAGCCATCGTCGTAGATGGCTCGGTTGCCGAGAATCTCGAAGTATTGCGATCGATGGGTACTCGGGGCCTGTGCGTCGTCGAATGAATACACCATCGACGTTCCGTGAAGTTCCATCTGCTCTATGCCGTTCACCGAAGTCGGGGGTTCGATGCCAGCGATTTCATAGATTGTCGGTGCAATGTCGATCAGATGATGGAACTGCGTGCGGAGGCCTCCCACATCGCGAATGTGCTTTGGCCACGAAATGGCAACGGCATTTCGAGTTCCCCCGAAGTGTGACGCGACTTGCTTCATCCATTGGAACGGGGCATCAAGCGCCCACGCCCAGCCCACATTGAAATGATTCTCACAACGCTCGGTACCGAAATCATCGAGATGTTCGAGCAACCATTCCGGATCTTCGTGAACACCGTTTTGAAAACTCGGTGCACTCCACGCCCCGTGAATCGTTCCCTCGGCCGAAGCTCCGTTATCGCCGGTGATGTAGATGACGAGGGTGTTATCCATCTCGCCCATCTCTTCGACTGCTTGGATCACGCGATGGATCTGGGCGTCGGTATGAGCCAGAAATCCGGCGAATACTTCCATAAGCCGTCGAGCCACGGGCTTGTAACGCTCCGGGTAGTCCTCCCATGAGGGGATCTCTTCGGGCCGTGCCGTGAGTTTCGTTCCGGCAGGAATAACGCCGAGTTCCAGTTGTCGATCGAAGATGTGCTGACGCAGCGCATCCCAACCGTCATCGAACATGCCAACGAAACGATCGCTCCACTCCTTCGCTACCTGATGAGGAGCATGCACCGCCGGAGTTGAGAAGTAACAGAAGAACGGTCGACCCGGGGTGGAGGTGTGTTGACGCTGCAACCACGTAATCGCCTGATCGGCAAGATCCTCGGTCAGGTGGTAGTCGTCGCGTCCGACATGCGGCGAGATCGGCGTGGTCTGGTCGTAGACCGGCGGCTCGTACTGCGATGCCTCGGCGCCAAGAATGCCGTAGAAACGATCGAAGCCCATGCCCGTCGGCCATCTATCGAAAGGTCCGGAAGGGCTTTGCTCCCAAGAAGGGGTGAGATGCCATTTGCCGAAGCACGAGGTGCTGTAGCCCGACATGCGCAGCACCTGCGCAACGGTGGCAGCTTCGGGTGGAATCGCGCTGTCGTATCCCGGGAACGAATTCGCGATTTCGGTGATACCACCCATGTGCACCGAATGATGGTTGCGTCCGGTCAACAACGCGGCTCTCGACGGCGAACATAACGCCGTGGTGTGGAACTGGTTGTAGCGAAGGCCCTTGGCCGCCACCGCGTCCAGACCAGGTGTCGGGATAGGCCCACCGAATGTTCCGAACGTTCCGAAACCAACATCGTCAAGCATGATCAACAACACATTGGACGCAGTGTTCGATGCTCGATCAAGAGTGAGTGGCGCTGGAGTCGCATCGGTGATGAGTCGCTCGATGGACCCTTCGAATTCGGGCGTCGGTCGCGGAAGTGACGACGTCATGCGCGCAGACCGTCCACCTCGAACACCCCGAGCGAGGCGATCGCTGCGTTGACATCACCGGTGATGACGAGCGATCCATCGGCCACAACCTGCGACAACGACGTTCGATTCGTCAAAAGATCAGCCCACACCTGCGGAGAGCAAGTAATCACGGCGTCTGCGCCCACTCCGTCGTTCACATAGGCAATGGAGTTGCGCAGATGAAGACCAACCACGACACCCGCTCCGAAGTCCCAAGACAATCGGAACTCAATGCCATGGGCGAGTTCAGGATCGACGAGAACCCGCAGGATCGGAACACAGTGATCGGGTTCCGAACTGATCACCTGCGCCTTCGAGAAACGGTGCCGATACAGACGGGAGGTATCGATCGCGCCTTCAAGTGCAAGTGCCCGTGTGAGACACCAACTGCGGATGTTGGCTGCGGGAGTGCGCTGAGCGACCATCCGAAGCCCTCGCGCAAGGAGGGCCCGGTCGTCAGGTTCGTCGCCGCTGCGCACCAACCACGTGGCCAGTTCGATCCCCCACCGCAGATCATCATCATCGAGAGCGCGAATGGCCTGTTGGCGCACGATATGGGCACCGCCGAAGCCCTCAACAAGCCGACGCGCTCGTTCGCCGGTGGGCAGTGGAAACAATTGCGACTCGTCACCGTCGAACCAACCAAAGAGACCACTGCGGATCTGGCGGAGGTGATGTTCGGACACCCCATAACGCTCGGCCGTGAGGTTGTCAGCATCCGCCTCGGGAGGAAGTTGCACCGCGAGCCCAAGATCCGACGACAACAAACCACGATTCGTGAGTCGCACACTCTGATCCCAAAGGAACTGAATGGAATCGCGATAGCGAGTGACACGCTCTTCGATGATGTCACGGCCTGAGATTGGCGGACCATGAGCCGCAACCAAGTGGTCTGCGCCGAGCGATAGGAGATGATCGATTCCGGCGAGCAACACCTGAGGGTCCCGGTATTCCTCGCCACGAATGGCGAATACGTTAAACAGCACCGGCCACACGAGATTGTTAACGGCCACGCCGAGGGTCGGGAACCAGTAGGTCACCGAATCGTCGGCGTCAGAGGGGGCATGGGTGACGTCGATCGGCAGTCCAGCTACCTCGATACGTGCTGCTTCGCCGAACGTGTGCGTCGGATGGACGAAGACACTCGTGAACGGGGCATGAGCTGGATTTCGATAGAAGAACCCAAGCCCGATGTTGACGCAAGCATCAGGACCTTCGGCGGGCAGCAACATCGCGAATTGCTCGGCCAGCCCGCGACCGTAGGCCGGTGCTATTTCGGTGGCAGTGCGATCACGGTTGTAGACGACCTTTTCATGAGCCCAAATGGGGATATCTTGAGGCGCTCCGTCCTCAAACACGGCCTCGGTTCCGCAGACGTAGTGAAAGTGCGTGTAGAGCACCGCGACGATCGGACGATCGGTGACGCGGCGCAGTTCCACAATCGCTTCGCGCATCTCCTCGGTCGACTCTCCCGTGTCGATAGCGATAATGCCCTCGGGCCCTTCGATGAACGTCTGATTCGACAAACCATTTCCGACGAGGCACCAGACGCCCTTTGTGACCTCATAGAAATGACGAGCAATCACATCGTTCTGAGCTACGTGATCACGATGGGCGATCTGACCAGTCGGAAGAACAACCGTTTCCGAGGAATCCGAAGCGAAGGATCGACTGAGTCTGGGCACCGCGGCATCGTAGGTTGACTCTGAAGGTCAGCGCTGCGGGAGTGCTTCGCCACTTGCTACGGAACCCACTACCGAACAGGGGGCCGCTCTAGGTAGCAGCTCATCCGCGGTGAACAACAAGAGGGCGCCGGCAACTGCCGACGCCCTCCATACGCTCAGGGGTCCAAGCGAGTCGTTACTTGATCGGGTACCACTTTGCGTCAACGGGAACCCAGCACTGAATATCCACTGGACATCCGTTGTAGGTGCCGTTGGCATTCTTTGCAGTACCGGTGGGAGCCGCAGTCAACTTGTCAGCATGGACGTAAAGGGCCAGATATGTCTTGCCCGGTTCTTGAGAGCCCTTGCCGTCTGAACCCAGCGCATAGGGCAGGTCGCCAAGGCTGCGAACGGCTTTCATGAAGCTCTCACGGGTGAGGTTCTTTCCTGCCTTTTCCAGGCCCTGCTTAATGACGTCTACGAACATGCACTCATTCGGCGGATAGTCCGAACTGACATTCATGCCACCCGGAAGTGTGCGGGTCTCACCGGAGGGAATACCGGGGTAGGACTTCGCCCCACCGAAGTCATTCACCACCAGTGCGTCGAAGGTTGCACGACACTGCTTTTCGAAATCTGTCTCAGGACGCAACTTTCCGTCAGACGTGGTTGAGTCACCATCGGAGGTGAAACACACACTGCCGACCGCTGCTGGCTTGAGGCTCTTACCTCCGTAGGCCGAGCACATTGAGGAAGCAACATCGAGAACGGTGAACTTCCAATTGTTGCCAGCAGCGTTGTCCCAGAAACCACCAGAAGCGGTGAACTGCAACGCAATAACGACATCGTTGACATTGGCAGCCTTGAACGTGTTCACCGCAGCAGCCGATTCGGTGTTCTGGATTCCCGGATCACCCTGGAGCGTGTTCACCTGCGCAACAGTCACTTTATTGCCGTTGGCCTCGAGCGCAGCCTTGGTCGCTGAGGTGGCAGCGGTATGTTCCGGACCGTTTCCGCTCAGGATTCCAACGACTGCGCCCTTCGAAATCTGACCAGATTCAATCGCAGCCTTCGTGCCGGCTAGAGCGTTGGTTTCCACTGGAGCCTTCGTTGAGGTCAACCATCCGGTGTCGTGGACTGACTGCGGTGCTACGTCACCAAAGAAGGCGGGAACTCCTGCCGCAACGATGCATTCGATGTACTTCGCTCCGAGACCATTGGCGTTGATGAACGCAAATAACTCGTTATTGATGGTGGCGTCGTCACAGACCTTCTGACCAGTCGCAGGCTTTACCGGATCCCAGGTCAGCACTACCGCCTCAACCGTGCGCCCGTTGATTCCGCCGGCGGAATTCCACGCATCGAAGTATGAGGTGACGCGCTTCGAGAGGTTTTGGGTTGTCAATGCCGGGGCAAGAGCCATACCCGCAGCCCGGAGCCCATCGAGGTCAGAAACTCCAACACCAATTTTGATGGTCGTGTCGGTGACGCCAGTCGTGGTGCCGCCTCCACCTGATGAACCACTCTCGCTGCTCGAGCTACAAGCTGCGATGCCCA
>JBAXGZ010000050.1:0-16253 GCA_037139155.1 Actinomycetes bacterium | reverse complement strand
CGAACGCTTAAAGGATCAGCCGAGTTACGCGCTCGACACCGAGTTTCATCGGGAGAGGACCTATTTCCCGAAGTTAGCCCTCGTTCAGATTGCTTGGCCTGGAGATCTCGTACTCGTGGATCCACTCGCGGTCGATTTGCGTCCGTTTGCCGAGGTTCTGGAGAGCGACAGTGTCGCCGTTCTCCACGCTGCAGATCAAGATCTCGAGATTCTTGAACTTGTATGCGGAACGGTGCCACGAGTGTTGTTCGATACGCAGATCGCTGCAGGTTTCCTCGGTCTCAGCACGCCATCACTCACAACGATCTATGAACGATTCGTCGATTTTCGTGTGGGCAAGGGAGACCGCCTTACCGACTGGTTACAACGACCTCTCACCGATGGACAACTCACCTATGCCGCGAACGATGTCGCCCGCCTTCTCGAGGTCCGAGGCCGGATTGTTGAACAACTCGAGGAGCGAGGACGGCTCTCCTGGGCCCTCGATGAGTGCGAAATTCAACGTGTTCGACTTCGTGGTCAGCGCAATCCCGACGAAGCGTGGCGGAGGATCAAAGAAACTCGCCAACTCCGTGGCTCGGCCCGGTCAGTGGCTCGATCGTTAGCGGCATGGAGAGAGCGACGGGCTGCGTCCCTCGACATTCCGGTTCGGTATGTGCTGTCGGATATTGCACTGAGCGGTATCGCCCAGCGACCCCCGAAAGATCGTCGGGATCTAGAGAAAATTCGAGGGTTCGATCGCGGCACGAGGGACGACGTCATCGTCGAAATTCTTGCCGCCGTTACCCACGGCCTTGCCGACAGGACGCCAATCCTTGATGACACCGTCCAGGGTGGTGTCGAGAAGGACCTTCGTCCGGCTATTGCGCTGATTTCGGCGTGGATCGCCCAACTGGCCCGGGATCTCGAGCTCGACGCATCAATTCTGGCTACCCGTGGCGATATCGAGGCTTTTCTGCGGGGCGAGGCCACCGCACGACTCTCCACAGGGTGGCGTGAAGAACTGGCGGGAAGGCCAGTCCGAAGCCTTCTTGAAGGGGGAGCAGCCGTCGCCTTCGCGGGAAACGGTGAGCTTGTCATCGAGGAGCGATCCCGGCGGCCCCTCTCGTGAACCGGGTTTTCGGAAAGATGTCCCAGTACTGGCCTGCGGGCCGATACACTGCCTCGGCAATCTCACCGACGGGAGTTGGCCGTTGAAAAAGGGTCGACATCGGCGTTTCGAGGAAGCAAGAGCCCTCAAACGTTCCAACGACAATCTTGACGCGATCCTCGATGCTCGCGACGCCGAACCGTGCCCCGAGTGTGGGGCCGATCCGGGTCACGACCATTCGTCGTGGTGCATGTACGACGCCGATGCCGAGCGCGACGAAAGCGTTTGGCCCTCCTGAATCCCCCCATCGGTCCGATCCGGTGGACCGAACCGAAAGACTCCAGTGCCCCCCTCAGATTCCCTTCCCCTCCGTAGCGTCGCGCTCGTCGCTCATGTTGATCACGGCAAGACCACGCTTGTCGATGCGCTCCTACGAGCGACCGGAACCTTCGGTGAGCATCAGGCAGTCGTTGACCGGGTCATGGACTCCAACGACCAAGAGCGAGAGCGCGGCATCACGATCCTCGCCAAAGCGGCATCGGTCACGTGGAACGACATTCGGATCAACCTCGTCGACACCCCAGGTCACTCCGACTTCGGAGGCGAGGTCGAACGAGCACTCTCAATGGTCGATGGAGTCATTCTTCTCGTCGACGCCGCTGAGGGCCCATTGCCTCAGACTCGCTATGTGCTCTCGAAAGCGCTCGCGTTGGATCTGCCGACCGTGGTTGTCATCAACAAGGTGGACCGACAGGACGCTCGACCCGAAGAGGTCCTCGATGAGATCTACCAGTTGTTCCTCGATCTCGATGCCGACGAGGCAGCAATCGATTTCCCGGTCGTCTCGGCGATTGCTCGTGAAGGCAAAGCCGTCTCAGGAATCGGTATGCCCGGAGATGACGACGATCTCACGGCTCTGTTTGAAGCGATTGTTCAGGCCATTCCGGCGCCGATCGGTGACTCGAGTGCGCCGCTGCAGGCGATCGTCACCAACCTCGATGCGTCCGAATACCTCGGTCGTCTTGCCATCGGTCGTGTGGTGCAAGGGACGCTTCGGCGAGGTGAGCAAGTTGCCCTTTGCGAAGAAGATGAAGGTCAGAACCCGCTGCGTCGGAAGTTGACCCAGCTGATGGCGTTCTCAGGTATCGGGCGTTTGGAAGTCGACGCTGTTACCGCAGGCGACCTCTTCATCGTGGCTGGCTTCCCTGAGGTTGAAATCGGAGACACCCTTGCCGATTCGGTGAATCCAGTTGCCCTGCCCCGCCTGACGGTGGACGAGCCCGTGCTTCGCATGACCTTTGGGGTCAACACTTCACCGCTGGCGGGTAAAGAAGGTCAGTTCCTCACGTCACGACACCTTCGGGATCGACTCAACCGCGAGATCCTCGGAAATGTTTCGATCAAGGTCGAGCCCACTGATTCTCCCGATGTCATTGAGGTCTCCGGCCGTGGCGAGCTCCAACTCGCAGTTCTGATCGAGACCATGCGTCGGGAAGGCTACGAACTGCAGGTCAGTCGTCCCGAGGTCATCGTCAAGGAAATTGACGGCACGCGTCACGAACCGTTGGAACGAGCCGTGATCGACGTACCGGACGAGCACGTAGGAACAGTCACCCAAGCGCTGGCTCCTCGGAAAGGGCGCGTTACTGACCTCCGTCCTGGCGACACCGGACGCACGATTGTCACCGTAGAAGCTCCTGCTCGCGGTTTGATCGGCTTCCGCTCGCAACTTCTCACCGCCACCCGCGGGACCGCATTGATGCATCAGCACAACGCTGGTTGGGTCGCGTGGGTTGGTGAGCTCCCAACCCGAAAGGGCGGAGCGATGATTTCTGACCGCGAGGGTGTATCGACGGGCTATGCCCTCGGCAACCTTCAGGAACGTGGCGAAATGTTCATTGGCTCGGGCCAAGCGGTCTACGAAGGAATGATCGTCGGTGAAAACTCTCGCAGCGACGACATGATGATCAACATCGTCCGTGAGAAGCAGAAGACGAACATCCGCACCCACTCGGCCGACGAGGCCATCAAACTTGTTCCGCCTCGTGAGGTCACTCTTGAGAATGCGATTGAGTTCATCGGCGACGATGAACTCGTTGAAGTCACTCCTCAGTCACTTCGTTTACGCAAGCGCGTCCTCAAAGAATCCGACCGCCGGCGCACCAGCAAGAAATAATCGCCTATCCAGATCCTTCGTCGCCGCGGAGCTTGAACGCTGCGTGGTCTCGAGCAAAACTCATTCGAGACCTACTGAACGATTACACAGTGCGAGCTGCTGATCGCTTCAATGAAGGATGGGGGAGGAATACTTCGGTTCCTCGAGTCTCAATCAGGTCCACGATGCGGTCATAGGCACCTTGTCCAACAAGGGCGACAATCTCGTCGCGGCTCGAGACATACACCGGTACCTTTCCAACAAAGGCTCGGGGATCTTCGGTACACCACCAGTGGAAGTCATCGCCGCCTTCACCCCAATCTCGACGCTTCCACTCGCGCAGAATGTTGGTCTCGTAGTCGTTGTCATCGATATGGAAATCGAGGCGAACTGGAACCTGCCAACAGACTTCCGGCTTCCAATCAATAAAGTTTTCGCCCCTTGATTGCGCCGCTGTATGGAAGGCACACCCCGCACCTCCGGGCCATCCTGGTCGGTTCAAGAAGATGCATGCGCCGTCATGGACACGAGTGACCCAGTCACCGTGATCTTTGTGAATCGGTCCGCCGAGTTCTTTGGCCAGTTCCTTGAACTGCCATTCGTCGTCGCGCAGTCTCGGATAGACCTCGGCGACTCGCTTCCGGTCTTCCTTGTCGGCGAAGTGGGCGCCGTGCACACAGCAGCCGAACATCTTGGCCTCGTTGGGCTCCTCTTCGATGCCGAGGCAGCCGCTGCCGTAGATGCAGGTCCAATTACTCGTGAGCCACGTCACGTCAAAGGTGTAGGTCTCTCCATCGAGATCAAACGAGATCCACTCATGGGTGTCGTCGTCGGTGATCTCGCTTCGTTGCCCGGCCATTGATCCATCCGTTCAGTGCAGTGGGAAGAGAACGAGCGAGACCCTAGTTGCTCGCCTTCTCACTTCTGGTGAGTAAGGATGAACTCATGGCTGGAGAATTCGATGACATCCGTTCGCGACTCGAAACCATCGCCGAGGAACTCGCCGATCTAGCGATCATCAGGTTGCGAGAATCGATCGACGCCGGAGGTCATGAACTTCCTGTAGATGAGAAGCGACTCACACGCGCCCGTCGAAGTGTCGAGAAGGCGATCGGTCTGCTCAACGAACCCGACGACACGCTCGACTGAGTTCTCAGACGCCCGCGAGCCGCCCGTAGAGGGTCGTTCGCTGCTCGGCGACACGTCCGATTGGGGTAACAAGATCGGAGAAATCCTTGGGCTCCATGCCCTGACCATGATCGGCGCCTGCAGCGCGACTGATGTTTTCGTCCATGAGCGTGCCACCGAGATCGTTCGCTCCTGATTGCAGCGCCTGACGAGAACCAGTCACACCGAGCTTCACCCACGAGGTCTGAATGTTGTCGATGAGACCTCGGTAGGCGATACGGGGAACCGCGTGCATCAGAAGCGTTTCGCGGAAGGTGGGGCCCCGCCGGGCCTTCTTCTGCAGGTACAGCGGCGTCGCCATATGAACAAACGGCAGAGGAACGAATTCGGTGAATCCGCCGGTTTCTCTTTGTAGATCTCGTGTGCGGATGATGTGGCGGGCCCAATGAACGGGACGTTCGACCGAACCAAACATGATCGTGATATTCGAACGCAAGCCGACAGAATGCGCGGTCCGATGCGCTTCGAGCCATTCCTCGGTAGTGATCTTGTCGGGACAAATGATCGCCCGGATTTCATCGTCGAGAATCTCAGCAGCCGTACCAGGGAGCGTCTTAAGTCCGGCATCTTTCAACCGAAGGAGATAGGTCGCGAGTGGTTCGTCGAGCCGACGTGCCCCTTCAGTGACCTCAAGAGCGGTGAAACCGTGAATATGGATCTCGGGAACTGCTGCACTAACTGCCCGCGCAACGTCGATGTAATAGTCGCCATCAAAATCGGGGTGAATTCCACCTTGGAGGCAGACCTCGGTTGCGCCCAGAGCGGCAGCCTCGCGAGTGCGTTCGGCAATGTCGTCGAGCGTCAGCAGATACGGGGTTCCTCGCAGATTCAGTGAGAGAGGACCTTTGCTGAATCCACAGAACTTGCACTTGAACGTGCAGACATTCGTGTAGTTGATGTTGCGATTGTGTACCCAAGTGACGGTATTGCCGACAGCCTCGAACCGCAGCTCGTCGGCGAAGGCCGTCACTGCCGCAAAGTCAGCACCCCGCGCACCGAAGAGTGTCACGAGTTCTTCGAGTTCGGGGGTCTGGCCAAGCCTCACACCATCAATCACCTCAGCGACTGCTCCAGTGGCTTTCCCCGAGGCAGGAACATAGGTCGGCGGCGTAATGCGAGAACCGGCGCTCCAGATCGTTGAGCGAGGACCGATCTGTAAGACCTCTACGCCGTCATCGACTTGCTCGGGAGCGGCGGGTTTCAGCGACTGCACGAAGACTGCGCCGGCATCGTCACGAGCGAGTCCGTCGGAATCCGAACGATCCATGACCGCGAACCGGAGGCCTGGGTCGATCCACTTTTCGTCGCTTCTGACAAATTCCGGATGAACCGTCAGACGGGGAGCAAGAGAGAAGCCCTTCTCCTCTGTGACCATGCGAAGAATGTCCAAATCGGGCCAAGGACGTTCCGGATTCACGTGATCGGCCGTCACGGGAGAGACGCCGCCCCAGTCATCGACACCGGCGTCGAGCAGAATCCCAAAATCATC
This sequence comes from Actinomycetes bacterium, assembly GCA_037139155.1. GTDB lineage: Bacteria > Actinomycetota > Acidimicrobiia > Acidimicrobiales > Acidimicrobilacustridaceae > Acidimicrobilacustris. The sequence continues at coordinate 10,331 of JBAXGZ010000050.1, read as the reverse complement.
GGAGAGATTCGGAGGCGCTTGAAGATGAACGTCATCAGGAAGGATGAGACGAGCGAGGGCGATGGCATCGAGGTACACATCGTCGGGACATTTTGGTGATGCATGCATCGCCGTTCCCACCTTGGGGAGGAAGTTCTGGACAATGACTTCCTGGACATGCCCGTGGCGGCGATGTGAATCGGCGATGGCTTCGAGCGCTTGAATGCGATCAGCGCGGTCTTCGCCGATTCCGACGAGGATGCCCGTTGTGAACGGGATCGAAAGTTCACCGGCCGCTTCCAAGGTCGCAAGACGGCGCTCGGGTGTCTTATCGGGCGCTCCGCGATGACACTCGAGATCGGCGCGCAATGACTCCACCATTGCCCCTTGCGAAGGTGACACTTTGCGCAATGCGGCGAGCTGATCGGCCGGAAGCGCTCCGGCGTTGGCGTGGGGGAGAAGACCGGTCTCGTCGAGCACGAGTTGAGCCATGGCCACGACGTAGTCGATCGTTGAGCCATACCCGTTCTCAGCAAGCCATGCAGCTGCAACGGGATAGCGATCTTCAGGTGCCTCTCCGAGAGTGAAGAGCGCCTCATGACAACCAACTCGAGCGCCGGCAACCGCCAATGCGCGCACCTGAGCGGGAGAAAGATACGGCGACTCGAGACGAGCAGGCGGCTGAGCGAAGGTGCAGTATCCACACCGATCGCGACAGAGCATGGTCAGGGGAATGAACACCTTTGGAGAGTAGGTAATTCGTGAGCCGAAGGATCGATCGCGAATGGATCTGGCTTCGGCCATGAGTTCCTCGAGCGGTACATCAAACCTCGACATACCGGAACCCTACCGGTCCCTGCGTTCACCCAATGCCGCCGAGTCGACGAGCCAGATCAAGTCATCGACATCGAGGAACGAGGCAGGAGCAGTGAGATCGCCGTCGAGCACTCTGTGTAACGCCTCGGTCTTCGACGAGCCGGCAACGGTGACGATGGCGCTTCGGCATCGAGAGATGCCTGCGTAGGTGAAGGTCAACCGCTCGTGTGGGTTGTGGGCGAGTGGATCCACATTGCTGACAACCAGCCGATCTGCTGGAGCGGTCAGCGCTTCAGATGCAGGAAAGAGCGAAGCGGTATGGCCGTCGGGTCCGAGTCCAAGGTGAATGAGATCGATTGGCGGCGCCGATCGAACGAGCCGGTCGTAGGTCTCTGCCGGATCGTTCACGTCTGAGCGCATGGGGTGCACCGAGGCAAGAGGGGACACTTTCGAAAGAAGCGATTCGCTCGCAAGTCTGAAATTGGAATCAACATCGTCGAGTGGCACGCAACGTTCGTCACCCCACCACGCATCAACAATTGACCAGTTGACGCGGGAACGACCGTCGACAGCGAGTTGTTCGTAGCATTCACGAGCGGTTGAGCCACCCGAGAACGCCAAAGAAAACTGCGTGCCGGACTGAGCCGCAGTTCGATCGATGACAAGTTGAGCAAACGCAGTAGCGACATCGTCGACAACGACGAGCGACCCGTTCACTTCAGTGTCTTCGCCTTCTCCGTCAACGAGTCGAGCAGATCATCGAACGACTTTGAGAATGACGCGACACCTTCGTCCTCAAGTTGCGCGGTCACGTCCGATAGCGAAAGGCCGAGTCGGGCGAACGTGTCTAGGACAGCGTGCGCTCCGGCGAAGTCAGCATCAATTGTTCGGGCCAGAGTGCCATGATCATCGAAGTCATCAAGGGTCTTCTCTGGAATTGTATTGACGGTGAGCGGGCCGATCAGGCTGTCGACATACAAGGTGTCGGGATACTCAGGGTTCTTCGTTGACGTCGACGCCCAAAGAGGACGCTGCGGACGGGCACCTCGAGCCACAAGGGCGTCCCAGCGTGGGCCATTGAAGGTCTCAAGGAACGCCTCGTAGGCAACCTGCGCGTTGGCCACAGCCACCTTTCCGCGAAGGTCAAGTGCTTCCTGCGATCCCACGGCCTCGAGTCGCTTGTCAGTCTCGGAATCGACGCGACTGATGAAAAATGAAGCGACTGATGACACCGAAGAGAGATCACCGGCACGATCCTCGAGACCAGAGATGTATGCCTCCATGACCTCGCGATATCGGTCAAGGGAAAACAGAAGAGTCACGTTGACGCTGACACCCTCTGAAATCATCGCTCTGATGGCGGGCAAGCCCTCGGCGGTTCCCGGGATCTTGATGTAGAGGTTGGGCTGATCGATCAAAGAATGAAGGTGGCGTGCAGCGGCAGCGGTGCCATCGGTATCTCTCGCAAGAAGCGGTGACACCTCAATCGAAACAAACCCATCGATCCCATTGCTGTCGTCATAGACGGGCCGCAAAATCGTGAGGACATTCCTGATGTCGGTCACGACCAGGTCCCAATAGGCATCGGTAACCGAAGAACCTGCGGCCAACAATTCAGTGAATTGCGTGTCATACGCGTCGCCACCCGAAATCGCCTTTTGGAAAATCGTTGGGTTCGAAGTGACACCACGTACGCCGCGCTCGACCCAGCGCTGCATCTCGCCGTTTTCGATCCAATCACGGCGGACATTGTCCAGCCACGGGCTCTGATCCTCTTTTGCGTACAGATCAACAAGTTTCGACATTGAGATTCTCCGTGTTAGTTAAGGACGATGCGAACGTGTTCGATGACGTTCTCGACGGTCATTCCGAAAAGTTCCATGAGCTCCGGACCGGGAGCACTGGCGCCGTAGTGGTCGATCCCCACACAAGCATCGGCCCATAGCGCCCAGCCAAATGTTGAACCCGCTTCTACCGAAACACGAGGAATGCCTTCGCCGAGAATCGAACGCTGGTAGTCGTCGTCTTGGTCCATGAACAGCTCCCAACACGGCATCGACACCACCCGAGCGGAAATGCCTTCGGTAGCGAGTTGGTCAGCGGCTGCGATGCACAACGAAACCTCTGAACCGGTGCCGATCAACACCACATCGGGATCGCTTTTTGTCGTCCGAAGGATGTAGGCGCCAAGTTCGACGGCGGTGTTGCCAGCCGTCCCGTCGAGGACAGGGAGATTTTGTCGACTCAAGACGAGAGCGGTGGGCCCGCCTTTTTCGATAGCGATCCGCCATGCTTGCGCCGTTTCGTTGGCATCGGCTGGTCGGATAACCCGGAGTTTCGGCATAGCCCGAAGCGAGGCGAGATGTTCGATCGGTTGGTGAGTCGGACCGTCTTCGCCGACACCCACCGAATCATGGGTCCATGAATAGATCACATGGAGATCAGACAGCGCTGCGAGGCGAACTGGTGGGCGCATGTAATCGGCAAACACAAAGAACGTTCCGCCGAACGGAATCACTCCGCCGTGCGCAGCCATTCCGTTCATTACCGAACCCATAGCGTGTTCGCGAATCCCGAAGTGAATCTGACGTCCGTCCCGATGAAGACGTGAGAAGGCTTCGGCGCCATCAAGCTCCACACCGCAGTTGCCGGTCAGATCGGCGCCGCCTCCCATGAGACCAGGCACGACCGGGGCAAGCGCATTCAGGACCTTCTTCCCGGCACTTCGAGTTGCCACCGACTCACCTGGAGCCCAGACGGGGAGGGAGTCCTGCCAACCTTCGAGCCCCCGGCCCTCGAGCACGGCATCAAGCTCGTCGCGTTGCTCGGTCCAGTTCTCGTACATCTCGAACCACGCTTCACGAGCAGCACGACCGCGTTGCCCTTCGGCCCGCATGTGGTCAAGCACATCGTCCGGACACCAAAACGCTTCATCGGGCATACCCATGAGCGCCTTCGTTGACGCGATCTCTTCGTCACCGAACGGGTTGCCATGTGCGTGCGCGGTGTCGGTGAACTTTTGAGATGGAAAGCCGATATGGCTGCGCAGGATGAGGAGTGAAGGTTTACCGTCGATGCCCTTCGCCCGGAGAAGCGCAGCCTCGAGAGCGTCGATGTCCTCACCGATTTCTCCGAGATTTTCCACATGCCAGCCGTAGGCTCGGAATCGCTCTGCTGCATCATCGGACAGGGCAAGTTCCGTTGGTCCATCGATTGAGATGTGGTTGTCATCGTAAACGGCGATCAACTTGTCGAGTCCGAGATGGCCGGCAAGCGATGCCGCTTCGTGAGAAAGGCCTTCCTCGAGGTCGCCGTCACCGCACAGCACATAGGTGTAGTGATCAAATAACTGCGGTCCGAACTGAGCTCGGAGCGCGTGTTCAGCCAGTGCCATACCAACGGCATTCGCCAAACCTTGACCAAGAGGTCCGGTGGTGACCTCGATCCCCGGGGTGTGGCCCCGTTCCGGATGGCCGGCCGCCGGAGAACCGAACTGACGGAAGTTCTTGATGTCCTCGAGGGTCAAGCCGAAGCCGGTGAGGAAGAGCATCGAATATTCAAGGATTGAGGCATGACCCCCAGAGAGAACAAAGCGATCCCGATTGGGCCATTCCGGGCAAGTGGCGTCGTACCGCATCACTCGGGCAAAGAGCGCGTACGTAAGAGGAGCGAGGGCCATTGCCGTTCCGGAATGACCAGAGTTGGCCTTCTGGGGGGCGTCCATGGAGAATCCACGAACAACGTCAACAGTGCGGGCTTCGATTCGGCTGTCGGTCACGGGCGCACCTTAGTAGTGGTCGCGTCCGAAGATTGCTGCTGAGAGCGGGGCTTGACGCAGGCCAACCTGACCTGCTGAGCGTCCGATCACGGTGGACACCTGAACGCCAGCAAATGCTGCAGTACCAATGGCCTCGACAACTGCACCAAGGTCACCGGCGGCGCCCTGTTCGGCGCTCGGATCGAGCGCTGAACAGGAGAAAAACAACGCCCCTCGAGCTCGTGGGCCTTCGAGAGCCTTATCGAGTCCACCGATGCCTCCCTCGCGATCCTGTCGATGGAAAGAGACCAACGCTCCCGGTGGAATCTCGCCAGTGAGCGCTAGTGCATTCATCTTCTGATCGGCTCCGAGCACTCTATGAACATCGATGATGGCGCCCTCGTTGCCCGAGTGGAGAGCGATCGCTAAATCTCGAGCGATCTGAGGACGCGACGTTGGCGTCTGCTCTGAGAGGACGTCTTTGGCGACATCGAGCGCAGGTCGGTCGTCGAGCTCCAACAACCGTGTTCCCACAGTTGCCGTCGCAGTCATCAGCTGCGAAATGGGGACCGACCCATGACCGAGTACCGCGACCGCAGACGCGGCTTGGAAACTCACGGCAGCAGAACGGTGGTGAAAACCCGAGGAGTCCATCAACCGCACAGGGCCTCGAGCTGCCGAAAGCAAACCGCCGGTTACTTCTCGATGCGGGAGGACTCCTGTGACTTCGTCGAACGTCGAAGTCACGTCTTCTGCACCGGGATCTCCCAGAAGAACGACCGCCCGCGAGCGACGCAACACGTCGAGTTCGTCTTCGCCAAGAGAACGATCGGCAGAACCCAGGGGGATCACTCGCACAGCGCCTCTCTCGGGGGAGTCGCACCAGCAGGCCCAGAGTCCAAGACCAGCGCCAGTAGTCACCTCGCTTCCAGCGGCAATGACGCCCGAGGACACAACGAAGAGGAGTTCTTCGGGTTGGAGAATCGCTCGCATCGTCGAGATGATGTCGTCGGCAGCGCCCGAGAACTCAGGGGTCGTCGCTACCAAAAGGAAGTCAGGCGCTGTTGCTCCGCACTCGAGGAGATCGGCGATGACATCTCCCGTCGCTTGAGAGGGGACAGGGTGTGTCGAGAGCGCCGCAGCGCAGCGGATCACTGTGTCGGTGGGAGGAGAGTGAATGGCACGACGGTGACGGGGCCCATGTCGATCCGACAGTGAGCCTCGATTGTCCCGAATTCCTCAAACTTCAGTTCAGCACGGACAAGTCGATAATTAAACTTCCCCGGTTCGACCTGCAGAGGCTGCACATTGCGCGCCAGTTGCTCGTCACCCTTTAGGTAGACAACCTCAAGGGCCCCTGTCGTGCGTGATCCTTCGGGACAGTGCACGATCACGCAGAGATGCGGCACGACGGTCACTGGGACACCGTGTTCAGCCTCGGCAGAGAATTGGATCCCGGTGATATCGATCCGCGTTGAAGGACCGGCCACCTGACGTGTTTCGATACCTTCGATAAATAGAGCCGACAGAATCTCCATGCCGACAACGGTAACCGGAGACACCCTCCCTCGGAACAACCCCCCGCTAGCCTTGCCGAATGGCCGTTGGCGAAGGAGTGACACCCACACGTGAGGTCATCCTTATCGAAGCTGAACTTTGCTTCGCCGAGAACGGGTTTGATGGCACCTCCCTCAACGACATCGCTGGGGCTGTCGGAATCAGGCGATCGAGCGTCCTTCACCATTTCCCCTCGAAGGAATCGATCTATAAAGAGGTATTCGATAGAGCACTTGCTGCGTGGATTGTGCAGGTCGATGCAGCGACTGATTCACCCGTGCAGGGTTGGGAGAAAGTTGATCTTGTCCTCACCGCTGGGTTCACCTTCTTCAGAGAAAACTCCCAGTTCGTGCGGATCGTCCGCCGCGAGGCACTTGACGGCGGAAGGCGGCTTGGCGTTGATCTTGGAGTTGCACTTCGTCCCCTCTTTGAAAAAGCCGTTCTGTATTTCACGACCGAAATGGAGAAGGGGACCTTTCGTCGCTTCGATGCCGAACAGTTGCTGTTGACCGGCTACGGCGCCCTGCTGAGTTATTTCAGTGATCTTCCGTTCATCGAGGGGCTCCTCGACCGTGATCCTCTCGCCCTCGAAGCTCTCGATCAGCGCCTCGAGCACCTTCGATCCTTTTTCCGCGCCGCGCTTGAACCATGACCCAAACCCTCTCTGAGGCAGAGTCCAAATCACTTCTGTCGGACTTCGGTGTCCCGTTCCTGCCCGAAGTGCTCGTCACCTCAAGCATCGACGCGGTAGCGGCTGCAAAAGAGTTCAGCGGCCCTCTCGCAATGAAGCTCTGCGGCTCAAATGTCGCGCACAAGTCCGAACGAGGGCTCGTCAAGTTGGGCATCCAGGGCTCTGAGGCAATTGCGGACGCCTGTCAACAGCTCCTCGATGCTTCTCGGCCCGAGGACGATGTCACTGGCGTCTTGATCGCCCCGATGGCGAGCGGACTGCGAGAGTTCATTGCTGGCATCTCTGTTGATCCTGTCTTTGGACCCACCGTTGTCTTCGGTCTTGGTGGGGTTCTGGCCGAGGCCATCGCTGATGTCACCGTTCGTCTTGCTCCGCTGCGCCGGTATGACGCGTTCGACATGCTGCGGTCGCTTCGAAGTCAGGCACTGTTCGGACCATTCCGAGGGGAACCCTCTGTCGACACCGATGCCCTCGCCAACTTGCTCTGCGCACTCTCGGATGCGTCGATGGCAATTCCCGATCTTGTTTCGATCGATCTCAACCCGATCATGATCGTTGATGGTGCTCCGGTCGCGCTCGATGCACTCGTTGAAGTCTCGATCGCAGAGGACCAGCAATGATCTCCACCGAACACTTCACGGCGCTTTTCGACCCCCGCTCGATCGTCGTTGCCGGCGCGTCCACTCATCCCGGTAAGTTTGGATTCGTCGCCCTCCACAACATTCTTTCCTGTGGATACAGCGGAAAGGTCTACGCCACCAACCGCGAACGGGCCGAAGTGCTCGGGCAACAAACATTTGCCGACCTCACCGAACTACCTGATGGCGAAGTCGATCTCGTCTTTGTCTGCACTCCCGCCGCAACCAATCCAGAGCTTCTTCGCCAAGCAGCAGCCAAGGGAATCCGCGCTGCTTTCCTCGCATCGGCGGGCTACGGAGAATCGGGAGAAGACGGTCGAAAGCTCCAAGATGAATTAGTTGAACTTGCGAATGAACTCGACATCCTGATCGTCGGTCCGAACGGTCAGGGTCTTGTCTCGACTCCATCGCAACTCTGCGCGCAAATCGTGGCGCCATTTCCGCCTGCAGGGTCGATCGGAATCGCGAGCCAATCCGGCAATTTCGTTTCCTCATTCATGAATCTCTCTCGGCAGAGCGGGGTCGGGGTGAGCCGTGCCATTTCGGTAGGGAACGCTGCTCAGGTCGGCGTCATCGACATGCTTGAGTACTACGCCGACGACCCAGCCACCTCAGTTGGACTCGTCTACCTCGAAGGAGTTGCGAACGGTCGAGAATTTGCTCGCCGGCTCGAGGCAGTCTGCCGACGTCTTCCTGTGGTGGTTGTAAAGGGCGGTGCTTCAGGGTCCGGAGCGAAGGCTGCTGCGAGCCACACCGGTTCTCTCGCCACTGACGACAGGGTGTTCGACGGAATGCTTCATCAGGTCGGTGCGGCACGGGCGACGTCGATTGCCGAAGCCTTTGACATCGCCGCTGCGTTTGCCACCTTGCCAGCGCCGCCGGGCCCGCGGTTGGCGATCGTGACCACCGTGGGAGGATGGGGTGTGCTCGCTGCGGATGCCACCTCCTCGACTGCCCTTGAACTTGTTGATCTGCCTGACGATCTGCGATCGACGCTTGACAAACTTCTCCCTCCGCGTTGGAGCCGAAATAATCCGATTGATCTCGCTGGTGGCGAAACCAAAGACACTGTTCCTGCGGTTCTCGACGCTGTCGTCGGCCACCCGCAAATCGACGCCACTCTCGTCCTCGGGATGGGCATTCAATCAAACCAGGGTCGTCTCGAACGAGAAGGCCGGTTCTATCCCGATCACGGACTCGAGCGCATCGTCGCCTTTCATGAGCGTCAGGATTCGCGCTATGTCGAAGTTGCCCTCGCGGCTTCGACCAAGATGAATCGCCCCGTTCTCATCGCCTCAGAACTTGCTATCGCCGATCCTTCGAACGCGGCAGTGGCTGCGGTTCGCCGTTCCCATTGCTATTGCTTCCCGTCGGCAGAGCGCGCAGTGAAGGCGCTTGATCACATGTACCGACATCAACAGTGGCTCGACTCATTTGCCGACGAGTCGTCTCACTAAACCAATGTTGGTGCGCAAACTCTCGACAGTGGTCATTTTGGTTGCGTTGGTTGTGGCCGCACTTGTCGTGGTTCCGTCCTCGTCTGAGGCGGCGACCGAAGACGGTTCGGAACCATCGGTAGCCACAGTCACTCCGGCGACACCGGTACTTTCAGCGCGACGATTTCCTGGGTCGATTCAGGGATCTGTTGGCGATGCCGATTTGTCAGCATCGCTCGATCAGTACCTCAACAAGGTTGTCGGTTCAACGTGCGCACTCGTGGAACAGGACGGTCGCGTGATTTATAGCCGCACACCTTCCGACGCCCTCACCCCGGCGTCCACACTAAAACTCGCGACTGCGCTCGCTGCTCTCGACAACCTGGGTCGTGACAGCACGTTCACCACTCGATTCCTCGCCGCCAAACCGTTGAAGAACGGAGTTATCGACGGCGACCTTTATGTCGTTGGCGGAGGCGATCCTCTCTTTGTCACACCCGGCTACAAAACGGTGCTCGACGATCCCGACCAGTTCTATGAGGACTTCAGCACTCTGGCGAACACTCTTGCTGACGCTGGCGTGAAGGAGATTCGAGGTGGAATTGTCGGTGATGACTCCCGCTACGACTCCACACGTTGGGTTTCAACATGGCCAACGAGGTACCAGATTGGTGGAACTGTCGGGCCGCTTTCAGCGCTCATGGTGAACGACGGGTCCACCGGATACTCCGAGACCCCAAACGACCCGACTGCGAATCGAAGGGCCGGCGACCCACCTGCGTTATTCGCGGCCACGCTTCGCACGGTGCTACTCACCCGCGGCATCAAAGTTGGCGGGGGTGCATCATCAGGGCGAGCTCCATCCGATAACGCGGACATCGCTACCTTCGACTCGGTTCCACTAACAAAGGTGGTTTCAGAGATGCTGACCGATTCTGACAACACCACTGCTGAGCTCATCACGAAAGAAGTCGGTCTCGCCGCCAAGGGTCAAGGTACGACGTCCGCCGGCGTTGAGGCGATCAAGGACTCTCTTCTTCGCCAAGGATTTGATGTCACCGGCCTCACAATGCTTGACGGTTCTGGTCTCGATACCGGAAACCGTATGACGTGCAACCTCGCACTTGCGCTGATCACGCGAATTGCTGACGATCCCGAATTTGCAGACGCCCTTCCCGTCGGAGGGAAGACAGGGACGTTGCGGAAGCGGATGCAAGCAACTTCTTCGACCGGCCGTGTGCGGGCAAAGACCGGAACACTCAATAGCGTGAATGCTCTCGTCGGCTTTGCTGATACGCCACAGGGTAGCGAGCTGACCTTCGCACTCATTCACAATGGCAATGACACGAGAACGACGGGGGTGGCCGATGGGTTCACCGACCGACTGATGCTTTACGCCAAGGGTTCCCCCATGAATCTTCTCCAACCGCTGCCGCCAAAATGACATCGACAGGCGC
>JBAXGZ010000049.1:0-16494 GCA_037139155.1 Actinomycetes bacterium | reverse complement strand
GCCACGGTGATCAACGCCAAGGTGATGGGAACCGTGCCGCGTGGCGACATCGAACCGTTCATCCACCAGCGCTACGACGACATGTCGGTGCTGGGTTCAAAGGACTGACCGATGAGCGAACATCACGTCGTTATCTCTGCTGATTGCCACGCGGGCTCCGACATTCGTGGGTACAAGCCTTATCTCGAGAAGAAGTACCACGAGCAGTTCGACCAGTGGGTCGCGCAGATCGAGGCCGCTCATCAGATAATGAGTGAACGCATGGGCGATGAATCGGTGCTCAACGTTGGTGTAGGCGGCGATCCAGTCGCTGATGCGAATCGCAATTGGGATCTTGAGCGACGCTGGAGCGAGCAGTTGGCCGATGGCGTCGTTGCCGAAGTGATCTTCCCCAACACCCAGCCTCCGTTTGCGCCGGTTCCCTCCACGATGTTCGAGGCACCGCCGCTCGCCATCGACAACGCCGAACTCCGTTTCGCTGGATTGCGCGCCCACAACCGTTGGCTGGCGGATTTTGTTTCTGAAGCGCCGTTGCAGCGGTCAGGAGTCGTGCAGGTTTTCCTCGGCGATGTCGAAGGATCAGTTCGTGAACTCGAATGGGCCCGAGAGAACAACCTTCGTGGTGGCATGTTGTTGCCCGGAGCTCCTCCTGGATCCGGTTTCGAACCGCTGTATTCGCCGACATACGAACCCCTTTGGGCGACGTGTGCCGATCTTGATTACACGGTGACCCATCACAGTGGCGGCGGAACTCCGGACTTCGGCCCGTATTACCCGGCGTCAATGGCCATGTTCATGCTCGAAGTCACCTGGTGGGGACATCGAGCTCTGTGGCACCTGATGTTCAGTGGCGTTTTCGAGCGATATCCGAATCTGCGGTTCGTCAATACCGAAACAGGCACGAAGTGGATTGTCGACACTCTCGACGAACTCGATGTCTTCTTTGAGCGGATGAAGCATGCCAATTACGGATCAGAGGCGTTGTTCGGTCGAGTTGCTACCGAACAAATGACGATGAAGCCGAGTGAGTACTGGAAGCGCCAATGCGCGATCGGCGCCAGTTTCCTACGCCCGATCGAAGGGGCGCTGCGTCATCAGGTTGGCGTCGACAACATCGCTTGGGGCAGTGATTACCCGCATCTCGAAGCCACGTACCCCTACACCCGTGAGCAACTCCGCCTCACCTTTGGTGGAGTCGACCCAGACGAGACAACCAAGATGCTGACCACCAACGCGGCTCGGCTCTATCACTTCGATGTCGAGGCCCTGCAGCCTCTTGCCGACAAGTGGTGTCCGACGAAGGCCGAGGTGTTTGAGTTCCTCGATTTCCGCGAGGTTCCCGAAGACGCGTCGAAGTGTCCCGGGCTCGCACCACACACGCAACTGCAACGTTGATCCTTTCCGGGAGTGGAATCCCGATGTGGTTGACTGACCCGCACATCAAGCACTGAGGACACCAATGGGTTACGAAGGCAACATCGGCGCAATCGATCTGATGATCGGATTTCCGTTCCGCGACAAGAAGGCCGTCTACGAGTACTTGCAGGGCGGAATCAAGGACAAGGGTTCTGACGATCTTGCAATGCCCGCGGGCTACATGTTCAAAGACGTTCCCGAAGAAGCGGGCGATGAGGTTGATCCCATTGACTTCACCTTCACCGAAATGGACAAGTACGGCGTCGCTGCGGGCCTTTTTGGTCTCACGGACACGAGCCGTGAAGCAAAGAAGCGTCATCCCGGGCGCGTCTTCTTCAGTCTTGAGGTCGATCCCAACGACATCACTGGTGCCGTGCGCAAGATCCGCGATGCGAACGAGTCCGATGGATTGAGCGCGGTCACGACATTCCCCGCCGGGTGTCTTCCGCAGGTGCCGGTCAGTGATCGTCGGTACTACCCGATCTATCAAACCTGTATTGATCTCGACATTCCGATTATTTCCAACGCCGGTATTCCTGGTCCGCGTTTTCCTGCCGAATGCCAGCACGTTATGCACTTCGACCAGGTCTGTTACGACTTCCCGGAATTGAAGATCGTGATGCGCCATGGGGCTGAGCCGTGGGAAGCGCTTGCGGTGAAACTCATGCTCAAGTGGCCGGGTCTGTATTACATGCCGAGCGCGTTTGCACCGAAGCACTACCCGAAGGCGATTCTTGACTACGCGAACTCGCGAGGCTCGGAGAAGATCATGTACGCCGGCTATTTCCCCGCAGGCCTCACGCTTGAACGCATCTTCACCGAAATGAAGAACGTGCCGCTGAAGGACAGTGTGTGGCCAAAGTTTTTGCGTGAGAATGCCATGAAACTCTTCAAGATGGATGGGGTGCCCTGATGTCAGTCGCCGTAGTTACCGGAGCGGGCCAAGGATTAGGCCGCGCTGACTGCCTTCGCCTGGCCGAAGATGGTTTTGATGTGGTGTGTCTCGACCTCAATGCCGATGCTGCGCGTGAAACCGCCGAACTGTGTGGCGGCGAGGCATTCCAACTTGATGTCACTGATCGCGCGGCAGTGTTTGCCGTAGCCGATCAAATTCCTGAGTGCTTTGCGTTGGTGAATAACGCCGGCATTTGGAACTTCCCGTCGATCCTCGATGTCACCGAACAGCAAATGCAGTCAGTGATCGAAGTCAACGTGAAAGGCATCGTGTGGTGCTGTCAGGCCTTCGTTCCCAAGATGCGCGCTGGCGGCGGTGGAAGCATTGTGAACATGTCCTCGGGGGCGGCATGGACCAATTCCCCCGATATCGGCATCTATCCGGCAACAAAGGCCGCCGTTGAATCTCTTTCGAAGACGCTGGCCCTCGAACTTGGAGCCGACAATATTCGTTCGAATGCGATTGGACCAGGTCTCATCGTGAGCGATGGAACCGCCGGAAACTTTCAGGGCGAACGGGCCAACGAGCGGGCACAGGGTGTTCCGATGAAGCGAGTCGGCGCGCCAGCCGATATCGCCGATGTTGTGTCGTTTCTTTGCAGCAACGACTCGCGGTATGTGAGCGGACAGGTCATTTACGTCGACGGTGCCATCACTGCCGGCGCAATGAAACGCTGATGGCTGATGGCTGATCGCGCCTTCGAGCAGCTGCTCGAACAGCGCGTCACTCGGGAACCTTCCCAACCGGTTTCACAACCCACAGTCGATCGATGGATCGCGATCTTCGGTTCACGATTCCCAATTGATGACGTGTCGGTTGTGCACTCGATCATGGCCACCACGTTTTCGCGTTCACCTTTGCCCCCCGCACCGGGTGAGTCAGCGGCTACTGGCGTGGTCCTGCACGATCAGTTGAAGCAGTTGTTGGATCTTCCCGTTGCGATTGCGATCGGGTATGAACTCGAACTCCTTGGCTCTCTTCACTTGGGGGATCAACTTGTGTCGGTGGAGCGGATCGCAGACGTGGGGCCCGAACGCTCCACGCGGTTCGGACCAGGACGAGACTGGATCATTGAGGTCGCGACATCGGCGCTCGATGGTTCTGCGATCTGTATCGAACAATTCCGGATGATGGGCTACCGACCCGGTGATCGCAGCGGGGGATCAACCGCGCTGCGTTCGCAGCCACCGGTGTTCGAATGGACTGAGGAAGTGTCGATTGATGCCGATCTCATCATTGGTTGGGCCTCAGCCCATCGTGTGTGGGCTGCTGCGCATCACGATTCCGAAGTGGCCCGGGATGTCGGTCTTCCCGACATCATCCTCGACACCTCGTCGCAAGTGTCGCTGTTGGCTGGCGCCGCTCACCACCATCGACCGGACCAGACACTCCAGCGGGTTCAACTCGAAATGAAACGGCCGATCCTTCCGGGGGCAACCGTGCTCGTCGGCGGTGTCGAGAGCGGAGCGACGTCGACAGTGTCCGCCATGGTCGACGGCCGAGAAACCAGTCGGGCGATCATCACCTTCACGAGTTGACGTAGCGTTTGGGCATGACGCCCAAACCGTTCACTATCGCAATTCCCGACGAGGTCATCGACGATCTGAACCGTCGACTCGACGCTGTCCGCTGGCCCGATCAGGCCCCGGGAGAACCTTGGTCACTGGGTATTCCCGTCACCGAGGTCAAGGCCGCAGTCGATTACTGGCGGAATCGCTACGACTGGCGCGCTCGTGAAGCGCGCATGAATGCGTGGCCAAATTTCATGACCACTGCCGCTGGCGAACAGGTGCATTTCATTCATGCCCGTTCACCCCATGCCGATGCCACGCCGATTGTTCTCACCCATGGTTGGCCGGGTTCCTTCGTCGAATTTCTTGATGTGATCGGTCCGCTCACCGATCCTGAGGCTCATGGCGGACGTGCCGAGGACGCCTTCCACGTCGTCGTCCCGTCGATGCCCGGGTACGGCTTTTCCGGCCCGACCCTGCAGCCCGCATTCCACGTGAACCGAGTTGCTGACGCCATCGCTGAGGTCATGGAACAACTCGGTTACGACCGCTATATCGCTCAGGGTGGTGACTGGGGAGCGATTGTCACTCGCCGTCTTGGTGAGGCCTACGGCGATCGCCTACTTGGCGTTCATCTCAACATGATCTTCGCTTTCCCGAGTTCGGATGATCCCGACCCGATGGGTGGCGTGACCGATGCTGATAATGAACGATTCGCTGCAGCCGGCGCGCGTATTGCCGATGGCACTGGCTACATGGCGATCCAGAGCACAAAACCGCAGACGCTGGCGTACGGCCTCACCGATTCACCTACGGGACTAGCGGCGTGGATCCTCGAGAAGTTCAACGCGTGGAGTGACCTTGATGTTGACGCATCAGGAAACCGCAGCATTGAGGCCACCTATTCCTGGGATCGGGTACTCGACAACATCATGGTCTATTGGGTCACCAACACCGTTGGGTCGGCGGCCCGTTTGTATGCCGAGTCACAACGGGCCGATAACGGTGCTGCGCAGGGTTGGTCGGGGCGCGTCGAGGTTCCCACTGGACACGCTCAGTATCCATTCGAGTTGTTGCAGACCCCGCGTGCGTGGGCCGAGAAGAAGTACAACGTCGTGTATTGGTCAGAACAAGAACGCGGCGGACACTTCGCCGCATTCGAACGGCCTGAAGCCTTCGTCGCCGATCTGCGCGCGTTCCGTGGCGAGATCATTCGATGACGACGGCAAATGTGACGACCGACGCCGCTGCGGGCGAGAGTGAACGACTTCGGCGTCCTTGGGCTGGCCTTTTCGCGCTGCTGATCGGCGTCTCGCTCATCATTCTGGACGGGTCATTGGTGAACGTTCTGATCCCGTCGATGGTGGATGATCTCAAACTCAATCGGGCTCAGGTGCTCTGGTGTAACTCGGCCTATTCACTGGTCTTCGCCGCACTACTCATCACCGCCGGTCGTCTGGGTGACCGCATCGGTCGGCGCCGCTTCTTCATGACCGGCACGATCATTTTCATGGTCGGCAGTGTGATCGCTGGCGCTGCTCCCAATGCCGGCATCCTGATCCTGGCTCGAGTGGTCTCGGCGGTCGGTGGCGCGATGATGCTGCCGACATCGACCGCCATCATCAATGTTGAGTTCACCGGTGAACGTCGTGCGGTCGCCTTCGGCATGTTCGGTGCCGTGTTCGGCGGTATGGCTGCGCTCGGCCCCGTGCTCGGAGGATGGCTCACCCAGGACTTCTCGTGGCGATGGGCATTCTTTGTGAACATCCCTGTGGGCCTCATCAGCCTCGTGCTCATGTTCAAATTCATTCCGCACTCGGTGAAGGAGAAGATGCACGGCCTCGATCCGGTCGGTGTCGTCCTGTCGGCCTTCGGCCTCGGTTCGCTCATCCTCGGGCTCATCGACGGTCAGCAGTACGGCTGGTGGAAAGCCCTCGATGCGGCATCGATCGGCCCATTCGACTTCGATCCACCGGGGCTGTCGATCACCCCGGTCGCCATCACCGTCGGCCTCGTGCTGCTGGTCGCCTTCGTTCTCTGGGAGGCACACCGCACGCGCACAGGAAAGGTAGGACTGGTCGATACCAGCATGTTCAAGATTCGCCGTTTCTCCTTCGGGAGTTCCACCGCTCTCATCGTCGCCCTCGGGGAACTCGGTGTGCTGTTCGTGCTGCCGTTGTGGATCGAGTCGGTGCACGGGTTCGAACCCCTTGAGACGGGCGCAGTTCTTGCGGTGCTTGCCGTGGGTACCTTCATTTCGGGCGGACTGGCCCGCAAGGTGTCTGTCGCTATCGGCACCACGCGCCTGGTGCGTTTCGGCATGATCCTGGAGATCACGGGAGTGATCGGCGTGGGCTGTGCGATGTCGACGTCGTGGTCGCCGTGGTGGCTGGCGCCTCCATTGATCGTGTACGGACTCGGCCTCGGGTTCGATGCTGCTCAGCTCACGAACGTCGCCCTCGAGGACATACCGGTGGATCAGTCAGGCAGCGCCTCTTCGGTGACCTCGACCTTCCGACAGGTCGGTTCCGCTCTCGGGGTGGCGCTCTTGGGCGCGATTTTGTTCTCGACCTTTAGTGGCACCCTCACCCGTGACATCTCCAAGGAGACGCAGTACACCGCTCAGCAGCAGCAACAGATCGTCGACACCGTGGTGAACACCTCTGGGCAGGCGATCATCACCTATGAGAATGTTCCCGGAATGGCTCCGGTCGTCACCGACTCGAAGCAGTCCTACACCGATGCTGCCCGCTACACGGCGTTTGCCGCCGCCGGCCTTATCGCAATTGGTCTGGTTTTCTCACTCGGTCTTCCTAAGGACGAACGCCCAGACCGCAAGAAGACAACGCGCGCAACTCCGGCGGTCTAACTCGTATCGAAGACACCTCGAACCGAAGACGGTAAGGGAGAGATGCGGCTAAGTTGCCGAACTTATTGCTGGATGCAACTGAACGTGGAGCAGCACAATGGCGATCTCAGAAGATCCATTTCCGACGAAACCAAAGTCCACGATTCTTGAGAAGTACTCGTGGGTACCCCTGGCTCTTGCGCTAGTTATCGGTGCTGTATGGGTCGTGACAAAGTTCCGGTCGCACACGTTGCAGGGAATCATTTTTGCCGCCGGCGTTGTTCTCCTCCTCGGCGTCGAACTCCTTCGTTGGAGCCGGTCACGTTCGCGAACTGGTCAGCAGGTAGACGACACGACCTTCATCGACGGTGCGTCATCGTTCTGTATCGCTTTGATTTACGGCATGGGTACGGCATTGATTGTGGTTCCCGTGCTCTATGGATTTGCGGAGTGGCTTCGTAGCCATGCCATCTTTCATCTCAATGACCGTCTCAAAGAGATTTTTGGAGGAGCATCAACTGTTGTCATTTTGATTCTCCTCGTGATTGTCGTGGATTTCACGTACTACTGGGCCCATCGATTTGGTCACAAGGTTGAACTCTTTTGGGCAAACCATTCGGTTCATCATTCAAGCGAGCACTACAACCCGACAACGGCGGTACGGATCTCATTTCTTGATGAGGCCTGGGATCTTGTGCTCGTCTCGTTGTGGGCCCTTCTGGGATTTTCGCCGGCTGCGCTCTTTCTGATTTACGGATTTGTGATGCTGTACCAATTGCCGATGCATGTGTCGTGGAAGGGGCGGTTTCCGAAACCAATCGAATATGTGTTCAACACGCCGGAACATCACCGTGCTCACCATGCACGCCAGAAGCTCTACATCGACAAGAACTTTTCAGGGGTCTTCATCCTCTGGGATCGTCTTTTCGGTAGTTATGCCGAGGTCGAAGAAGTCAAACCGCTCTATGGATTGACGATTCCGGTTGGCACGTTCCGCATTATGCCGATCATGTTCCACGAGAACGTTTCAATGCTCAAGAAGATGATTCACGCGAAGTCGATCGGCACTGCAGTGCAGTATCCGTTCCGTCCACCGTATTGGGAACCAGCTGAGAAGTAGACGAGCTGCGTCTTAGGCGTTCGCTGATTTCCCCGCTTGTGTCGGATCAAAATATTCGCGCTGGTGGGAAATCAATCCATCGCGAAATCGAAACACTGCGATGTATCGATTGACATATGGAGCATTGTTTGGGAGATAGGTGCCCGCACCGGTGAACTCGATGATGAACTCATCGGGATCGAGGCCCGGATGAACGTCGGTGACAGAGAGATCGAATTTGAACGCCTTGAAGGCATTGATGAGCCGCTCGTGGACGGCAGCCTTCCCCTGAACCACCGTGGGTGGGTCGGTGAAGGGAAACTCAAAGACAATGTCCTCGGTGTAGTTCGTGATCTGAGCATCGGCATCTCCAGCGCTGACCGCAGCGAAGACTCGTTGCACAAGGTCGAAATTGCGCTGGCGATGAGCGTCAAGAACAAGCTCGGCCATGGTTCCCCCCGGAAATGGAAATGTTCGTCGGTGGGACGAACTGGTTAGTCGCGGATCTTGCCGGTACGAGTGCGGTCGGGCACAAGACCCACGAGGCGAGCACCAACAACACTGATGACCTCATCAGAGGGAGTGGTGTCGTTCTCAACGAGGTCGACGAGGGCGCGATGTTCGTCGGGAGTAAGAGCAAGTAGCCGGCCCTGATAGCGAGCCGCGCTGACTCGGGTGAACACCCGGGGTGAGCGCAGTTTGTTGGCGACTGCATCGAGGACGTCCTCGTCGGCATCGCCGGGTGCATCGTTGAGAAGATCAAGAAGTTCCCAGATCTGTCGGGGTGTGAGTACAACCCCGAGCAGTTCTTCTTCTTCGGTCGTCGTTGTCATGGAGTGTGACTCTCCGGAAAGGTTGAGGCGAATTGTCAGGACACGACGGAAACTGAACTACCCATCGATCGGCAAGCCCGGTCGTCTACCGACGGCTCCCCCGAAATGTCCGACCCGGTTCTTAGTTCGCCGGGGACCCGGAATGCACATCGGGCGGAATTTTGATCCGATCGGGCACTTTTTGAGGGGCGTCTTGCGTTTCATAGAAAACCGACGCCCCCGTCGGCGGTGACCCCTACGATCGGCGATGGCGATGAAGATCCTCCACACCTCCGACTGGCATCTGGGCCGAAGTTTCGGTTCGGTGTCCCTCCACGACACCCAGATTGCCTTCTGCGACTGGGTCGTCGAGACGGCCGTGAGCCGGGGGGTCGACGTCGTCGTCGTGGCGGGAGACCTCTACGACCGGCCGATTCCACCGACCGAATCGGTTCGACTCTGGCGTCAGACCCTTTTGGCGTTTGCAACAGCGAACATCACGGTGATCGCGATCGCGGGGAACCATGACGGCCCCGACCGGGTGTCGGCCCTTGATGGTCTCACCGATGCGGTGGGGATCCATATCCGAGGTGGATACGACCGAGTTGGCGAGACACTTTCGCTGCAGGATCAGCATGGGGTCGTCGACTTCTTGATCGTCCCGTTCCTCGATCCGGTACTTGCGCCCCCTCGGTGGCGGGAGGCGCTTCAGGCAGCCGAACTCGAGCGGAATCATGAGAACGTTCTCAAACTTGCAATGAAGAGTTTCGAAGACAGCCGAACCTCTGAGCGTTCAGTGGTTGTTGCACATGCTTTCGTGAGCGGGTCGACCGATCCTGAGACTTCTGAATCCGAGAAACGGCTGAGTATTGGAACTGCCGAGATGGTCCCGGTTGATGTGTTCCGGGGCCATTCCTACGTGGCCCTCGGTCATCTCCACCGACCCCAGCCCGTTCAGGAACAATCCATCCGATATTCGGGCACGCCGATGCCGTATTCGTTCTCTGAAATCGATCCGAAGTCAGTAGTTGTGATTGAGATCGACGGCGATGGCACAGCCGGGATCGAAACCATTCCTGTCATACATGGACGCCCAGTGGTGAAGATCACAGGAACCATCGATGAGTTACTTACCAGCGACGAGTACTCGAGTTTCGGCGAACACTTCGTGATGGCCGTGCTCACCGACGGTGAGTACGTCACCGATGCCAGGGAGCGACTCGCTCAGCGATTCCCCCACATTGTTGAAATCCGTTTGCTCGGAATCGATCGGGTGGAACTCGATCCGCAACGCGACAGCGATGGCCAGATCATTCCTCGATCCAAGATGGAACCGATCGATGCGGCCGTTGCATTCTGGACCGAGTTCGGTGGCGTCGAACCAAGCGACGATGAGCAGATGGCGATCGCTCAGGCATTTGATGGTGTTCGAGCCGGTGGTGGCGCGGAATGAGACCCCTCTCGCTCGAGCTGTCGGCGTTCGGTTCCTATCCGGGTACACATGTCATCGATTTCGAATCGTTACATCGACTGGGGATCTTCCTTGTTACCGGTCCAACCGGTACCGGTAAGTCGACCATCTTCGATGCAATGGTCTTCGCTCTCTACGGGAAACTCCCCGGCGATCGTCCGGAATCTCAAGTTCGATCTCATTACGTCGCTGAGACCCAGCCGACGTATGTCGCCCTTGAATTCGAAGCGAATGCCAATCGCTATCGAATCGAACGATCGCCGGCGTATATGCGCGCCAAGAAGCGTGGAGAGGGCCTCACCCCTGAATCCGCCACCTGTTCGATCTCAATATGCAAGAACGATGAATGGGAGACCCTGGCGTCCAAAGTTGATGAAGTCGATGACATTTGTCGCGAAGCTGTCGGGCTAAGTGTCGAGCAGTTTGAGCGAGTTGTCCTCTTACCCCAGGGAAAGTTTCAACAGTTTCTGCTGGCCGAGACAAGAGAGAGGCGGCCGCTTCTTCAAGCCCTCTTCGGCACAAGAATTTATGAGGATGCTGCTCAGAGGATGCGGTCAGTCGCCTCTGTAGCCAAAGCATCGATTGACAGAACTGAAGCGGTTCTCGAGCAGGAACGTAAGAACGTCCATAACAAACTATGCAGCCTTGAAGATGCGCTCAGTGATTACGACGGACCGCCAGTCGAAGGTCGAGACGAAGGCGATCTCAGTAGTGACACATTGCGACGAGCGCATTCGATCCTTGAACCGCGGCTGGCGGCGTTGGTCAAACATGCCAAATCGGTCAAGGAAGTTGAAGATCAACTCCAAGCACAAGCGGCGACGATTGAGTCGATCGTCCAGCAGTGGACGAGGCATGACGAACTTGCTCGCAGTTTCAATGAACTTGCAGACCGTCGAGACGAAATTGAGAGCGACCGGACCGCAGCCAATGAATCCCGTCGAATCCGGCCGCTTTCCGAAGCCGATGAACGTCTTTCCCAGATCACGACTGATCTCGCCGACGCACGCTTGGAATTAGACGAAGCTCGCTTCAGTCTCAGCCGTGAACTGTTGACGCTCGCTCTCGACTCAGTGGTTGATGTCGGGGGATCGCTTATCGAACTAACAACGATCTTGACCAAGAGCGAGGCCGAACACACGAAGAGAGTCGAAGCATTTGGTCGGCTTGAAGGAGCACGGGCGACGGTCGGCGAAGCGCGGAATTCACTGACCGAGGCAAAGGCGATTTCGGACAGAGCGGACGAACGCCTCGTCCAACTGGACAACGATCTCAGTTCGTTCGAACAACGTCGTTCCGAAATCCTTCCGCTCTTCGAACAATTGGAAATCCGGTCTGCTCTCGTAGGTGAACTCGAAGAGAAGGTTCGAATGCGTTCCCGCCTGCTCGAGTCCGATGCTGAGATCGAAGATGTGAAGTCTGCGGTTCAGCATGCCACCGATGTCCACCTCGATTTCTGGCAGAAATTTATTGCTGGTAACGCCCCGAGGATGGCCCGCGAGCTTCACGATGGCGAGCCTTGTCCCGTCTGTGGAAGCGAAGTGCACCCGGATCCGGCGTTGGCAACTGATGATGCGATCATTGATTTTGCCGACGTCGAGCAAGCGCGGAGCCAGCTTGATAGGAAAAAAGCTGATCTTGCTGAGGTCGAGAACACACGAGCACTTCTTCGGGAGCAACTTGGTGCTGATGCTGAGCACTCGATCGATGATCTCGAAGAACGTCGTGATGTAGCGATTGCTGAGAACGATGAAGCGCTAGCCGCACGTGATGAGATCGAACGCCTTGATCTGACAGCGAAACAAGCGCAAGAGGAGAAGTCATCGCTTCTTGCAGGATCAGCGATTCGCGCGACTGGGCTTGCCAATGCAGACAGTGCGTTCCAGGCTGCATCGGCTGAGCTCAACGGTCTCGAGGGTTCGCTCGGAGATGTCGATGGCGAGCAACTTCGCCAGAGCACCTCAGCGTTCCAGCAGGCCCGCGGTTGCGTTGGTGCGATTGATGCTGCTCAGCGACGAGTTTCGGAGACCGAAAAATCGCTCACTCAGTCTTCAAAACATTTGCAGGACCTTCTCGTTCGTGAGGGAATCGAGGATCTTGGTGCTGTTCGCTCTGCGGTGCTTCCTCTCGATATCGAAGTCGATCTTCTCAAGCGGGCGGAGACATACGACAACGAAGTTGTCGAGACGAAAGCTGCTTTGGCGACTTTTGATGACGTCGATCTACCCTTGGAATGTCCTGACGCGACCGAAGCTCGTGGTTTAGCTACTCAGGCTTCTGAGGATGCAAGTCTCATTGCAGCGATCAAGACCACCGCAACCCAGTGGTCTCGTGAGATCGGCGAAATGCTTGATGCTTGCGGTCAAATGATCAATGCGAACCAAGAGGAATTCGCTCGGTATGAGCTCCTCGATCGAGTTGCGAGTCGATGCGAGGGCAAAGGACAGTCGAAAATCAGTCTTGAGACGTGGGTACTCGCCGGCGAACTCGACCGGGTCATTGCTGCAGCGAACGTTCACATGGCACGAATGACTGGCTCTCGCTACCGCCTCGAACGAACCGACGACGCCGGTCATGGCAACAAGCAGGCAGGTCTGGATCTGGCAATTCGCGATTCATTCACCGGTCGGACCCGTCCTCCTGCTTCGCTCAGTGGCGGTGAGCAGTTCCAGACCTCGCTCTCACTCGCTCTTGGGTTGGCCGATGTCGTGAGTCATGGAGGTAGTGCATCTGGCCGAACATTCGAAGCGTTGTTTGTCGATGAGGGATTCGGTTCGCTCGACCCCGAAGCACTTGAGAATGCCATGAACGCTTTAGAACAGATCCATGATGCCGGTCGCATGGTTGGAGTGATCACCCACGTCGAGGCAATGAAGGATGCGCTACCAATCGGCATTCGCGTCGACCGCCTTCCGAATGGCAAGGGTTCAACGCTTACTGTCCAGCCCGAGACCTGAGCGATGACGTTCGCGATTCGAACTGCAAGAGCTTCGGATGCGCTTGGAATTGCCGGCGTTGCTGTCGCCTCGATTTGTGGGCTGGGAGCGAACTTCTATGACGCCGGACAGATCGAGGCGTGGAGCGCTGCGTTCACTCCCGAATCGGTTCAAGCATCGTTTGTAACCGGCATCACCTGGGTCGCCGATGAAGGCGGTGAGATCGTCGGGTTTGCCAAGTGGGAGCCACCCTCGGAGTTCGACCTTCTCTATGTGCACCCGAATGCTGCAGGCACTGGAGTTGCACGAGCATTGAGCCATGCCCTCGAAAGCGCTGCGATCGATGCAGGCGTGTTTCTACTTGAAGCAACAGTGTCGAGATCAGCCCGGGCTGCGTTCGATTCCTTTGGCTATGAACTGGTTGAAGAAGCCATTCGCCTTCTGGGCGGGCAAAGTTTTTCTGTTGCCCGGATGCGCAAGAACCTCGATGAATAATTACGCCGGTTCGGCGGAGGCGGTGATGATGTGATCGAGCCACCACTGCGGAGCGTTGTCGACGAGGTGTCCGATATGTGAGTAGTCGTGCCAGCGGCTGATCTTGCCGTCACGCACCTCCATCACCGTGACGAATGGATGATCGATGACTTCTCCGGTGTGGAAGATCCACCGCTCTATGTGTTCCCAGATCACGATGTTGCCCTGGGCGACGATGTGTTTGGGGAAGTGGTAGTAGCCCTGAAGCGGCTCGATTCCGATCTTCAAACGACGAACGATGGCGGCACCGCCGACCGCACCCACCGGGTCCATGCCAACGTCGGTGTAGTGACAGTCCTCGGTGAAGAAGGTGGCCATTGCGTCCCAGTCGCGCTCGAAATGGGCGTACCAGTAGTTCTCGACAACCTCTTTGTTGCGGGCTTCGGTGCTGTCCATCAGATGCTCCTCGGGAGACGACGTGTTCGAGGCAGCGTACGTTGCGGTACCGGAACGCGTCACCAGTTCGGATGAGAATCCAATTTCCCGAAGAACCTTTGAGATCCGCTACGGGCTCTTTCCATGCGCCTTCGAAAATTGCGACAAGAATGACCTGATGCACGAGATCGAGATCAACACCGACACCATTCGCCTCGGTCAGTTTCTCAAACTCTCGAACCTGGTTGACTCGGGCTCTGACGCGAAATTCCTGCTCGCTGAAGGCGAGGTAAGCGTCAACGGCGACGTCGAAACGCGACGAGGCCGCCAGCTACGCGCCGGCGACATCGTCGAATTCGAAGGCACCGAAGTACGCGTTGTCTCCCAAGACTGAACGGTCAGTTACGACCGTTTCAGTACGTCGGCCAGTCCGGGGACCTCGATACCAAGCATGCGGGCAGTGATCGCGGTAACCGGGTTGTACACCGCCATTGCTCCGATCGATGGGTCACCTGATTCGGCCACGTACATCTCGGCCAGTTTCACCATGACCAGCGCGAACTGGAAACCAGCGAGAACCTCGTAGAAGTCCACATGGGTCGCCGGACGACCCATCAGTTCTTCCCACAGCGCAATGGTTTGGGCCCGATCGAGCATCCCGGGAAGCAACGTTGCGCCCGCGCTTTCGATGGAGAACTGCTGCAGGAAAAGCCACCAACCGAGATCGCTTTCGCTGTTGCCAAGCGAAACCATTTCCCAGTCGAAGACACCAATCACTTCGGTGTTGTCGGGACCGCCGTACATCTGATTGCCCGGTCGAGCGTCGCCCCAGCACAGTTCGATGAACTCGCCGTCTTCGGGCCAGTTCGCTACGAGCCAGTCCCATGCCGGATCGATGACCGGATGGGCCTCGCCCTTCATCGCCCAGTTCTTGTAGTTCTGGAAATACCCACGACGCTGTTCCGGTCCGATTTCGCCGTGATGCTTCTGATCGAGGTGATGGAACCCGGCGGCTTCCCAGTCGACGCGGCCAACACGGGTCAGCGCTTCGACACCGTTGTAGGCCCAACGAGCGCGTTGCTCGTCGGTCATATCAACGACGAAACCGGATTCGGTATAGGGCGGTGCGTCGCCAGGAACGATGCCGTTCAGTCGATCCATCATGAAGAAGGGTCCGCCAATGATGGAGATGTCGCGCTCGGCCCAACGCATGTTCGGTACCGGAACATTCGAATGTTCGCCCACCAGTTTCATCGACATGTACTGCTGGGTCACTAGATCGATCTCGGGGAACAACAGACTCATTTGCGGTTGGCTGCGCAGCACCAGTTCGGCCTCGACCCGCTCTCCGTTCTCGACCCAAGTGGCATCGAGCAGGAACGTCTCGTTCGAGAAACCGCTCGACTGTGGCACCACAAGATTGGTGATGACGACATCGGTGGCCTCGGGCATCTGGGCCGCCATCCACTCGGTGAGTACGCCTCGGATCTGATCTGGATCGCGCTGGCCAGCAACTGGCATATGAGTTCCCCCTGAGTCCTGACAGATTTCTGGTCTGTCGCTGCGGAGGCGATGTTAGGCCGCGGAGCGGTAGCGTCCGCCTCGCAACACCAGTCGGTGAGTAGGGGGAATCCATGGGAGCAGTCGAGGGAAGAGTGGCACTGGTGACGGGCGCCGCTCGAGGACAGGGCCGGGCGCACGCTGTCGCACTGGCCCGCGAGGGCGCTGACCTCATCGTCACTGACGTCTGCGCTGACATCTCGACCGTCCCCTATGCGCTCGGTACGGCCGAGGAACTGTCCGAGACAGTCGCGCTCGTCGAAGCAACCGGTCGCCGCTGTCTGTCCATGACCGCTGACATACGTGACACCGCCGCGCTCGGACTCGTCACCGAAGCAGGTATCGACACGTTCGGGAAGATCGACATTTGTGTGGCCAATGCCGGTGTCACTGGCTACGGGAAATTCCACGAGCTCGATGACGACACTTGGAACGAGATGATCGATGTCGATCTCACCGGCACGTTCAAGACGATTCGCGCCGTGCTGCCCCACATGCTCGAACGCCGATATGGGCGCATCATCGCGACCTCTTCGATGGCTGGTCGAATGGGTAACGCCAATCTTGCGCACTATGTCGCTGCCAAATGGGGTGTCATCGGAATGGTGAAATCGCTAGCGATGGAAGTTGCGAACAAGGGCATCACCGTCAACGCGATCGCTCCTGCCGCGGTCGACACGCCGATGCTGCATAACGAAGCGATGTACAAACTCTTCTGTCCCGATATGGATGCACCTACTCGCGACGACGTCACCCCTCGCTATCAAGCGATGAACCGACTGGGCGTTGCGTGGATGGATCCCGAAGAGGTGTCACGGGCGGTGTTGTTCGTTGCTGCCGATGCAGCGTCAAGCATGACTGGCCAAGTGATCGAGGTAAGTCTCGGCTCCAGCGCGGGAACGCACTGACGCCTTCGGAACAGCGACTACGGACAGCCGATTCCGTTGAGCGTCGCGCACGGCGGACACAAACGAGCT
>JBAXGZ010000048.1:0-16577 GCA_037139155.1 Actinomycetes bacterium | reverse complement strand
CGTTCGGGATCGGGTTCTCGTTCGGGGTCTTCTTCGGGTTCGTCGGATCGTTCAATTTCTGGTTCGCGTTCAGGGTCTTCTGATCGGGCGGGTGGACCTTCTCGTTCGGGATCGGGTTCTCGTTCGGGGTCTTCTTCGGGTTCGTCGGATCGTTCAAGTTCTCGTTCGCGTTCAGGGTCTTCTGATCGGGCGGGTGGACCATCTCGTGCGGGTGGGCCTTCTCGTTCGGGCCGACCATCGGCGGGATCTGATCGACCGAGATCTGGTGCTGCCCCGAGTAGTCGAGCCCGCAGTGGCGGCGACGATCGCGCGACTCGACGTTCAACCACCGAGGACGGTTGGGCCGAAGGACCGCCGCTCGAGACCCCCCGAACATGGGGCGGAGTGGCACGTCGCGGTGCCGGTGCGGCCACGGGTCGACGAGTTGTGGGTGCGTCTCGCGCCTGGCGAGATGCCGTCGAGGCTGCGACGCCGCAGCGACGTCCAGATTCAGCGCGACGCGCTGCCCCCGGTTCGATTCCCGATGAGGCGACCGACGCCGAGCGCCGCGCCGCGAATGACGCCCGCGCGTCGGAAGATTCTGCGCTCATCATCGAGGTTCGCGATGAGGCCGCCGTTGCGGTTTCGCGCAGCACTTCGCGTCGACGAGATCCCATTCCTATCGATCTCGCCGGAGAGGTACGTGAGCAGCTCAGTCGGGCGGTCGGTACCGCCCGGACCGAACGCGTCGAACGGCGATTGGCCGAGGCCGCCGAACACTTCGAGGCCGAGAGATTCGGTGATGCCGCGCGGATTCTCAAAAAGCTTGTCGATGAGGCGCCCACGGTTGCCGCTGTGCATGAGTTGTATGGACTCACTCTCTATCGCCAGGAGAAGTGGAAGCAGGCCGCTCGCGAACTCGAGGCCTTCCGCCTTCTGAGTAATTCCACCGATCAGCATCCTGTGCTGGCTGACTGCTACCGCGCACTGCGTCAGTGGTCGCAGGTTGCGGAATTGTGGGAGGAATTGCGGGCGGCGTCGCCGAGCGCGGAACTGGTCACCGAAGGACGGATCGTGATGGCTGGTTCGCTCGCCGACCGTGACGATCTCTCGGGAGCGGTCACACTGTTGGAGCAGGGCTTCACCTTTCCGAAGCGCCCGATGCTCCACCATTTGCGTCGCGCCTATGTCCTGGCCGATCTGTACGAGCGCGTTGGTGATCTCCCCAAAGCACGAACCATGTTTGGTCGAATTGAAACCTTCGATCCCGATTTTGCAGATGTGCGTCGCCGGGTGCGATCACTTCGCTGAACTGTCGCACCCAGTCCCTACTGTTTGGGCACTTCCTCCACGTTCTCGACGATCGGTGTGTTCCGATCGCAATTCCTGGAGGTCCTATGGCCACGTCAACATCAAAGAGCTCAACACCAAAGAGCTCGACAACAAAGAGCTCGACAACAAAGAGCTCGACAACAAAGAGCTCGACAACAAACAACTCAGCGTTCAACACAGCAGCGGTGCCGGTTGGTTCGAATCTCGCCGTCGTCCGGGGTTTCGTGCGCCGGAGCCCAGAGTTCCGAGTTCTGCCCTCCGGCGATGAACTCCTGTCATTCGATCTCACCGTGCGCGACGGCGATCTTCCGGCCGAGACCGTCCCGGTGGTGTGGCACAACCCCTCCACAAGCGCCGCCAAATTTATCGAGGGTGACGATGTCGTCGTCGTGGGTCGCGTGCGTCGTCGGTTCTTCCGGGTTGCCGGTTCCACCGCCAGCCGAACCGAAGTTCACGCCGACACGGTCCTAAGTTCCCGATCAACCGCCCGGATCCGAACTGCGTTGCTTCCACGGGTCGAGGGTCTCAACCTCTGAGTATCCCTCTCCGTGGCGTCCCCTGCGATCAGTCAACCGGTTCGGCTGGCCTAGGCTCCCTCCCGAACAAGCGAGATGTACCAAGGTGCATCCAACTGATCCGATGCGCACGGGTGCATCGGATGATCGAGGAGAGTTATGACCGACATCAAAGGATTACTCGGCGACGAAGCGGAAGAACTGCTCACCTTCACGTGTGAGGGCATCACTGCCGACCAGCTGACTCAGCCGGGCGGTGACATCGTCGAGCGCGTGTACCTCCAGTCGGACCGTTCCCCACAGGTCCTGCGCAATCTCCAGTCGATGTTCGGTCATGGTCGCCTTGCTGAGACCGGCTATGTCTCGATCCTCCCCGTCGACCAAGGCATCGAGCACTCGGGCGCTGCATCGTTTGCACCGAACCCGATCTATTTCGATCCTGAAAACATCATCAAGTTGGCTATCGAGGGCGGCTGCAACGCCGTCGCCACCACCTTCGGCGTTCTCGGCACGATGTCGCGCAAGTATGCCCATCGCATTCCGTTCATCGTGAAGATCAATCACAACGAACTCATGACCTATCCGAACGAGTTCGACCAGATCATGTTTGGCACGGTTGAAGAGGCCTATGAGCTTGGTGCTGCCGGCGTGGGCGCAACCATTTATTTCGGTTCACCTGAATCACATCATCAGATCATTGAAGTGGCCCAAGCATTCCGCCGAGCCCACGAGCTGGGTATGTTCACCGTTCTCTGGTGCTACTTACGCAATAACGCATTCAAGGTCGATGGTGTCGATTACCACGACTCAGCCGATCTCACTGCGCAGGCCAACCACCTTGGCGTAACCATTGAGGCCGACATCATCAAGCAGAAGTTGCCGACAAAGAATGGCGGCTACAACGCACTTGAGGGGTACGGCAAGACCTCAAAGCTGGTCTACGGCGGTCTCGTTACCGACCATCCGATCGATTACACCCGCTGGCAGGTCGCCAACTGCTACATGGGTCGAATTGGTCTCATCAACTCCGGCGGCGAATCAAAGGGTTCTTCCGATCTCGCCGATGCAGTCCGCACCGCAGTGATCAATAAGCGCGGCGGCGGAACGGGCCTTATCTCTGGCCGCAAGGCATTCCAACGTCCGATGGCCGAAGGCGTTGAGCTCCTCAACGCCATCCAGGACGTCTATCTCGACACGTCGATCACAATCGCCTGATCACACTCGTGAACTGAACCTCATGGGCCGACCTTCGGGTCGGCCCATTTGCGTTGTCACGGAGTTGTCCCGGGAGTGACACGGAGTTACTTAGTCGATCGAGCGGAACACGACTCCGGTGCGCGGCTTGGGGGCGAAGAAGGTCGATTTCGGCGGCATCTTTTCGCCACCCTCGGCAATAGCGACGATTTGGTCGATGGTGACCGGGCGGAGAAGAACGCCAGCCTGAGCAGCTCCCGAAGCGACGGCCGAACGAATGTGGTCAACACCGTGCTGAAAGGTCAGTGCATGTTCTGGCAGTGCCGCAAGAGCGAGGTCGAGGCGGCTGGAATCGAGATCTCGAGTTTCGGCAATGGTTTCTGGTCGAGGTCGAAGAAGGAATGCGCCGGTGGGAAGAACGAGAACGAGACCACCAAGTTCTTGGAGCCGGTGCACGGTGGGGTCGTCGGTAAATGTGAATGCCTCGATCTCGAAGAACTCGGACAATGCCGAGGCCAGGTCGACCTCCTCGGGCAGACCAGAGATCAGTCGATGGATCGGACCAACCTCGAGTTCCTCTTCGACCAGTTCGACGACGAAGGTCATGACTGCGTCGGCGGCGCCGCCATCGCCGTCTGCGCCGCGCCGTTCGTCGCGGTAGGCCAACGATGTTTCATAGCGATGATGTCCATCGGCGATCACGATGGGTGCCGATCCGATGGCACTGCGGATCGCTTCGATATGAGTCGGGTCGGTAATTCGCCAGACCGAGTGCGTAACGCCATCGGCTTCGAATCGACACAGTGGCTGCTCATCAGTGGCAAGCAATGCGGTGAGTCCAGGAGCGGGCGAGAGACCCCAGACCGCCGAGAGGTTTGAGCGTGTTGAGCGAAGGAGATCGAGACGATCGCTCTTCGCTTTTGGTGTCGTGAACTCGTGAGGAAGGATGTCCCCCTCGCCCGGCCGGGTGAGTTCCATGGCGCCGATCACCCCGGTGGTATGCCGCACGGTGCCATTCTCGTCTGGCGCTTCCATCCGGTACACCGTGAACGAGACCTGCTGGTCGTCGACCAGCACGCCATCGAGGCGCCACTGAGCGAATTGCGCCGCGGCATCGCCATAGGGATCGGTTCCTCCCATCGGAAGGTCGATGCGCACAACATTCTCCGGTGCACTCTGCAGAAGCCCATCGCGATCAATGGGGCTAATGACGTCGTAGGGCGGGGCTGTCACTAACGCTGGATCAAGGGAAGTGATGTCATAACGGATCCCGATGAACGGTTCGAAGCGAGGCACCGACTAGTCCTATCAGACTCATCGCACTGTCAGAGTCAAGGGAGTGGTCGCGGTGGTCGCCACCGTCATGGCGTAGTGGGAGACTGTCTCCCATGGCTTGGGCGCTCGATCTCGACGGAGTGGTGTGGCTTGAAGACCATCCCATCGAGGGAGCTCCCGAAGCGGTTGCACTCTTGCGCTCCGCGGGAGAACACGTGGGTTTCGTTACCAACTTCTCCTTCGGTCGACGCGACGACATCGCCGCGAAACTCGGACGCCACGGCATCGAGGCTGGCGATGGAGTGATTACGTCCGCAATGGCGGCGGCGGCCCTTGTGCCTTCGGGTTCTCGGGCCTTGGTGTGTGCCGGTCCAGGCGTCGTCGACGAACTGCAACGTCGCAACGTCGACACAATCGATGCCAGCGATCCCGCAGCTCTCGGCGTCAGTGTCGACGTCGTCGTTGTCGGCTATCACCCCACCTTCGATTATCAACGGATGACAGCAGCATCGACCGCGGTGCGTGCCGGGGCGAGATTGCTCGGAACCAACGACGATTCCACCTATCCAACCGCTGCTGGTCCCGTCCCCGGTGGAGGTGCGCTCCTCGCTTCGATTGCAGTCGCGTCTGGGGTCAGCCCTGAGATCGCCGGCAAACCACATCAGGCCATTGCCGACATGGTCCACGAGCTTCTCGGTGCCGACGGCATCATGGTGGGTGATCGCCCCGACACCGATGGTCTGTTTGCTCGACGACTCGGGTGGAAGTTCGGACTCGTACTCACCGGAGTAACCACCCAACACGATCTACCCGTCGAACCCGATCCCGACCTCGTGGCCCCGTCACTCCTCGACATGGTCGAAGCGGCCCTATCGGATCACGATCCGGGTCGGTAGCGTCAGACGCCATGGGTGCCCGGCGTCGACTCGATACCGAACTGGTTCGCCGCGGACTCGCCCCGTCTCGGGAGCGAGCGCAGGCCGATATCGCTGCTGGTCGCGTCACCGTCGGCGGAGCTCCGGCCACGAAGGCGTCTCGAATGGTCGACGCGTCCGAGCCGGTCATTGTTCACGGACCACCGCCGAAATATGTGAGTCGGGCCGGGGCGAAACTCGAAGGCGCGATTGCGTCGTTCGGTCTTGAGCCGTTGATCGCTGGCGCTCGGGTTCTCGATGCGGGCGCATCAACCGGCGGTTTCACCGATTGTGTGTTGCAGTTCGGCGCTGCGGAAGTTCTCGCGGTCGATGTCGGCCATAACCAACTCCATGAGCGGCTCCTTTCCGATCCCCGGGTGCAGTCGCTTGAGCGAACCAACCTTCGAACGGTCGATCCAACCACCCTCGGCCCCCCGGCCGATCTCGTCGTGGGCGATCTTTCCTTCATTTCGTTGGCCCTCGTCCTCGACACGCTTGTCGCCGCCTCGAAACCGGGAGCGGTCTATGTCCTGCTCGTGAAACCCCAGTTCGAAGCCGGGCGTACCGAAGTCAGCAAGGGGAAGGGCATCATCGACAACCCGGCAATCTGGCATCGGGTGCTCTCAGAAGTATCGGCTGCGCTCATCGAACGGAATGCGGCCATCATGGGGGTCATGGTTTCACCCATCACCGGATCCGATGGCAATGTCGAATTCATCTTGCTTGGCCGATTCGCCGGGTCGGTCGACGACATCGTCGGGCGGTCAACTCTCGACCAGTTCGCGCTTGCTGCGGCGTTCGACGAGGTCACCGGTTGGATTGAGTCGGCTCCTGTCGCAGATGGAGCCCCCTAATGGCCAGCTTCGCTTTCGTCGTCCATCCGCAACGGGCCGAAGCCGCCACGGTCGCGCTCGAGACCATCGAATGGCTCCTCGCCGATGGCCATCGGGTGGTCCTTCCGATTGACGATGCGGCATTGGTCGGCCGCGCCGATCTCGGACTACCTGAAACCGAATTGGCGGCGGGCCTTGATCTGGCCGTCAGCCTCGGTGGCGACGGCACGATGCTTCGTACCGTGGCGCTCGTCGCTCGCCACGAGGTTCCGGTGCTTGGCGTGAACCTCGGAACTCTTGGGTACCTCACCGATATCGAACCCGATGGACTGCGTCCTGCCCTCGAACGAGTCCTCGCCGGCGAGCACCTCATTGAAGAGCGCATGCTCCTCGAAATCGATATCGATGCTCCGTCAGGTGGAGCCACCGAAACCAATGTCCTCGCGCTCAATGAAGCGGTTCTCGAAAAAACCGGAGCCGGACACACCATTCGTCTCGACGTCGCGCTCGATGGAGCGTTCTTCACTCCCTATGCTGCCGACGGTCTGATCGTGGCCACCGCCACTGGTTCGACTGCGTATGCATTCTCTGCACGCGGCCCCATTGTCGAACCCACTCATCGGGCGATCCTGCTCACGCCCGTCTCTCCGCACATGCTGTTCGATCGCACACTGATCCTCGATGATGATTCCGCGGTGAGCCTCACGGTTTCGGGAACTCGCGAAGCGGCGTTGGTCGTCGACGGTCGTCATCTCGGCGATCTGCGTCCCGGCGATGTCCTGCGCTGTCGAGCCTCGTCCCATGTGGCGCGTTTGGTTCTGTCGAGCCCCCGGGATTTCCACGCCATCCTCAAGGCCAAGTTCGGTCTGTCCGATCGATAGGCCGAAGGAACTCCGATGCTGAGCGAACTGCGAGTCTGCAATCTCGGGGTGATCGAAGAACTTTCGCTCCTGCTCGGCACCGGCATGACCGCGGTCACCGGCGAGACCGGAGCAGGCAAGACGCTTGTCGTGACGGCGATTGAATTACTCGTCGGCGGAAAAGCCGACGCCTCAATGGTCCGCCCCGGAGCCGAGGAGGCGGTTGTCGAAGGCCGTTTCGACCTCGGCGAGACCGAGTGTGTGATCCGCCGGATCATTCCGGCAAAGGGTCGGTCTCGTGGCTACATAGATGGCACGTTGGCCTCAATCTCCGAGTTATCGGAATTGGGGTCCCGACTCGTTGATCTGCATGGTCAACACGACCATCAGTCGCTATTGACCGCAGCGGTGCAGCGTCAGGCGCTTGACCGGTTCGGTGCCGTCGATCTCGGACCACTGGCCCTGGCCCGTCAAGACGTGCTCGCGATCGAGGCCCGTCGGGCTGGGCTCGGAGGCGATCCCCGCGATCGAGCTCGCGAGATCGACCTTTTACGCTTTCAAGTCAGCGAACTGATCGATGCCGGTCTCGACGATCCCGCTGAGGACGAACGACTTCGACTCGAAGCGGAACTCCTCGCCGACGCCAGCGGTTTCCGCGACGCTGCGGCCGGTGCGGTTGACGCTCTGGCCAACGACGGTGGTGCCGGTGATTCCATCGGGCGCGCAATCGCTGCGTTGGCGGAGCGAACTCCGTTTGTGCCTCTTGCTGCCCGTCTTCGCGACATTCAGGCCGAACTCGATGACCTCGTTCGCGACCTCCGATCCTCAAGTGAGTCGATCGACAGCGATCCCGAACGTTTGGCGATCATCGGAGACCGCCGCAAACTCCTTCAGGATCTCCGGCGCAAATTCGGAGATTCCCTCTCTGAGGTCATGGCCTGGCGGGACAGCGCCGTCACACGGCTAGCTGAACTTGAGGGCCATGACGACGTAGCTGCAGCACTCGACGCCGAACTCCTCGTCGCCCGCACGCAACTCGCGCAGGCCGAGGAAACCGTTGCGCTCGCTCGTGCTGCGGCGGCTCCGGCGCTAGCGGCTGCGGTCGCTGCCCATCTTCCCGATCTGGCCCTTCCCAAGGCTCGGGTAGAGGTCGATGTTGCTGGCGTTGCGGGGCGCGATGTCACCTTCCGCTTCGCCGCCAACCCGGGCATGGATCTCCAGCCGCTCGCCAAGGTGGCATCGGGTGGTGAACTCGCACGAGCAATGCTGGCTCTTCGCCTCGTTCTCACCGAGGGGCCTCCGGTCCTCATTTTCGACGAGGTCGATGCCGGCATCGGCGGAGCGGCGGCGGTCGCGGTGGGTCGATCGCTGTCCTCGCTCGGGACCAATCATCAGGTGCTGGTGGTTACCCATCTTGCGCAAGTGGCGAGTTGGGCCGACGCTCACGTCGTCGTCGACAAAGTCGTCTCGGGATCAGTTACCACCACGACCATCGAGGTTGTCTCGGAAGAAGCACGTGTCACTGAACTGGCTCGAATGCTTTCGGGCACACCGGAGTCATCGACGGCACGCCAACACGCTCGAGAACTTCTCGAAAGCACACAATCCTGACTCAGTCATGTCGAATGGTCCGACGTCACGCGCCATACGCGCCGAGTCACCCTGAACGGGGCTACGCTGCAATCCCGACGTGTTAATTAACGCCGGGAGGCCCCTTCAATGACCAAGCACATCTTCGTCACTGGGGGTGTGGCCTCTTCGCTCGGGAAGGGCATCACTGCGTCGTCTCTGGGCCGGCTCCTCAAGAGTCGTGGTCTGCGGGTGACCATGCAGAAGCTCGACCCGTACCTCAATGTCGATCCGGGCACGATGAACCCATTCGAACACGGCGAAGTGTTTGTTACCGACGACGGCGGCGAAACCGATCTTGATCTCGGCCACTATGAGCGATTCATCGATGAACCCCTGAGCCGCGATTCGAACGCCACGACCGGTTCCATCTATTCCGCTGTCATCGCCGCAGAACGTCGCGGCGACTACTTGGGGAAGACCGTTCAGGTCATTCCCCATATCACTGACGAAATCAAACGTCGCATCACTCGACTGGCCGACGATGCCGTCGATGTCGTCATCACCGAAATCGGCGGCACTGTCGGTGATATCGAAATTCTTCCCTTTCTCGAAGCCATTCGTCAGTTCCGTCTTGATGTCGGTCGAGAGAATGTTTGCTACGTCCATGTCACCTTGGTTCCGTTCATCGGTCCGTCGGGTGAACAGAAGACCAAGCCCACGCAGCACTCGGTCACTGAGTTGCGCAGTCGTGGTATCCAGCCCGACATCATCGTGTGTCGCAGCGAAGCAGCCCTGTCTCCCGATCTCAAGCGCAAAATTTCGAACCTCTGCGATGTCCCGGTCGAAGCAGTCGTAAATGCTGCCGATGCCCGCAACCTTTACGAAGTCCCCTTGGTCATGCACGAAGAGGGTCTCGACAGTTATGTCTGCAAGATGTTCGGATTCTCCGACCATCACATCGATCTTTCCGAATGGGAAATCCTCGTTGATCGGGTCGAGACCTCGAATATTCCGCTGCGAATCGGAATCATCGGCAAATACGTTGCGCTTCCCGATGCCTACCTGTCGGTCGTCGAGTCGCTTAAGCATGGCGGGTTCTTCCATGCTGCCGACGTCTCGGTGGAATGGGTGCAAGCCGAAGACGTCGAGTCGATGACTGCTGACGGTCGCCTCGGTGAACTCGACGGCATCGTGATCCCCGGTGGATTCGGCGAGCGCGGTGTCGAGGGCAAGATCGCCGCTGCTCACTACGCACGTGAAAATGAACTTCCGTGTTTGGGCCTTTGCCTGGGCATGCAGGTCATGACGATCGAGTACGCCCGCAATGTTCTCGGCATGGCCGGAGCGCACTCGAGTGAGTTCGATCCTCAGACTCCCTTTCCTGTCATCGACCTCA
Organism: Actinomycetes bacterium; assembly: GCA_037139155.1. GTDB lineage: Bacteria > Actinomycetota > Acidimicrobiia > Acidimicrobiales > Acidimicrobilacustridaceae > Acidimicrobilacustris. The sequence goes on along the minus strand of JBAXGZ010000048.1, from coordinate 6,707 downwards.
TGGATACCCAACGCGACGTCACCGATAAGGGCGGGACCATGCGTCTCGGCGCCTACATCGCCCAGTTGCAGCCCGGCTCTCAGGTCGCCGAGATCTACGGCACCGAAGTCGTCTCCGAACGACACCGTCATCGTTACGAATTCAATTCGAAGTTCCGCTCCCGTTTCGATGATTCTGATTTCGTTTGCTCAGGCGCTTCACCCGATGGCCGTCTTGTTGAATTCATCGAACTGAAGAATCACCCGTACTGGATCGGCACGCAGGCTCATCCGGAATTCAAGAGTCGTCCGGAGCGTCCTGCCCCGTTGTTCCGCGACTTCATCGGCGCTGCACTCGCCCGGTCCGAGGGACGCAATCCACATTTGCCCGACCTCGACATCGAGTCATCTTCGTTGTCGGCGTGAGCGAAGAATTCTCGAAGGTCGACGAGGTCGTCCTTCACAGCGGATACATCTTTGATCTTGTCCGCGCGAACTTCCGTTCGCCGAGCGGCGAACACTTCAGTCGTGACATTGTTCGACACCCCGGTGCAGTATCGGTGGTTCCGGTCGATAGCGACGGCCGAATCATCATGGTCAGGCAGTATCGACCCGCACTCGACCGTCAGATCCTCGAGATTCCAGCGGGTAAGCGCGACATTGCCGATGAACCGCCGGAACTCACCGCCCAACGCGAACTCGGCGAGGAAATCGGCATGCGGGCCGGATCACTCGACCTCTTAGGCACGTTTGCGAACGCCCCCGGTTTCAGTGACGAACTCTCCTGGATCTATCTCGGACGCAATCTCGATGAGGTCCCGCGTGATGTTCAGGGCATCGAGGAATCACATATGTCGATCGAGCGCTACACCGTCGATGAAGCGTTCGCGATGATCGCCGACGGCTCGATCATCGACACCAAGACCGTGATCGGACTGACTCTGGGAATCGCTCGGCTCGGCGGTGGCTGAGATCACGGCCGACCGTGAACTCCCACTCGACGTCGAGGAGTTCCTCACGTGGCTTGTTGCCGAACGCGGCCGTTCGGCCAACACCCTCGCTGCCTATCGGCGTGATTTGGTGTCCTATTGCGGGTGGCTCGAAGATTCGGGTCGCACGCTCGACTCGGTCCAGTCGGCCGATCTCGACGCCTACGTGGGGGTGCTTCGAGCGCGGGGGCTGGCTCCCTCCTCGGTCAAGCGGGCCACTGTTGCGGTCCGATCGCTCCATCGGTTCCGATCCGATGAGGGGCTTGCTCTGACCGATCCCTCGGCCGGGGTGGAGACACCTCGCGTACCCGCCGGATTACCCAAGGCACTGACCGAGGCCGAGGTTGGTTCCCTGCTCGATCAGGTCGAGGGTGAGTCCGCTATCGCTCGTCGAGATCGCGCCATCCTCGAGGTCTTGTACGGAACGGGCGCTCGAATCTCTGAAGTGTGTGCGTTGAGTTTGGGTGATGTGGATCTCGACGCGGGGCTGCTGCGGCTCTTCGGTAAAGGTTCGAAAGAACGTGTTGTCCCGATCGGCCGCTTCGCACGTGTTGCGCTCGCTCAATGGCTCGATGAGGAAGGCCGAGGAGTGATCGCGCCAGAGCAGTTCGCTCGTCGTACCGATGCCGACGCCGTATTCCTCAATGCTCGTGGGGGTCGGTTGGGTCGTCAAGGAGCATGGGCAATCGTGCGCAAATACGGTGATGCTGCCGGATTGGGTGATCGGCTTACGCCCCACGTACTTCGCCACTCTTGCGCAACGCACATGCTTGACCACGGAGCCGACATCCGAGCTGTCCAAGAGTTGCTTGGTCATGCCTCGATCACGACGACGCAGGTGTACACGATGGTCTCGAACGATCGATTGTTTGCGGTGTATGACGCCGCGCATCCGCGTGCTCATGCCTCTCGCCGCTAGCCTCGATCACATGAATACTTCTGGTGACTGGTCAGCCCCTGAACGCTTTGCCGAGAACGAGGTGGAACTCGTTGATGAAATCGTGATTTCCGAAGACATCCTTGATGACGATGGAACGGTGATCGGCGAACACATCGAGACCATTGATCTGCTCGAAGTCGATGGCCAAGGCGTTGTCGTGATCGACGATGTCACGGTCGTTACCGACGACGAGGGCGATCTCATGATCGACGAGACCATTGCCGTCTTCGACGAGGATGGAGACGTGTTTATCGACGAGACGATCACCGTCGTCGATGTCGAGGGCGACGTCATGATCGAAGAACACATGGTTGCTGCCGATGCTGAAGGCAATGTCATCATCGCCGAGTCGCTCACCGTCATCGATGGTGGAGAACCCGATGATCGTCAACTCGCTGCGCAATTCCGTGACGACCTCGATGCCGTCGAGGGTGCTCTTGAGCGTCTTGATGCGGGAACCTACGGACTCTGCGACACCTGTGGAACTGCGATCGACGACACCGTGCTCGCGGCAAATCCTCAGGCGCGTTCGTGCAGCGCGCATCTCGTCTGATCGATCGAACTGATGGACCGGCTTCGCCATTTGACCCGCCGGTTCTTCGGGAGTCTGCGTCCCGGTGGCCCACCGACTCCTGAACAGCAGTGGGCTGAGTCGCAACTGCTTCCCGGAGAGCGAGCGATCTGGTGCACATTGTCGGGACCAGATCGCCGGCATTCTGCCGAGGTGGCTCGGCGGGTTCAGCGCACCCTCGGTGATCGCGCAACGCGTCCGGTTCTGGCTGCCGCGCTTCTCCACGATTGCGGGAAGTTGGAATCTGGCCTTCGCACACCAGGACGTGTCGTGGCAACGATCCTCGCTGCGACGACGGTTCGCTCCGAGTCCGAGGTTCAGCACTGGGCGCGGTCGTCTTCTCGTTGGAAGCAACGGATTGGTGTCTACCGATTGCACCCCGAACGTGGCGCCAAGATGCTGACCAACGCTGGAAGCGAGTCGCTCACCATTGCTTGGACAGCCGAGCATCATCATCCTGCGGTGCAGTGGACCCTTGAACCAGATCTGGCGAATGCACTTCATGAGGCCGACGACGACTGATGTCGTCTTCGAGGATTTGGTTGAACGGTTCTATCTGGCTTGGAACGGTGCAACGAGGTGCTCAATCGGAGCGATCGTTGCTGTAGTGGGGAACGGGGGAGTGGCACCAATCTTGGACCCCTCCCGTCTAACCTCGTCTCGTTCGCGACACGAGAACCTCCCCTCATTATGATCACTCTCGAAAACGTCACCAAGACCTACAAGAACTCCACCGTCGCGTTACGCGACGCCAATGTCGAGATCGCCAAAGGCGAGTTCGTCTTTCTTGTCGGTGCCTCAGGATCAGGCAAGTCCACCTTCATCCGTCTCCTCAACAAAGAGGAGACCCCCGAACAAGGTCATATCTATGTGGCCGGCAAGGACATCGGCCGTCTCTCCGGCTGGAAGGTTCCGTATCTGCGCCGCAATATCGGCTGCATCTTTCAGGATTTCAAGCTTCTGCCAACCAAAACCGTTTTCGAGAATGTTGCGTTTGCTCTTGAGGTGATTGGTCGCCCGCGAACTGTGATCGATAGTCAGGTTCCGGCAATCCTTGATCTGGTCGGACTCGGTCATAAGTCCGACAGTTTCCCCACCGAACTTTCCGGTGGCGAGCAGCAACGAGTTTCGGTGGCACGCGCGTTCGTGAATAGGCCTCTCATTCTGCTTGCCGACGAACCAACCGGAAATCTCGACCCCGCCACTTCGGTTGGAATCATGAAACTTCTCGATCGCATCAACAAGACCGGCACCACCGTTGTCATGGCGACACATGATCGAGGAATCGTCGACACCATGCGTCGACGTGTTATCGAGATCGACCGCGGTTCCATCGTTCGCGACCAAGCCCGCGGCGTCTACGAATAGGACGATTCGATGCCCGTCAAGTTCGACTATCTCCTCCGCGAGACCACTTCCAACCTCGGTCGGAACGTCACGATCACTCTTGCATCGATCATGACCGTTGCCGTTTCTTTGGCTCTCGTCGGCGCTTCGCTCATGCTTCGGTCTGGTGTCGAAAACGCCACCCAAAGGTGGCAGGGTGGAATCGAATTTGTTGTGTTCCTCCGAATTGACGCCAATCAGCAGCAAATCGATTCACTACGAAACGATCTCGAACAGAGTCCGGAAGTTTCGAAGGTGCTCTTTGTTGATCAGCAACAGGCCTATTCAGAATTCAAGACCCTCTTCGCCGACTCTCCGGAATTTATCGACAGTGTCACCGTCAATGACATTCCCCCATCGTTCCGTGTCGAGCCGATCAACAAGGATGTCGATGCGGTCGAGTCGCTTGGTCTGACCTACGAGGGTCGATCCGGAGTCGATCAGGTTGTTTTCGCATCAAAGACCATCCGCCTGATCCAGCAACTGTCCAGTCGTCTCACCGTCGGCATCTTTGTGATTGCGGCCTTCCTCTTGGGTGCAGCAGGCCTGCTGATCCTCAACACGATCCGAATGGCGATGTTCGCCCGTCGTCGCGAGATTGAGGTCATGAAACTCGTGGGGGCCACCAATTGGTTCATCCGTATCCCATTCATGCTTGAAGGTCTGGTTCAAGGTCTGGTTGGGGCGTTTCTCGCGATCGGAGCGCTGGCGGCATTCAAGCCGTTCTTTCAGAAATGGCTGCCCAGCGCCGATGAAATCCCCCTTGTTGGTGGGTTCCAGGTGAGCGGTGGAGAGATGACCTACATCTTCATCACGCTTGGCATTGTGGGTATCGCCATTGGCGCAATTGGCGCAGGTATTGCAGTGTCACGATTCCTCGACGTGTGACCCTCTGCGTTTCTCCCTCTTTTGTAGAAGAGCGATCGACCAGTTGATCCGGCCTGGGGATCGCCATCAAGGCAATTCCGGCCGCTGCAATCGTTGGATGCACCGACCAGCAACTACCCGACGAAGGTCGAATGTCGCTGTGTCACCAGCCCAGTAGCGACGTCGTAGGTAAAGCCGGCAACTGCGGTTCCTACCGGGAGGTAGGGACAGGTTCGGACTGCTTCGATATCGGCATCGAGCGCGGCACCGTGGTCGCCGATGAGGTGGAATTCGACCTCTTCGGGATCGGATCCGGTTGCAGCGAGGACTTTTTTGCGAAGTCCGGGAAGGTCGATCTTCGCCGCTCCGCAGTCTGTGTGGTGAAGAATCGCAATACGGTCGACTTCCAACTGGTTCACTGACTTGATCAGCGAGCGGATCATGTCAGGTGTGATCCGGGCACCGGCATTGCGCATGACATGAATATCGCCGACCTCGAAGCCGAAGATCTCCAACGGGTCGATACGGCAGTCCATGCAGGTGACCACGGCAAGATGTCGACGAGGGATCGCTGACAATTGCGAATTTTTGAATGAACTGGCAGCAGTGTTGTTGCCATCGACTACGTCCCTGAAGGAATCCACGCGGGCGATGGTAGGCGGGGAATCGAAGGTCGCTGACTGTTTTGGAAGGTTTCTCCGAATTCGGGTCCGGCAGTAACGTCGTTTCGTGCTCTGGGTTGATGTGCTGGCTTCGGAAGAACTTGTTGCTGGACAGGTCGTGACCATCGAACGCGACGAGGGCGACATCGTTCTCTGGCGAGGCGCATCCGGGCATACTGCGGCCTGCGAGGCCCGATGTCCGCACCAATGGGCTCACCTCGGTTCCGCCGGTGCCGTCGACGGTGACGAATTGGTGTGCCTAAGTCATTTCTGGCGTTTCGACGACGAGGGCAATGGCTCAAAGCTCTCGGCCAATGGTCGCCGCGATGAGAAAGGCCCGATTGGCACGTTCTCGGTCCGCGAGATCGACGGGCGCATCGAAGTGGGGCTCACCGACTAATCGGTTGGGGTGGCATCCATTCCCGGCACCGGCTTCCTAGACTGCTGCCGTTGAGTCTCGAAAGGACTGGAATGGCTGCGAATCCCGTACTGAATGACAAGCGCTTCGAACAGGTCATTGCCGAGGGCTACGGCACGGCGCCCGTGACCCGCTCGATGACGTTTGGAGGCACCCTGTCGGCACTGGGGGTGTTGTTCGCCATCATCTGCGCCACTGCGTGGATCGGATGGTCCCAGGTGCATCAGACCACTCAGGAAGTCTTCGACACCGCCACCCAGCAGAACGTCACCGTCAGCACAACCAGTTTCCCGGCATGGACAATCGTGGCCGCGTTGTTGGCCGTCGGTTTCGCCTTCGCCACGATCTTTAAGCCGAAGTGGGGTCCAGCGACCGCTCCGCTCTATGCGTTGTGCGAAGGGGCGTTCCTTGGAGCGATCTCGGCCTACTACAACCAGTTGTACGACGGAATCGTCGTGCAGGCGGTGTTAGCGACACTCAGTGTTGTATTGGTGATGTTCGTTCTCTACGTCACCCGAATCGTCAAGGTCACAAAGAAGTTCATCCTTATCACCATCGCTGCAACCGGCGGCATCATGGTGATGTATCTGGCGACGTGGATCTTTTCTCTCTTCGGAGCGAACATCGCCTTCTGGAATTCCCCCACGCCGCTGGGAATTGGCATCAGCGTTGTGATCTGCATTGTGGCGGCAATGAATCTCGCCATCGACTTCAAGTTCATTGAGGATGCAGTCGACGCGGGAAACACGCCACGTCGGATGGAATGGCTCGCAGCCCTTGGCGTGACGGTCACCATCGTGTGGCTTTACTTGGAGATCCTCCGACTGCTTTCGCTGCTTCGTCGCTGACGAATTCGCAGTCACTGGTCCATTTAGTGCATGCGTGCGTGCGTGCGT
>JBAXGZ010000047.1:0-17139 GCA_037139155.1 Actinomycetes bacterium | reverse complement strand
GTGAACGGTGAGCCCGGGACGTTCCGTCAATCGCTCGGCAACCTCTGTGGGCGCAGCGATATGGAGATCGACTCCGAGGTCGGCGACCGCATCCCACACAGTGAGGTACCGGTCAGCGTTATTGAGGACGACGAGAAGTCTCATTCACGCCGACTTTTGTTTGAACCTCTGGGGATACTCGGCGAGGCCGCGTGGTTGGGCCCCGAAGACCCCGAGCATTGTTCGCCACATGATCCAGAGGTCGAGCGCGGGACTGGCCGCTTCCAGATAGAAAAGGTCGTACTGAGGGGATTCCCCAATAAGACCGGCACAGTCAGGGCTGATCTGCCAAGGTCCCGTGATTCCGGGGCGGACGCGTGTTCGCTCACGGACGAATGCAGGATCGTAGGTCGCCGAGAGCGAGGGCATCTCTGGTCGGGGTCCCACTAGGGACATCCGGCCGGTAACGAGAAGCCAGGCCTGCGGGAGTTCGTCGAGATGCTTGCCTCGGATGAACTGCCCCCACCTCGATGAGGAGTGATCCCGGAGGTGATATTTGTCGATGTCGGCGGGGACATCGTTGGGAAGGCTGCGAACCTTGATGAACGAAAAGGTCCGACCGTCCAGGCCTAGGCGATTTTGGCGAAAGATTGGCCAAGACCGGAACGCGAGCGCCGATCCCACGCAGAGAAGAAGAATCAGTGGAAGGCTGACAACTGCAACAACGGCACCGAAAAGGAGATCAGCGGCGTGTTTGGCGCGGCCGCGGGCCCAAGGGGAAACGTTGACCGCGCTTGTGGGAATCGCCTGGGGGCGCCCAGATTGTTTGCTCTGATCACCTAATGACTGCACTGCAACACCCTTATCGCAACCGTGGTTGCACTGGTAAGAAACCCAGTTTGGCCGATGGGAGAGGGTACCTGACCTGCGCTAGAGTTACTAGTCCGTTTGATGCCGGAAAGGCGCCTGTCGTGATTCTGAACGCCCAACATGACATGGCAGCGCGGCCAATTTTGGGGGCAAAAAGTTTGGCGTGGGTCTGGCCTAGTGGCGCCATCGTCCGGGGGCGGGCCAAGTGAGCGAAGAAGCTCCAGAAGGCGTTGATCTATGGCGAGTTTGGAACGTTGTTCGATGGTTGGCTCCGCTGATCCTTGGATTCGCCGTGATCGTTTCAGCGGCTGCGTATTTCCTTGCGGCTTCGAATACTGATCTCTATAAGGCGCAGGCTCGAGTGAGGGTGATCGACCCCAACTCCGATGCCGTCTTCAACGGTGTGCAAATCCGAGTCGACCCGAAGCGCGACGTTGAAACCCAGATCCAGTTGATGACATCAGTCACTGTCAAGGACAAGGTTGACGAGCGAATCGGCGATGACATCAGTCAACTCACCAGCGTTTCGTTCTCCGGGGTCGGACAAACGGACCTCATCCAGATCACTGTCGTGAGTCCGTCACCTGAAGTGGCTGCAGATGTCGCAAATGCCTACGCCGATGTCTACGTAGAACAGCGCAAAGAACAGGTGCGCTCCTCGTTTGTGGCCCGCGCCGACGAACTCTTGGTGAAGGCCAGCGAACTCGATGTGCAGATCAAAGCCGTCGATGTACAGCTGGCGTCTGGGAGGTTGACGGCTCCCGATGCCGACACTGCGCGTGCTCAGCGCAATGCGTTGGTGGCCCAGCAAGTTGATCTTCGATCGTTGTCGACCCAGTTTGAAGTTGAGGCAGCGAGTCGTTCGGGCAACGTCGAGGTTGCTGGTCGGGCCGTGGAACCGACCGCTCCCTTCGAACCCACGCCCTTGCGCGACGCGGTCCTTGCCGGAATCTTGGCGTTGGTCTTTGCCGCAGGTGTCGCTCTTCTCATCGATCGACTCGACAACAAGATCCACACCACCGATGACGTTGAGGCACTCGTCGGCGAGATTCCGGTGATCGGAACGATCCCCACGAATCAGAACGCTGAGAAGAGCCACAGCCGCGAACTCGTCGCCCTTGACTCGACCGACGCTGAGGCCTATCGGGCGTTGCGCACGAACTTGCGTTTCTCGGCTCTCGGTCAGAAGCGCAATCGGATCTTGGTCACCTCGGCCATCCCGGGCGAGGGGAAGACGACAATCGTCGGAAACCTTGCGGTTGTTCTCGCCCAGAGTGGCCTGAGAGTTGTCATCGTCTCCGCTGATCTCCGCAAGCCGCAGGTGGAGGAAATCTTTGGGATGAAGACGAAAGGTCCTGGTCTCACCAGCGTTCTCCTCGGCGATACCACGCTCAGTGAAGTGGTCGTCCAGATCCCGCTTCCCACCATTGACCGCGCCTATCTCGTTCCATCAGGACAGTCACCGCAGAATCCGGCCGAACTCCTAGGCTCGGATCGGATGAGTACGGTGCTTGATCGAATCGAATCGGCCGGCGCCGATTTCATTCTCCTCGACTCCCCGCCCGTTCTTCCTGTCGCCGATGCGCTTGCGATGGCCCACATGGTCGAGGGGGTCATGGTCGTTGTGAAGGCCGGTACGACCACACGTCCCCAACTCACAGAGATTCTCGACCGACTGGCTCAGGTCAGTGCCCCGGTGATCGGGATTGTGCTCAATGAAGTCAGCGAATCGCGGCGCTATGGCCCCTATCGAGGTCGATACGGCCGTTACGGATACGGCCGCTACTCGCGCTATTCGCGTTATGCGAAATATGCCAAATACGGAGACTCGACGTCGGCCCCGCCGGCGACGACTCCCGGGAAGCCCTTCGAACTCAAGTAGGGCAAGACAAGCGGTGGTTGTTGTGAAGGAACGGTGGGAGCAGCAGTGACGAGATCGGTCTTGCTCATTTGTACGGGCAACATCGCCCGTTCGCCGATGGCGCGAGCCCTGTTGCAGCAAGCGCTTGATCAGGCCGGTGTCGTCGCGTCGGTTGAATCCTCAGGAACAATGGACTGGCTTCGACCTGCCGAACCCGAAGCAATCGAGGCCATGGCCGAGATGGGACTCGACATTTCCTCGCATATCAGTCGGCCTCTCACTGCCGATCAGATTCGCTCGGTCGATCTCGTCATTGGCCTCGCAAGGGAGCATGTGCGTGACGCAGCCCTTCTTTGCCCTGACGCAGTGTCACGAATGTTCACACTGAAGGAGATCGTCCGCAGGTCAGGTGATGTCATGGGACCGGGCAGCTCTGAAACTCTCGAATCTTGGCTTGGTCGACTCGCCGCCGACCGCACGCTCGATTCGCTCCTTGGTGATTCGCCCATCGATGACATCATCGATCCGATCGGTCTGCCTGTCTCTGAGTATCGCGACACCGCTGCGGAAATCTCTCAACTCACGACTTCTCTTGCTGCGAGTCTCGCCCTTCTCGATTGACTGGCGGAGTCACGAAGCATTCGTCCCACGGGCGAGTGGTTCGATTGTTGGTTGATTCGAACACCGGTGTTCGGCGCTTTCCGCCGTGCTGACCAGTCGGTAACATCGTGTTCCGCGCGCTGGACGCCGGTTCTCGCTCCTCGTGTGGGGTTTGGGTCGGCAAGGGAGTTCCGATGGACAGTCAGATCGCAGTGGTTGGGGCCGGCTATGTCGGTCTCACGACGGCAGCGGGCTTTGCCGAGATGGGTTTCACCGTTACCTGTGCCGATATCGACCAGCGTCGAATCGACGACCTCAATGAGGGTCGCGTTCCGATTCACGAGGACGGGATCGCCGAACTCATTCAGAGCAACGTTGACGCGGGGAGACTGCGATTCGTGGTCGGTGCTGGTCCGAGCGTCGTCGACCAAGACTTCGTATTCATCTGTGTTCCGACGCCAGAACTTCCAGACGGCTCGGCCGATATGTCCTATGTGCACGCTGTTGCCGCCGAGATCGGACCGATGCTCAAGCCCGGAGCAATCGTCGTCAACAAGTCAACCGTTCCGGTGGGTTCACTGCGTCAGGTTGAAGGTTTCCTTGACCGCGCCGATGTTGCGGTGGCGTCGAATCCGGAATTTCTTCGCGAGGGTTCCGCCGTCATGGATTTCTTCACTCCCGATCGAATTGTGGTCGGTGCTGACGATCCGGAGGTCGCGGCTCGGGTGGGCGAGCTCTATCGAAGCGTCCAGGCGCCGGTCCTCCTGACTGATCCGGTTTCGTCCGAGACCATCAAGTACGCCGCCAATTCCTTCCTCGCCACCAAGCTCTCGTTCGTGAACGCGTTGGCGGCAGTCTGCGAAGCCGTCGGAGCCGATATCGACGAGGTTGTCCTCGGGCTCGGTTACGACAAGAGAGTCGGGCATGGTTTTCTCAAGCCGGGGCCGGGATGGGGAGGTTCATGTTTTCCGAAGGACACTGAAGCGCTCATCCAGATTGCCGAAGCTGCGGGATACGACTTTGCCCTCCTACGCGGTGTGATTGAGGTGAATCGGGAACAGTTCGAGCGGATGGTCGACAAGATTGAGCGAGCACTAGACGGACCGATCGCCGGTTCGCGAATCGCAGCGCTTGGTCTGACCTTTAAGGCAGGCACCGATGATCTCCGGCAGTCACCTGCGCTTGAGATCATCACTCGATTGATCGAAAAGGGTGCGACCATTCGCGCGTATGACCCGGTGATTTTCAACTCGCCCATCGATGGGGTGGTCCTTGCCACTGACAGTTACTCGGCGTGCACCGATGCCGATGTCGTGGTCGTTCTCACCGAATGGGATGAATTTCGGTTGATGGATCTCGACCGTCTGGCCTCGATCGTGGCCCGTCGTTCCGTGGTTGATACGCGCAACGTTCTCGATCGTGCAGCCTTAACGCGCTTGAACTTTACCTACGAGGGTGTCGGACGACGCTGAAACATAACCCGTGGTGAAGTTCGATGACCTTGAAGTTCTTTGAACCGTCAATGAGGTGAACTCAGTTGGTGGACGAACCGCCGTTGAGCGAGATGGTCTGACCGGTCAACCACGAGGCTTCATCGGACGCGAGGTACACGCACGCGTAACCGACGTCGGTGCCGGTGCCGAGTCGGCCAACCGGAATGGTCTTCGCAATCTTCGCCGTGACTGTTCGCTGATCCTCAGTGACACCCGGATCGTCACGTTCCATCAGACCGAGAGCAAGGGTGTTCGCCGTGACCCCTGAGTCAGCAGTCTCGATCGCGAGGTGGCGCATGAACGAGATCCCCGCCCCCTTACCTGCTCCGTAGATCGAGACACCGATGGAGAGGCCTTGGGTTCCTGCGCCCGAAGAGATGGTGATGACGCGACCAAATCCGCGATCGCACATGCCATTGATGACCGCTTTCACGCAGTTCAGAACGCCGTACAGATTGACGTCAACGTACGGAGCCCATTCGTCGCGGGGGAGATCACGGAACTTCACCGGCTTCATTGACGGCGGAATACCGGCATTGTTCACCAAGATGTCGATCGGACCTATCGACGCGATCGCGGCATCGACGGCGTCGCCCTCAGCGACGTTGAACGCGAGTGGTTTCGCGTTCGCTCCAAGTCGGTCGGCGGCATCCTGAGCCCGTTCGGGGAGTAGATCATTGACATAGACAGTGGCCCCGGCGGCGATCAGGGTCTGGGCGATGCCGAAACCGACTCCGCGCCCGGCCCCTGTTACCAAGGCGGTCTTTCCGGTCAGATCGAACATGAAGCACCTTCGCGTTTTTGGAGAGTGGATGAGTGAACGGCCGTGTCCCCCGACATCGGTTCGTCCTGAGGCGCTCAACTGTGTCACGTCGGCTGCTCACGAGTCGTTATCGTCACTCCGTGACCGATATTCCCAGTGTGCTCTCCTCCGTTCCCAGTCGGTTGGGAACCAGGCTCACTCTCGAGGACGGACAGTTGGTCGGCCATCTCGTCTCCCCGGCCTCCATCGCCTATCGGGGAGCGGTATCGATGGCCGCAGTTGCCTTCCTCATCGATGTCGTCGGTGGTCTCACGATCGACACCGATGCAGAGAACTGGGCATTCACCTCGGATCTCTCCATTCGACTCCCGTTGACTCCTGCGCCGGAATCGGTCGATACCCGTGCGGTGGTGCTTCGCAACGGCGGGCGTTCGGCAGTGTGCGAAATGCCGTTGACGGTGGGCGGCGAGGAATGGGGGAGCAGTCTGATCAGCTTCGCCAAGGTTGCGCGTCGGGATGGTGACCCTGTGAAACCGCCGTTCGATGCAACTGCTGCGGTCACACGCATGCCGTCGATTCCGCTTGACCAATCGCTCCGATCCGCGGCTGGCTTCGTGTCACGCGATCGTGCCCATGGTGTGGTCGCATCAGAACTGCGCACTGAACTCCTTAATCCTGCGGGCGCGATGCAGGGCGCAGTGGTGGCGGGACTGATTGAAGCTGCCGCCGAAGATCTCGCCGATTTCGTTCTCGGTGGCGACCGACCTCATGTGGTGACGGAAATGGAAGTGCGCTTTCTTGCCCAGAACCGGCAATCACCAATTGTGAGTTCGGCGCGCTTCATCGGACCGCCGTCCGATGGTCGGGTGCGGGTCGACCTGATTGGTGACAACGGCAACGGGAAAGTCACCACTGCGGCCGTCGTCAAGGTCGCGGCTGGGCCCTGAGGTCCTTCTGGCGTTTCGGCGCCTCCATCCGACGACCTTGGTCGCCGGAGCCGGGGTCACAGATTCGTTCGATGCCGTCGTTGTGGCGCGCACCGGTATCGTTCCACTGTTCGCGGCTCCCTACGGGTCGCTCGAGAGGATCTCCCCCCGATGTCCACCTTTTTGTACCGAGTCGGCCGCGCGTGCACGCGTCATCGCTGGCGCACCTTGTTCGCGTGGATCGCGATCGTGGTGGTTTTGGTGGTCGTTGGTCGCCTTGCCGGAGGTGAGTCCTATGACCGCATCAGCACCCCAGGATCCGATTCCAAGAAATCGATTGAATTACTAACGAACACCTTCCCCACCCAAGCCGGTGGGTCGATGATGATCGTTTTCCATTCGCCGACAGGGACGCTTGCCGATCCAAGTGCAGCAGCGGCCATGAACAGTGCACTCGATGGCGTTGCGGCGCTCGAGGGAGTGACGCAGCCGTCTCCAGCCGCAGTGCTGCAGATCTCGGCGGACGGGACGATCGCAACGACCACCGTTCGATTCGAGAAGGATTCTCGCGAACTTGGTAGCGCTGTCTTCGACCAGGTGCGGCAAGCAACGTCAGTCGCCAGCGCGGCAGGAGTACAGGTGGAGTTTGCCGGAGAGCTTCCACAGTTTCTTGAGCGATCGAAACCGTCGGGAAGCGAAGCGATCGGGCTCCTTGCCGCGATGGTGATTCTTCTTTTCGCCTTCGGTTCGATCATTGCGATGGGGCTACCTATCGGCACTGCGCTGTTTGGCCTTGGCGCGGGTAGTGCAGCGATCACCGTGGTCTCTGCATTTGTCGATATGCCTTCGACCGCCGAAGTTCTTGCCACGATGGTGGGCCTCGGGGTGGGTATCGACTACGCGCTGTTCATCATCACTCGCCATCGAGCGGGACTTCAGCGTGGGCTGACCGTCGAGGACGCATCGGCGCGTTCGATCGCAACTGCCGGTCAGGCTGTGCTCATCGCTGGCACCACCGTGGTGATCGCGATCTGCGGGCTTGCGGTCGCAGGAATTCCGATCATCACATTGATGGGGATCGGTGCCGCGATTGTCGTTTCGGTAATGGTCCTTTCCTCACTTACGTTGCTTCCGGCGTTCCTCGGGTTCGCGGGCCACAACATCGACCGTTTCGGTATCCCGGGAATGAAGAAAGTCAGTGAAAACGCGACAAAAAACGATGATGGGCGCTACCACGGCTGGTCACGGTGGTCTCATCATGTCTCGGAACATCCAGTCGTCTATCTGGTCGTTGGCCTTGTCGTCGTTGGAGCGATGGCATTCCCATTGCTTGATCTTCGTCTCGGCCAGACCGATGCCAGTCAAAATCCGACGACATCAACGCTGCGTCGCAGCTTTGATCTGCTCGCCGAGGGTTTCGGTCCGGGTTATAACGGGCCACTGTTTCTTGCTATCGACGCATCTGGTTCATCGGTGCCCGCCGCCGATCTCGTCGAGCGAGTCAGTCAAGAAGCAAAAGCCGATCCGAACGTAGCTGAGGTCCGAACCGGGATCGTCGGTCCTTCCGGTGATGTGGCGGTGATTCAAGTCATTCCGGCCAGTGCCCCACAGGATGCAGAAACAACCGCACTGGTCAATCGACTTCGCTCCACAGTCATTCCGGCAGCGATGGGTGAATCCGGAGGAAAGGTCTACGTCGGCGGTGTCACTGCCCTGTTCATCGATCTCGGTGCGCGGGTGGGCGAGCGACTTCCGTACTTCATCGGCAGTGTCGTTGCGTTGTCATTCCTGCTGCTCATGATCGTGTTCCGCTCACTTCTTGTCCCACTCAAAGCGGCGATCATGAATCTCTTGTCGATCGGCGCTGCCTACGGAGTGATCGTGGCGGTCTTCCAATGGGGATGGGGCGCGTCGCTTTTTGGCGTGCACCAGTCGCTTCCCATCGTCAGTTTTATTCCGATGTTTATGTTTGCAATTCTTTTCGGGCTCTCGATGGACTACGAGGTCTTCATCCTCAGTCGTATTCGCGAGGAGTACAACCATTCCGGGAACAACACCGAATCGGTCATCGTTGGTCTGACAGCGACCGCTCGCGTCATTACGTCAGCGGCCCTCATCATGATCGCGGTCTTCATCAGTTTCGTTTTCGGCGGCGACCCGACCATCAAGATGATGGGGGTCGGACTCTGCACGGCAGTTCTTGTCGACGCCACGATCGTTCGGATGGTTCTGGTCCCGGCTTCGATGCGTCTGCTCGGCGACGCAAACTGGTGGATCCCGAGATGGCTGGACCGCATCATTCCCAATCTCGACATCGAGGGCGAGAGTCGTCTTGGCCCGCCAGAGTTCGAGAATGTCGACCCCGAGGTGAAACCTCTCGTCAACGCCTGATAGCGACCTACGCTCTGACCTCGTGACGAGCGAACGCAGTGTTGACTGATGGCCTTCGCGTATGTTGCCGCCGTTCTCTGCGCAGTCTGTTACGGCCTCGCCTCGGTCCTCCAGAGCATTGGCGCTCGCCGGGTCGAGGGCAGCGGTGCGATCAACGCCAAGTCATTGGCGCGTATCGCCACCCAACTTCCTTACCTCATGGGTCTGGGTCTCGACGGTGTGGCGTGGTTACTTTCGCTCCTTGCGCTCGCCCGCCTTCCATTGTTCGTCGTGCAGGCAATGGTGGCAGGCGCAATCGGTTTCACGGTCCTCTTCGCGGCCCTGTTCCAGCATCTTCGTCCCACGCCCCGGCAACTGGCGTTCATTCTCGTGCTTGGCATCGGCTTAGGAGGACTAGCACTCAGTGGTGCCCCCGAGGAAGCCCGCCGGACGCCTCCGGCCTATTCCTGGGGCATGTGGGCTGGTGTGATTGTTCTTGCGATCGCCGGCGCGTTCGCTGCCCGAAAATTGCGGGGCGACAAGGCTGCCGCTGCGCTCGGCGGTCTTGCCGGGCTGGCATATGGAGGGACGGCCCTGTGCGCTCGGGCTCTGGTTGCC
This sequence comes from Actinomycetes bacterium, assembly GCA_037139155.1. GTDB lineage: Bacteria > Actinomycetota > Acidimicrobiia > Acidimicrobiales > Acidimicrobilacustridaceae > Acidimicrobilacustris. Next base: position 7,659 of record JBAXGZ010000047.1, on the reverse strand, counting down.
GACGTGTCGGTTTCGGACCTGCGAGATCCTTTGCTCTGGGGTCTGGTCGCCTACGGGGCGTTAGGTTTGGTGTTCTTCACCGCGGCGCTACAACGTGGTTCGGTGACGATTGCAACGGCATGGCTGTTCACCGCCGAGACTGTGATTCCCTCGATCATTGGTCTGACGATCTTGGGTGACAGCGCCCGCAGTGGGTATGCCGCAGTGGCAGCAGTTGCGTTCGTAGCCACCATCATCGCGGCAGTCGGCCTGACTCTCGTCTCACCACCAATGGAGTGAACACATGGGCGATCTTTGGAGTGGAAACGTCAACGATGCGAACAAGATGCCTCTTTTGTTGTGCATCATCGCGTTTATCGTCACCTTTCTCTTGACGCGGATCATTGTTCGAATGATCCGATCTGGACGAGGCCCTTTCACCGACAACTCCGTTGGAGGGGTCCATGTGCACCATGTTGTGCCCGGAATCATCTTGATGATCGTCGGAGGACTACTGGCTATCGGTGGTGTAGGTGTGGGATGGGACAACACCGCTGCGGTCATCTTTGGAATAGGTCTTGCGCTCGTACTCGATGAATTCGCGCTCATCCTTCATCTTCAGGACGTCTATTGGGAGCAAGAGGGCCGACTGTCGGTCGATGCAGTTTTCGTTCTCGCCGGATTCATGCTTTTGCTACTGATTGCCAACTCGCCGTTTGGTATCGAAACGAATAGCAGTCAGGCGACTGTGCGAATCGTTTTCCTATTTGTCATCGCATTCAATCTCACGATGGCAGCGATCTGCGCGGCAAAAGGGAAGCTGGCGACTGCGGTTGCAGGACTCGCAGCTCCCATGATCGCGTACGTCGGTGCGATCCGCGTGGCTCGTCCGAATTCGCCGTGGGCGAAGCGTTCCTATGGGAAACATCCACATCGGATGGAAAAAGCGGAGAAGCGCGAGGTGTCGTTTGACTTGCGTTGGCGAACGAAAGTCTCTCGATTCCAAGATTTCGTCGCCGGCACATTTGTCGGCGAGGAGAAGGAAGAGACGCCGTCGTCCTGACGGTTGAATCAGATGTCGTAATCGACGATAACGGGAGCATGATCGCTCCAGCGCGTGTCGTAGGTAGGGGCCCGGTCGACACGCGCGTTGCTAGCCCGCTTCGCTAACGGGGGAGTAGCTATCTGATAGTCGATGCGCCAACCGGCGTCGTTGTCGAATGCCTTGCCGCGGTAGGACCACCACGAGTAGGGGCCGGCGGCGTCGGGGAACTGGGAGCGAACGACGTCGACCCAACCAAGTTCATCGAACCATCGATCGAAATAGGCCTGCTCTTCGGGGAGGAACCCGGCACAACCGATGTTGCCTTTCCAGTTCTTGAGATCGGCCCCTCGATGGGCGACGTTGAGATCCCCGGTGAACACCACATTGCGTCCATCGCTGCGGAGTTCTTCCAGGCGTTCGGTGGCGGCATCGAACCACGCCAACTTCTCCCGCATCTTCTCGGCCGATGTTTCATCTCCGGTATGTGCGTAGGCCGAGATCACGGTGAATCGCTTCCGACCGCCAGTTTTGAGATCAGCCTCGATCCAACGGCCTTTGTCTGCGAAGGAGACTGAGTGCTCGCCACTACGCGAGTCGAGAATTGGGATCCGACTGGCGACGGCGACACCGGCTCTTCCCTTCACGGAGCATTCGGCGTGCGCGATCTCCCAGCCCTCGCCCATGAGATCGGCGACCAAGTCATCAGGGGCACGCACCTCCTGGAGGGTGATCACATCTGGTTGGGCGGTGGCGATCCAGTCGTGCAGACCCTTTCGGGCGGCGGCTCGGAGGCCATTGACGTTGACAGTGGCAATTCTCAGCACCCGACGATGCTGGCACGTCCCGGGTTCTTCTGGGTGCGCGTCGGTCGCTAGTGTCAGGACATGACCTCACGTGGATTCAAGGTGTTCGTTGCAGCCCTCGCCCTGAGTGCTGCTGTTGTTGCTGGTTGCTCGAGTTCGAAGAAGCACCAAACGCCCATCACAGGCACTGTGCCGACGACCTCGGTTGCCACGACAACCAGCACCACGATGGCTGGCGGCGCAATGGGCACCGCCACCACCACCACGATGGCGGCTGCCGGAACGGCCACGACGACCACCGCGATGAAGTAGTTCTGCCTCGATCGGGTCGATAGCCCTTCACGGGGAGTGGCACCGGTCACCTCGATGGGACAGAGTGTCGCCATGTCGACGCAACGCAATCCGCATGCTGGAACCCCCTTCACCGATGACGATGCCGCGATCGCTGTGGCCCTCGAGGATGTTTGTCTCCCGGCTCTGATGTGCTCGCTGGTGCACATAACGGGAGATCCCTCATGGATCAGAGGTGAGATTCGGCCCCGTATGGCTGTGCTGAACAACTACGAAAGCGGACTCACGCCCGTCGAGCAGGCCGAAATTCGAGAGCGTGCGGTTCCGGTTCTGGCTCGCTGGCGCGACGCAGGTTGCCCTGAACCACAGGTTCCCTCACCGGAACTGGTGAAGGAACTCATGGATTTCATGGCTGCGGCTCCAGTCGATCCTGCGGTGGTTCCGATGTTCGCCGATGATCTGCACTTCGATGGTGCCGATAGTGGCGCGATCACATGGAAAGACGAGATCCCCGCTGAGCTCCGTGCGGATTTCCATGTCGTTGTCATCGGTTGTGGAGAGTCGGGCCTACTCACCGGTATCCGGCTGGATCAGGCGGGAATTCCGTACACGATTATTGAGAAGACCGACGGACCCGGTGGCACGTGGCGCGACAACCGCTATCCCGGAGCTCGCGTCGATATCGGCAGCCACTTCTACTGTTATTCATTCGAGCCCTCTGATCATTGGAGCGAGTACTTCTGTCGGCAGCCCGAACTTCGTGACTATTTCGAACGAGTCATGCGTAAGTACGAGGTCGACCGCAAGTGTCGGTTTAACACTGAGGTCGTACAGGCCACGTGGAACGATGCGACGGCCAAATGGTCGGTTGAGGTTCGCTCCGCCGATGGAAGCACTGATGTGATCGAGGCCAACGTCGTTGTGAGTGCGACCGGCGCTCTGAACGCGCCGAAAATGCCTGACATTCCCGGTATGGATGAGTTCGCCGGGCCATCGTTCCACTCAGCGCGTTGGCCTGAGGGTCTCGATCTGACGGGGAAGCGAATCGCGCAGGTCGGAGCCGGTGCTAGTGGATTCCAGATCGCACCGACCATTGCCGACGACGTTGCCCATCTCGATATCTTCCAGCGAACTGCGCAGTGGATGTTCCCGAACATGAACTATCACCGCGAGGTCCCAGCGGGCGATGGATGGGCGATGCGTCACCTGCCGTTCTACGCGAGATGGTTCCGTTTCTTGATGTTCTACCCAGCCTCGGGTCTCACTATTGAGTTCTCTCGAATGGATCCGAATTGGCACGATCCCGAGGGTCGTTCGATCAGCCAGTCGAGTTTTGAACGTCGCTCGATCTTTGAGGGTTGGATTACGAGCCATCTCCAGGATCGACCTGATCTTGTTGAGAAGTCGATGCCGCACTATCCACCGTCGGCCAAGCGAATGCTTCAGGACAATGGGTCGTGGTTGAACTGCCTTCTGAAGCCCAACGTTGAACTCATTCGCACCGGAATCGAACGGGTGACCTCCGATGGAATCGTCACCGAAGACGGAGAGCACCATCCGGCCGATGTGATCATTTACGCAACTGGATTCCGCCACAACGATTATCTGTTCCCGATGACGATTCTCGGTCGCAACGGGATCTCATTGCGTGAACAGTTCGGTGAAGAGCCCACGGCATATCTCGGTATCTCCATTCCGAACTTTCCGAATCTGTTCTGCCTCTACGGACCGGGTACAAACCTTGCGCATGGCGCGAGTTTGATCTTCCAGTCCGAGTGTCAGGTCAATTACGTAATGAGTGCCATCCACGAACTTCTCGTTACGGGTCATCAGTCGATGGAACCAAAGACCGAGGTTCACGATCGCTATGTTGCAACCTACGAGTCCGAAATCAGTCAGATGGTTTGGGCGCATGAGTCGGTGAAGTATTCGCATTTCAAGAACAAGGACGGAAAGATCTACACGCTTTCGCCCTGGCCCATTCCTGATTACTGGGAGTGGACCCGGAGCGTGAATGCTGACGACTATGTCTTCGTCTGACATGTCTTCGTCTGACATGTCTCCTCCGGGAAAGTCGTCACGTAGGGCCAAGTCGTCATCTCACTCCAGTCCGGATTTTCTCTTCCTGCGCGGACCGCGCCTTCGACGTCGCGAACTGGGAACCATCATTCGTGTCGCGGGTGAGTTGTTGCGCGGTTTCCGGCGACTCCATTTCGTCGGCCCCTGCGTAACGATCTTCGGCTCGGCACGACTCGCCGAGACCGATCCTGCCTACATAGCGGCACGGGCAATCGGCGCGAAATTGGGCGAGTTGGGGTTCACGATCATGACCGGTGGTGGACCGGGAGTGATGGAGGCCGGAAACCGGGGGGCAAAGGATGTGGGTGCGACGAGTGTTGGCTGCACGATCGAATTGCCAAAGGAACAGACGTCGAATCCGTATCTCGACGTCGAGGTCTCGTTCGAGCATTTCTTCATTCGCAAAGTCATGTTGGTGAAGTATTCCTACGCGTACGTGGTGCTTCAGGGCGGATTCGGAACCGGCGACGAGATGTTCGAAGCGTTGACCCTCATTCAGACCGGGAAGATCAAGCAGTTTCCTGTGGTGCTGATGGGTGTCGAGTATTGGAGTGACCTTGTTGAGCAGATCGAGCAGATGGTCGAGTCCGGAATGATCTCGAGGAGCGATCTCGATCTCCTGATGGTGACTGATGATCCCGATGAAGCCGCTGCCTATATCCGGGACCAATCCATCCACCGATTCCATCTGGCCAGCCAACTCCGACCCCTTCGGGTCCTTGGGGAATCGACAGGCGCAACTCGTGGCTTGTAGGTCGTTATGGGGGCGTTTGTTGCTGCCACGGGGGCTCCAGCAGAGTCATTGACCGATGCGGTGAAAATGCGTTCTGAATCGGGCAGACTGTCGGTCACGACCTCGCACCCGAGGCGTTCCTTAGACGGGTAGTCATGAACATCCTGGTGATTGGAGCAGGCGGTGTTGGCGCTTCCATGGCGTCCATCGCTGAAGATCGTTCCTTCTTCTCATCGTTCACGCTCGCCGACATTTCCGTTGAGTCGGCACAGCGAGCGATCGACGAACTCGATGATCCCGGCCGATTCCGCGCCGCCGCAGTCGATGCCCGCAATGAGGCCGACATTGTGGCGCTCATCGCCCAAACCAATGCCGACATTGTCGTCAATGCGTGTGACCCGCGGCTGAATGAGCCCATCTTCAATGCCTGTTTCACTGCCGGGACGAACTATCTCGACATGGCGATGAACCTCAGCGAACCTCATCCGACTGATCCCTATAACGAGGTCGGTGTTCCTTTGGGGGCGGCGCAGCTCGCTGCGGACGAGGCATGGCGCGAGAAGGGCCTCCTCGCAATCGTTGCCATGGGTGTCGAACCAGGACTGTCCGACATTTTTGCTCGTTATGCCGCCGACCATTTGTTCGACACGATCGATGAGATCGGTATCCGCGATGGCTCAAACCTTTCGATCGATGGCTATGACTTCGCGCCAACGTTCTCGATCTGGACAACCATCGAGGAATGTCTGAATCCTCCGCTTATTTGGGAAAAGAAGCGCGGCTTTTTCACGACGGAATGCTTCAGCGAGCCGGAAATCTTCAACTTCCCCGCAGGGATCGGTCCGATCGAATGTGTCAACGTCGAGCACGAGGAAGTTCTGCTCGTTCCTCGTGAAGTCGATTGCGAGCGGGTGACGTTCAAATATGGATTGGGCGCAGAATTCATCGATTGGCTGAAGACGTTCGCCTATCTCGGACTCGATTCCACCGAAAAGATCAAAGTTGGCGATGCGATGGTCGCTCCGCGTGATGTCCTTGCGTCGCTGTTGCCCAATCCCGCCGAACTCGGACACCTCATGCACGGCAAAACCTGTGCAGGCACCTGGGTGCGGGGAACCTTCGACGGTGAACCCCGAGAGGTGTACCTGTATCACGTTGCCGATAACGAGACGACAATGCGCGACTGGGGTTCACAAGCGGTGCTGTGGCAGACGGCGATCTGTCCGGTCGTTGCAATCGAACTTCTGGCCAGCGGCGGTTGGGTCGGAACCGGAGTCCGCGGTGCCGAAGCGTTCGATGCGGCTCGCTATCTCAACCTGCTTGGCGAGTACGGTTCCCATCACGGAATCATGGAGATGGGTCCTGGTCTTTGGCCGAGCCCGAAGGCAACAGGCCAGCCGGGCTGGGACCGCCCGGTCAAGCGCGCCATCAAACCCTGAGGCACACCCGGGCGATTCAAGTGTCGGCTGGTTCATGACCAGTAGCGGTCACGAGCAGGGGAGTATCAACGACCGTACGTGGTCGTGGCGGTTGATTGTCGGGGAATGCCGAGCTGATCAAGAGTTGCCCAAACCGAGTGCATCTGGCGTTGCGATTCGGGAACAGCAAGATCAGACCCCCGCTGATCGAAGACCAAGATGATGCCGTAACCGTTGCGTGATCGATCGACCCACGGGTAGAAGCCATACGCCCCGTTGCCACTCGTGATGACTCCGACATCGTCAGTTGTCGTGACATCGCGCCAGGTTCCGAGTCCGTAGGTGGGGATCCCGGTGGTACCGACTGCTGAATCGGAGCGTGTATTCAGTCCTTTCACTGAGTCGGTCTCCATCTCGAGTACGGAGTGCTCGGAGAGGACACGTACACCGTTGAGTTTCCCTTTGTTGAAAATCATCTCGACGAATTTGCCGTAGTCGTCGAGAGTCGACTCCGCCGACGCGGCAGGAACGGGATTGGATTCGGTGGGGTAGTACGAACCGTCGAACCTTGTCTGTGACATTCCGAGGGGTTTCGCGATCCGTGACTCGAAGGCGCTTTCGAATGATTGACCGGTCACCACCTCAATGACCCTTCCGGCCACGGTGAAACTGGTGTTTCCGTACGAGAAGTTTGTCCCCGGCGTCGAAGCGGGCTTCTGAGTGGCGATTGAACGTACGCACGTTTCTAGGGTCTGTCGTTGTTCCCAGATGCAACTCGCCTGCGCGATGCCGGATGTATGAGAGAGCAACTGCCGAATCGTGGCTGTACCTGTTGTCCCAGTGAATTCGGGAAGGTAGGTCGAGACGCGGTCGTCGAGTGAGATTCTTCCTTCGTCGACGAGCGTCATCATCGTCGCAGCAGTCAGCCACTTGCTGGCAGACGCAATCGGAAGAACGGTGTCGTTCCGGTACTTCCCATAGGTGGTGTTGCGGTACTCGGTTCCATTCGCAACGACGAGCAGTCCCGCACCATCAAGCCGGTCTTTCGAAATGCGCGTGTTCATTGCCGCGTCGATTTCGGGGAATGACAACGGTTCGGCCGAGGTGGTCGATGAAGTCGTTGACGAGCATCCAGTCGTCAGAGCGAAGATCAACGTGAGCGCAACGGCGAGCGCCACTGACTGGGTTCGTCGGGCAGGGAGATCTCGGGTTGTCTTCTGGGCATCGATACCGAGAGTCTTACTGTTGTGCGCACTCAGGCGGAAGCGGACCCGGTTGCGGTAGGAGAATTGATGGTCGTTGAGGGCGTCG
>JBAXGZ010000046.1:0-17615 GCA_037139155.1 Actinomycetes bacterium | reverse complement strand
TGGCTGTTCGTCGGCGTTAACGGGGTTGGCAAGACCACGACGATCGGCAAACTCGGAGTGCGAGAGGTTCGTGAGGGCCACAGTGTGCTTATGGCGGCCGGCGACACATTTCGTGCAGCAGCTGCGGAACAACTCGGAATGTGGGCCGAACGTGCCGGTGCAGAATTGGTTCGAGGAAACGAAGGTGGCGATCCGAGCGCGGTGATCTTCGATGGCGTCGAAGCAGCGAACGCGCGCAACATTGATCTCGTGCTGGCTGATACAGCTGGTCGCCTCCACAACAAGGTCAACCTCATGGAAGAACTCAGCAAAGTTCGCCGAGTGGCCGACAAAGGAGCAGGTTCGGTCACCGAAGTGCTCCTCGTGATCGATGCGACGACCGGACAAAACGGTTTGGTCCAGGCCAAGCAGTTCACCGAAGCGGTCGAACTCACCGGTGTTGTCCTTACCAAACTTGATGGATCGGCCAAGGGCGGCATCGTGGTTGCCATTCACGATCAACTCGGGATCCCGGTGAAGTTGGTCGGACTTGGTGAACGTGCCGATGATCTTGTTCCATTCGATGCACAGGAATTTGTGGAGGCTCTATTCGCATGAAGAAGATCATCGGTTTCCCACTGCACCTCGTCTGGCAGGCGATCGTGCTGCCAATCAAGGTGATGATTGCATCACTTGGATTCACCTTTCGCGCCGGTGTCAGCGTCGGCAAACTACCCGTCAGAGGTGGCGCCATCGTGACTCGCGCTCTCGGTTGGAAGATCGTCGGTGCTCTCAGCCTCGGCATGGTTCTTGGCTTTTTGGTCGGCCGACAGATCGGTCTGCTCTCCCATAACCACGATCATGATGAACCCACCTTCGACGTGGAGACAAGTACTGAGGCTGAGGTCGCTGCCTGATGTTTGAATCACTTTCCGATCGGTTCGAGTCTGTTCTTGGTCGCCTCAAGGGCAAGGGAAAACTCACCGAAGCCGATGTCGACGACGCTCTTCGCGAGATACGCCTCGCACTGCTTGAAGCAGACGTCAACTTCACCGTCGTCAAGAACTTCTGTGCGCGCGTGCGCGACCGTGCCGTTGGCGAAGAGGTATCCAAAGCCCTCAATCCCGGCCAGCAAATGGTCAAGATCGTCAACGACGAACTCACCGCCACGCTCGGTGGCGAAACCATCCGAATCACCTACAACGCCAAGCCCCCGACCGTTGTGTTGATGGCGGGACTTCAGGGTTCGGGTAAAACCACGAACTCCGCCAAGTTGGCTCGGTGGTTCAAGAGTCAGGGCCGTCATCCCCTTTTGGTGGGCGCCGATCTTCAGCGGCCCGCAGCCGTCGAACAGTTGCGCACGCTTGGTCGCCAGATCGAAGTACCGGTGTTCTCTGAAGACACTGATCCAGTGCAGGTGGCGCGTAATGCGCTGACCGAAGCCCGTAAGACCGGCCGCGACATTGTCATTGTTGATACCGCTGGTCGATTGGCTATCGATGCTGATCTGATGGACGAGGTCCGCCGTATTTCCGAAGCGGTCGATCCCGACTACACGTTCCTTGTCATCGACGCGATGACTGGTCAGGATGCAGTCACCACTGCTGAAGCGTTTCATGCGACCCTCGAACTCGACGGCGTCATTCTCACCAAACTCGACGGCGATGCTCGCGGTGGTGCTGCACTCAGCGTCAAGGAAGTTGTCGGTCGTCCCATCGCGTTCACCTCAACTGGTGAGAAGTTGCGCGATTTCGATTTGTTCCACCCCGATCGTCTTGCGGGCCGGATCTTGGGCATGGGCGACATGCTCACGCTCATCGAGAAGGCCGAGGAGGTCTTCGAGAAAGATCAAGCCGAGGCTGCTGCGGCGCGATTGCTTGATGGCCAGTTCACCCTCGAGGATTTCCTCGACCAGATGCAGCAGTTGAAAAAGATGGGTCCGCTTTCGGGAGTCCTCGGAATGATGCCGGGTATTCCGAAAGAGGTGAAGGACGCGCAAATTGATGATCGGGAGATCGCCCGCGTCGAGGCAATTATCCGTTCGATGACTCCGGCCGAACGGATCGATCCCGATGTCATCGACCAGTCTCGGCGCGTGCGTATCGCCAAAGGATCCGGGACCGAACCGGCCCGGGTGGGCGAACTCATTAAGCAGTTCAAAGAGATGTCCAAAATGATGAAGCGCATGGGCGGGGCCGGAACGAAGCGTCTGAACAAGTCCCGGCGTAAGGCGTCCAAGGGCAAGGTGAAGGGCCCGGGAGGTCGTTCCTCCGGCGGTGGCCGTGTCGCCCCGAAAGGCAAGGCCCCCTTGCGATTGCCCGATTTTCAGGCTGATTTGGGAGCGGGCCGACCAGGTGGGGGACTCCGACTTCCGGGCCTTCCCAGCGGGCCCGATACCGACCCTCTCGGCCTTGGCTGAAGTCTGAACTTGCCCGGAGGCCCGTCGCGGGTCACCATTGAAGGCCGCTCAGCCGTCCGGAAATCTCGGGTTCGGCCGGTAACGTTCGCAGTTCCGTTCTTGCACGACCAGCAGAAGAGAGAAACCTCGTGGTGAAGCTCCGCCTCATGCGGATGGGAAAGACCAAGCAGCCGACGTATCGCGTCGTTGCCGCCGACTCGCGCTCGCCGCGCAATGGTCGGTTTATCGAGATCGTGGGCCACTACAACCCGCGTACCGAGCCATCCGAGATCTCCATCGATAACGACAAGGCCGTCGCCTGGCTCGAGAAGGGCGCGCAGCCCACTGAGGTCGTCGAGAAACTTCTGAAGATCTCCGGCGCCTGGGAGCAGTTCACCGGCGCAGCATCGTGAGCGACGTCGCCGACACCGCCGACACCGTCGACACGTCAGAGGAAACTCCTGACTTCACCACCGCCAAGGCGGTGCTGACCTACGTCGTTCAGCAGCTTGTCGAGGATCCCTCGGCCGTTTCGATCGAACTCGATGATCGCGGTCGCAAGGCAGTCCTCAACGTGCATGTCGGACCGGGCGACATGGGTCGCGTCATCGGCAAGCGCGGTCGTGTTGCGCAGTCGATCCGCACCGTCGTGCGCGCCGCCGCCGCTCGCGATGGCGGCGATGTCGAGGTCGAGTTCCTCGACTGATCCGGTGAACCTCCTCGAGGTCGGCCGCATCGACAAACCGCATGGAGTTCGCGGCGACGTTGTCGTTGCGCTGACGACGACAGAAACGAGTCGCGTCGATCCGGGCACTCGTCTCTACGGAGGCGGTCGTGAGTTCCTGATTACTTCCTCTCGTCCGCACCACCATCGTTGGATCGTGACCTTCGAGGGGGTGTACGGACGCGAAGGAGCCGAGGCAATTTCTGGGTTGGTGCTTTCCGCCGAACCCCTTTCCGACGATGATCCCGACGCGTTGTGGGTGCATGAACTCATCGGTTCGACGGTGATCGAGGTCAATGGCACCGAACGCGGAGTGGTCGTCGCGGTGCAGAACAATCCGGCCAGCGACCTTCTCGTCCTCGACTCGGGAGCCCTCGTGCCGCTGCGCTTCCTTGAGGGACGCGACGATGATGATCGGCTTGTGGTGGAGGTCCCCGACGGTCTGTTTGAACTTCTTGACGACGAGGACTGACAACTCGTGCGTATCGATGTCTTCACGATCTTCCCGGACATGGTGTCGGAGTTTGCGGCACGGAGTCTCTTGGGTCGGGCGTCGTCCAATGGTCTTCTCGACATCCGTGTCCATGATCTGCGCGAGCACACGACCGATGTCCATCGCACGGTTGATGACTCACCGTTCGGTGGGGGAGCCGGAATGGTTCTTCGCCCTGAGCCGATCTATGCCTCGGTCGAAGCTGCCGATCCCCCTCGTCCTCTCTACCTGTTGGGACCGGGTGGTCGTCGGCTGAATCAGGCCTTGGCGCAGGAACTGGCCGAGGGCGGCGGCTTCTCGTTGCTGTGTGGGCGTTACGAAGGTGTCGACGACCGGGTTCGGACCGATCTGTGCGACGGGGAACTTTCGATCGGCGATTTCGTCCTCGGTGGGGGTGAGGTCGCCGCAATGGTGGTTCTGGAGGCCGTAGGGCGCCTCGTGCCCGGCGTGATGGGGAATTCCTCCTCGGCCGGTGAGGAGTCCTTTAGCGACGGCCTGCTCGAGTATCCGCAGTTCACGAAACCAGCCGAATTCCGGGGGATGACCGTTCCTGAGGTGCTGCGATCTGGCGATCACGGGCGTATCGCCCGATGGCGTCGGGCCCGGGCACTGCGGCGAACCATTGACTCCCGCCCCGATCTGATTGACGCCCGCGGCGGTCTTTCGGCCGAGGACACCGCCCTCCTGGCCGATCTCGATCTCGACGCCTGATCTCGGGTCGTTCGGCGCTTTGCTGATGGGTGACGGGTCCGCCTACGATGGTGGCTCCCCGGGTAACCGTTCTCGGACCCGATCTCGTTTCTTGACCCGCTTCGGTGGGCATCGCAGCCAGGACACCCCAATGAACGCCATCGATCTCATCGACGCCCAGAGCCTTCGCGACGACGTGCCGCAGTTCGCCCCCGGCGACACCCTCAAGGTGCACGTCCGAGTGGTCGAAGGCACCCGTGAGCGCGTCCAGTTGTTCCAGGGTGCAGTCATCCGCCGTCAGGGTGGCGGCCTTCAAGAGACCTTCACCGTTCGCAAGGTCAGCTTCGGCGTTGGCGTCGAGCGCACGTTCCCGCTGCATTCCCCAATCGTTGCCAAGATCGAAGTCGTGACCCGAGGCGATGTCCGTCGCGCCAAGCTCTATTACCTTCGCGATCGAGTCGGCAAGTCCGCCAAGATCAAGGAAAAGCGCGACTGATTGTCGCCCTGTCGCTGACTTTTCGTCTGCCCAAATCTCTCTCGATTCCTTATTCCCTGAAGTGGGTTGCGAGCAGAGTCGCTGTTGAGCGGAGTTGCGTGTGAATTCTGAGGATCTCGAGGAGTACGAGTCCGACGTCGAGTTGCAGCTCTACCGCGAGTACAAAGCCGTCTGTCCGATGTTTCGATTCGTCGTCGAGACCGAGCGGCGGTTTTATCTGGCCAACGAGGTCAATCAGAACGTCGTGAACGAGAACGGCCGCACCCGGGTCGAGATCGAACTACGCGACGCATGGGTCTGGGACATGTATCGCCAGAACCGCTTCGTCTCTCACGTCCGAGTCGTCACCTTCAAGGACGTCAACATCGAAGAGTTGCCGCGCGAAGAACTGCAACTCCCGTGATGGCGCGCATCGGTTGACCGCCGGTCGCAGGGCTCTTGGGTCCTACGGCGAGAATTTGGCAGCCAAGTGGTACGAGCAGCATGGCTATGTGGTCATCGATCGCAACTGGCGTTGCCGTGAGGGCGAGATCGACATCGTTCTTGCTCGCCGACGACTTGTCGTGTTCTGCGAGGTGAAGACGCGTTCGAGTGACGCCTACGGCTCTCCAGCATCGGCCGTTACTCCCGCCAAGCAAGCGCGACTTCGGAAACTGGGGATGCGCTGGATTGACGCTCACGGGGTGCGGCCGGGAGAAATCCGTTTCGATGTCGCGTGTGTGGTGGCTCGTAGCGTCTCGGTCATTGAGTCGGCATTCTGAGCGGCCCGCTCTTTCGTGACCAGCCAAACCGTTGAGAAAACGGTGAACGTGTGAAATTCGTACAAACAGTCCTATCGTGTCGGCATGGCAACCTCTCCCGATCTTGAGTTCTTTTTCGATCCGATCTGTCCGTTCGCATGGGTGACGAGCCGTTGGGTCGTCGAGGTCGCCGCAGCACGCGATCTTGATGTCCAATGGAAATTCATCGCGTTGGCGATCGTGAACGAGGACACTGATTATTCAAAGTTCCCTCCGGCCTATCCGGAACTTCACGGTCTTGGTCGGAAGTTATTGCGCGTCGCCGCGGCGGCACGAGCAGCAGGCGGGAACGACGCAGTCGCGCGGCTTTACACCGCCGCTGGTGAGCGAATGCATCATGATGGCGTCTCGGTTGCAGTGTTCGGCGGCGAACCCATTCCTGAGCATTTGGTTGCCGAAATCGTTGCTGCTGCTGGACTTGATTCCAGTCTTGCCACTGTCGCCGACGACGAGTCATGGGATTCACTTCTGCGCGAAGAGACCGAGAGTGCGCTGGGCCGCACTGGCCGTGACGTGGGAACGCCGATTCTCACCTTCGCTCCAGGCACCGACCGCGAAGCGTCGTTATTCGGGCCGGTGATTTCGTCGATCCCACGTGGAGATGCCGCTCTCGAACTCTGGGATGCTGTGCAGACGCTGGCCCGCACGCCGGGATTCGCCGAACTCAAGCGGTCACTTCGCGATCCGCTGTCGTTCGACTGAGGTCCTCGTGACCGAATCGACGAAACCGATTGTCCTGTGGCGTCCCCATTGCCCGTTCTGTCGCATTCTGTTTTCTGGCATCGAACGTCATGGGCTCGATGTCGAGACCCGAAACATCTGGGAGGACGAGGACGCGCGCGCGTTGCTGAATCGTCGAATCGGCAGCGAAACGGTTCCGAGTGTTCTCGTTGGTGACGAGATTCTGGTGAACCCGTCGATCACCGAACTCATGGCAACGATCGCCGCCCAGTAGAGGCGGCCTAGCGGTCGCTCAGGGTTCGAGTACGACCTTGATCGCGCCGGTGGAGCGATCGGCGGCAACAGCGAAGGCATCGGCCGCAGCATCGAGAGGGAACCGGTGAGTGATCACGACATCGGGTAATTCAGGACGTTGCGCAAGGATTGTGGCGGCCACATCGACGTCGCGTGACGGTCCGCTGCGGCCGTACATCACAGCGGGAACAAGTGTGAGTTCCTTCATTCCGATCGCCATCCCTGGCATTTCGACCGATCCGTCCCAATAACTGCCGAGCAGGACGATGGTTCCGCCCGGTCGGCATCGCTCTGCTGCGTGGGCGAGCGCAGATGCAGTGCCGGCAGCTTCGATGACGACGTCGTAGCCATCGCCCTCCACCGTTCCAGCTCCGAGACGCAAGGCGGCCTCGACCTGACCTTCGTGCCGTGCACTCAGATCGACTGATGCGCCTGTTTGTTGGGCGACGACGAGGGCCATCTGTCCGATGGTGCCGCCGCCAATGACCGCGACGCGGTGAGTTCCCTTGACCTTTCCCCTTCTGATGCCGTGCACCGCAACTGCGAGTGGCTCGACGAGACATCCGTTCGACGCCGACACTCCTGATGGAAGGCGAGCAATAGATGAGGCTGGCGCGATCACCTTCTCGGCCATGCCGCCGTCGCGTCCTACGCCAAACGCCATCGAAGGACCGCGGACACACAACTGGGTGTTCCCTTCGATGCAGGCGTCGCACACATGACAAGGATCGATTGGTTCCACCGCAACAGGCGTTCCGTCGGCGAGAGTGCCGGCGAATTCGTGACCGAATGTCGACGGAAGTCCGAACTTCAAGAGGTGAAGGTCCGAACCACAAATACCTGCCGACGCAACAGTGACAATGACCCCGTCACCAGAAGGTTCGGGCACATCAAGAACAGTTGGTTGACCCTCGGGACATCGAACAGCACGCATGTGCAGTCCTTTCAATTGGTATGAGTCTTAGGAAAGTTCGTCGAGTAATTGATACAGCGGGTCGGAGCGGTCGCGTCGACCGACTGCGGAATCGGAAGGGATCGGCCAGTCAGAACCGTTCGCGGGTGCAGTTACCCACTCGGTGGTCGCGATTCGGCGAGCGATCTTCCATGATCCGTTCTCGCGTCGTTCGAATCGATCGATATAACGAAAGCCGACGGTGAGATTGCGACGCGGATCGGGATCAGAGGATCGGTGGTAGGCGATTCCGTAGGTTTCGGCGACCGCGCGGTCGTCGTCAATGGTTGCGAGATGGTTGGCCACAACATGCATGGTCGCGTCGTAGCGGTTCAGAAGAGCGAAGGCCCATTCGATGAATTGTTCAATCGTCCCCTGGAATGATCCATGGGTGTCGCTCGCATCGGGATGGAAGCAACTGGCGACCAGACTGCGATCGAGGCGATCGATGCCGCGGCAGTAGGTGAGGACGACATCGCGAATCGCTTGACGATCGGCGAGCGAGTCGGGGTCGGGGGTTCCTAGGGCATCGGGTGAGGGGCTCACTCCCGCCGAGGCTAGGTCTCTGCCATCATCGTGGGCGAACACTGGGTGCCTTCGGTGACCCACCGCCCGATCTTCGGGCTTCGTGCAGGAGTTTTCGTGACCACGATCGTCGAACTGAACAAGCGAGGATTGGCCGGCGTGCGCCATCGCGTCAGCGATGTGGTGCACCGCCTCCGTTCGCGCGTGTCGTGGACGGCGTGGATGATCGCGGTCCTCGGATGCACGACCTTGTTGTCTCGGGCTCCAGGCCTGCTTTACAACGGAATGTTCGATCGTGACGAGTCCTATCTGGCGGTCACCGGAGACGTGCTCCGCAATGGCGGGAGCCTTTATCTCGACGTCATTGATCGCAAGCCCCCTGTTGTCCCGTTTATGTACGCGATGATTCGCGAATTCAGTGTCGATATGCGTGCGATTCGTATCGTCCTCGCTGTTTTGATTTTCCTGAATGGCGTTGTCATCACCGAGTTGGTTCGTCGACTCGTTTGTTCACGACGCGCAGCCCTCTTCGCTGGCGTACTGGCGATTGCCGGTACGGCGCTCTTCTTGCCTCCCGATGCCCAGGCCGCGAATTTTGAATTGTGGGGTCTGTTGCCGGCAACGGCAGCGATTCTTTGCGTCATTGCTGCGCGTTCGGAGCAATTGAGTTCACTGCGGTGGCTCGTGGCTGCAGGTGCTGCGGTCGTTCTCGCAGCGAACTGCAAACAGCCGTACATCGTCATCGCACTCCCTGTCGTCTTCGAGGCGTTACGGCGCACCGAAGACCGCTGGCGTGCGGTTCTTGCCGTGGTAGTCGGAGCATCAGTGGCGGCACTACCGCTTCTGGTCTTCTTCGATAGTCCAGCGATGGTCCGATGGGTCTGGATCGATAATGGCGATTATTTCAACGGCGGCCTTTCCGCCAGTCGCGCCGCTGCAGTGGGAGTGGGGCTCTCGGCCGCATTTGTCGGACTTCATCTTCCGCTTTTCTACGGCATTTGGGCCTGGATCCGCGGTCGTTTCCGGCCTGATCCGACAATCGTTCTCTGGCTTGGTGTTTCTCTTCTCGTCATTCCGATCGGCCTTCGATTCTTTGGCCACTACTACCAGCAACTGGTGCCACCGCTAGCAGTGCTGACGGGTTGTGCCCTTGCGTCAGCTCGACGGCGGGCATGGCAGTCGGTCATGTTTCTCACGATGGGACTGTTCGTCGTGATGGTGACCCTCGCGTTTGTGCATCGTCCCGATCTCACGAACTACACCGCGCTCGGTAGATACGTACAAAGCATCACTTCACCGGAAGATCGCATCCTCGTGTGGGGAGCCTTGCCCGATGTGTATGTCGCATCTGAGCGCCTTCCTTCGGGAGTCTTCCTTCACGATGGGTACTTGACGGGCAACTGGGCGAGTCGGGCGCGTCCGCTTCCGGAACGGGTAATCGCCGCAGAACCATTCCGATCGCGGTGGGACATGTTTTTCAAAGATGTCGAGCGACATCCGCCGACATTGGTTATCAATGCCGCGCGCCCGGGAACCGACTGGGCGAGGTACGGACCAGAGTCATTCCCGATCGGGACCTGGCTTGATCGTTGCTACAACCTTGACCGAGTCGTCGATGGACTCGGCATCTGGCGCAGAGATGTCGTCGCCTGTCCGCTCTGAGTGGCCGCGAAACCGATTCGGAGACTCAAACAGTTGCGAGGACTCCGCCGTCGACGATGATCGATTGGCCGGTGATGAATGACGCTTTGTCGCTGAGGAGGAAGGCCGCAGGTTCGCCGATTTCGGAGGGTTGACCAACTCGTTTCAGCACCGAACTCTGCTCAAAGCGATCCCGAAGCCCGGCGATGCCAAGCGACGGTGCCAGCATTGCGGTTTCGATAAAGCCCGGACAGATCGCGTTGACACGGATGCCCTCGGGTCCGAGGCGGTCGGCCATCGAACGGACCGCTCCGAGCATCCCTGCCTTCGACGCGCAATAGGCCGGGATTGCCGCTTTTCCGACCCAACCTTCGATCGACGCGATCCCGACAACTGCGGCACCGGGTGCGGCGACGAGATCGGCGTGCATGGCTTGCACCAACATCGGGAAGGCGCGGAGATTGACGTTGAGTACCAAGTCCCAGCCTGCGTCATCGAGTTCGCCGATGGTCTGGCTGCGGACGGTTCCGGCAGCATGTACGAGTCCACCGAGAGCACCTACCGCGGTGCGACTGGCGGAAACCGCATCGGCCAGTTCGTTGGTCTTTGTGACATCGAAACCGAGACCGAAGGTCGCGACACCATGAGCTGCGGCGATTTCACGCGCCGCGTTCTCGGCGCCGTCAGCAGCGATATCCCAGATCGCAACCGCTCGACCCTGCGCAGCGACGGCCTCGGCGCATGCACGACCGATACCCGATGCGCCGCCGGTGATGATGACTCCGGTTGTTGGACTCATGGTGTTCTTCTTTCTGAGTTTTCGATTGATGTGAAGAATGCGTCAATCGGCTGGTTGCGTTGGACACAAGCCACCGATGTTGTGCTCAGTTCGGGGAGTGTGTCGGCCACGGAGCGAGCGTGGGCCACGGCGCTGCCTCTTCGATTTGCGCAGCGACCTGCAAAAGGAGTTCCTCTGAACAGTGTCGGCCGACGAGTTGGACGCCAACGGGGAGTCCGTTCTCGTCGAAGCCGCCGGGGATTGACGCTGCCGGTTGACCGGACACATTGAAAACGGCGGTGAGTTCGGAGAAACGACCAGCGCGCGTGAACATCGCTTCTTTGTCAGTTGTATCGAGCCAACCGAGTTGCGGAACGGGGACCGGCAGGGTGGCGGTCAGCCAAAGGTCATGTGATTCGTAGAACCGAGCGATGTCACGGCTGACGATTTCGACCGATTGCAGGGCGCGACTCATGTCGATTCCGGAGAGATCAAGCATGCGGTCATGGAGAAACCTCGTGAATGGTTCGAGGTCGTCATCGCCCAATTGGCGACCGAGCGCCGCCAAGCGGTCCTCAATAACCCGTGATGTCGTGGCTCCCATGACGACCGTGAGCGCGTTTGCTGGCATCGAGAGATCCCATGAGGGCGAATCTTCAACAACGTCATGGCCGAGTTCTTCGAGCAGAGCGGCCATTCGTTCGATGGCACTGACCCCGGCGGGGTGGATCGGTAGTCCGGTGGGCGATGTTGTGCTCATGGCAATCCGAAGTCGACCCGGACGTTGTTCAAGAGCAGCAAGGAAGGAACCAGCAACCGGAGCCGCGGGCGCCGGATACGGATCGCCGGCGAGGGGGCCGGCGATGGCATCAAGAATGGCGGCACTGTCGCGAACTGTGCGCGTGACGGCGTGGCCGATTCCCATCGGATAGGAGAACGCCGAAGCGGCAGGCCAGGTCGGCGTGCGACCACGGGTTGGCTTCAGACCGAAGAGCCCGCATTCAGAGGCGGGGATGCGAATGGATCCGCCGCCGTCGTTGGCGTGCGCCGCAGTGACGAGTCCACCGCTCACTGCGGCAGCAGAACCACCGGAGGATCCGCCGGTGGAGTACTCGGTGTTCCAAGGATTGTGGGCCGGACCGAAGAGGAGTGACTCGGTACTGGCGTTCTTTCCGAATTCGGGAGTGTTCGTGTTACCGAGGATGAGAAGTCCGGCTGCTTTGAATCTCCGCGTGAGTTCACTGTCCGATTGGGCGATGACATCAGCGAACAGTCGACTGCCACTGGTGGCGGGCATGCCGGCGACATCGCAGTTGAGGTCCTTCACGAGGAATGGAACGCCGGCGATTGGTCCACCCGCCGAGACAGCGGCGGCTTCGGTTCTCGCCTCCTCGTATCGTTTGGCGACGACAGAATTGAGTGAGGGATTGCGGGCCTCGATCCGCGAGATGGAGGCGTCGACAAGTTCGACACTGCTCACCTGGCCGGTTGCGACGAGTTCGGCGAGGCCGATGGTGTCGTGGTCGTCGAGAAGTTTTTCGATGTCTGACATGGTTACTCCAAGTACTCGGCGTAGCGAGTGAGATAGGGCTGCACGCGCTCGGTAAGTGCGTCGCGGTCGAGTCCCCACTCTTCCAGCGAATAGGAATGCGCGCCGAAGCGATCCTTCGTGTGTGTCGAACCGTGGGCGCGCATTGCCGCTTCGGCCTCATTGGTGAACGGTTCGCCGAGACGTTCATAGAGCGATGCAACGGTGGGGATGGGGTCTCCCACGAGATCGGAATAGGCGATATCGACAAAGGCATCGGATCGACCAGCGGCGATCTGCGCATCGCGGAACGCCAGTTGGTTATCGAGGAGGCTGGCGATCACTTCGGGCCAGGTTGATGCGATGTAGGCCTGCCAGTCGGCGTCGGTGAACGTGCCCGCCAGCGACCGCACGAGACTGCACACCGAGGCGATGACGTTCACCGGATCGCGATGGGTGAGAACGAAGCGGGCATTGGGATACACCGCCGCAAGAGCGGAAGGATCGATCAGATGAACGGGTGACTTCAGTTGCCAGCGTCCGGGGCATTCCGATTGAAGGACCTGAAGGACCGAGCGGTGCCATTCATAGGCCCGCGTGTGATCGTTGGCGCGCACCCAGTCCATATACGACGGAAGGTTGAATGTCGTCGAAAGATGCAGGCTGGAAAAGTGCTGTCCGAGCAACGTTGCGCATTCGAGCGGCATATCTGGTGGATCGTGATGAATCGACTTGAATTCGGGATTGATCATGCTGAGCATGTCGGGTGCGTCCATGGCGGCAAGGAAACGCGAATCAGTTCGATACGTCGCGGTTGTGGGCGGTGGAACCGACTGGTTGATCTCCCAGCCCAGCAGCGATCGGTTTGCAGGATCGACCGACAGCAGATGGCTGAGTGCGGTCGTGCCGGTTCTCGGCAACCCGATGAGGAAGATCGGGGAATCGATTTTTGCATCGGCGAGTTCGGGGTGGGTCCGATGCCAGTCGACAACATTGAGCCGATTCACGAGATTGCCCAACGCCATGCCTTCGGCGGCAGCCTGACCGATCTCGGTGAGCTGTCCCTCGGTGGCGGCGGAGGTGAGGAAGACCTCGAGGCCATCGCGGAACGAAGGATCGCCAAAGTCGGAAAGCCCCCCAGCGAGCTCGCTGGCTTGCGTGAGGATCGTGTCGATATCGGTTGCCATTGAACTCTCCCTCGGGTCGGGCCGAACGGTAGTGCGCCGATGCTCTCGGTACCGGAAAGGCAGGGGAGTTCGGTGCTGGATAGAGCGGGGCCGTACGCTTCGGTGAGCGTCGGACGCCTCGTCCGGCTTCGATCCGATTTCAGCAGGAGCGACGTGAGTCAGATGGACGAGACGAACCCGCAAGAACTCCCCGGAGGTTGGGGACCTGCTCTGGACGACCTCGCCAAGCGCCGAGCAACAGCGCGGGCGATGGGTGGCGAAGAACGACTCGCCAAGAAACACGCCAAAGGCCAACTCGATGCGCGAGCGCGTCTCAATTATCTGCTCGACCCGGGGAGTTTCCGTGAACTGGGAACCCTGGTGGGTGAGGTTCCGGGTGATGGCATCGTGGCCGGCGCAGGCCGCATCGATGGTCGTCCGGTGATGATCGGTGCTGAGGATTTCACGGTGCTCGCCGGTTCGATCGGTCCGGGCAGTTCATCCAAGCGCTATCGACTCGCCGAACTTGCGCTCGCCGAACGTATTCCTCTCATCATGCTGCTCGAAGGGGCCGGTCATCGCGGTGGCGGTGGTGGGGGTCGCGCTCCGACGGACCTTTTGATTCAAGCGCAGTGTTCGGGGAAAGTTCCCGTCCTCAGCGCGGTGATGGGTCCCTCGGCCGGTCACGGTGCGCTGATCGTTCCGATGTCGGACTTCAGCGTCATGACTGCCGACGCCGCGGTCTTCACTGCCGGACCTCCCGTGGTGCGCGAGTCGCTCGGTGAGGAAGTCACGAAAGAACAACTTGGCGGTCCATGGGTCGCGGTTCCTAGCGGTCTGATCCATAATGTCGCCCCCGATGACGAAGCTGCGCTTGATCTATTGCGTGTGTACCTCTCCTTCTTTCCGTCAAGCGCATGGAGTTACGCGCCGCATCTCCCGGCGTCCGAGAGCAGCGATCAAGGATTCCGTTCTACTGACGAGTTGCTGTCGATCATTCCGAGTGATTCGCGACGCGTGTACGACATGCGGGCAGTTCTCGATGTGATCGTCGATGACGGTTCGTGGTTTGAAGTGCAGCCGGGTTTTGGTACAGCGATGATCTGCGGTCTGGCCCGGCTTGGTGGTGAATCGATCGCGGTCATCGCCAATCAACCATCGGTCATCGCCGGCTCAATCGATGCTGCAGCGGCCGACAAAGCCGCGCATTTCATTACGGTCGCCGATTCCTACCATCTGCCGTTGGTGTTCCTGGCCGACAACCCCGGGATGCTGCCAGGCAGCGCTTCTGAACGTGAAGGGGTGCTGCGATCTGGCGCCCGCATGTTTGCCGCACAGACCCAGGCCTCAAGTCCGAAACTCCACGTGACGTTGCGCAAGGCCTACGGATTCGGATCGATGGTGATGTCACTGGTCGGTTTCGATCATCAGTCGGCAACCTTCGCCTATCCGGGGGCGACCCTCGGGGCCATGGGTGCAAACGCCATGAGCCGGGCCACGAACGCCGATGAGGACGAAGCGGCACTGCTGCGCGACGCGGAGCTTCAGGCCTCATTCCGGTCAGCAGCGACACTCGGATTCGACGAACTCATCGATCCCCGAGAGACCAGAGATGTCTTGCTCGATGCACTGCAGCGAGCGCTCTTCCGCCGGCAGGTGGCTCCGGAACCGGTGTCCCGCACGGCGATCTCGCCCTGATCGGGGCGGTGCGGGAAAACCGTCGGAAGTGCATCACGGGGACCTCAGTCCTCTGTAGTCTCTGTCGGTCGCGAGAGTCCGTCTCGCGCGGTTCGAGTGCCGTTCACGGCACACAGGAGGCGTAGATGTTTGCAGCTAGCACGAACTGGGGTTTGGGTGAAGTTCTTCTCACCATGCTCTATTTCACATGTTTCTTCATTTGGATCTGGTTGGCGATCAGTGTCTTCATTGACATCTTCCGCAGCCATGACATGGGTGGTATTCACAAGGCCATCTGGATCCTTGTCATCATCTTCTTCCCGCTGATCGGTGTGTTGATCTACCTCATCGTGCGCGGTGGAAAGATGAACCAGCATGCCGCTGAGGCTGCGAAGGCTCAGGATGCTGCGATGCAGAACTACATCCGCAACGCGGCAGGCACCACGCCGGCCGATGAACTTCATCGTCTTGCCGATCTCAAGGATCGCGGCGTCATCGATCAGGCAGAGTTCGACAAGCTCAAGGGTCAGATCGTCAACTGATTCGTAAAGGCGACTCTGCGGAGTTGTCTCATCGTTGTATCCGGTGCCCTGCTTTGGCAGGGCACCGGCGCGTCTGGCGTCGATTTCACTGTCTCAGGGGGACCCCCGATTCGTCGGTGAGTCGTAGGATCGTCTCGTGCCTCAT
The DNA here is from genome assembly GCA_037139155.1 of Actinomycetes bacterium. GTDB lineage: Bacteria > Actinomycetota > Acidimicrobiia > Acidimicrobiales > Acidimicrobilacustridaceae > Acidimicrobilacustris. The sequence goes on along the minus strand of JBAXGZ010000046.1, from coordinate 2,106 downwards.
CCAACGCTCCTCACCCAAGGCCGAATTGGGCCTATCACAACTCGGAACCGAGTGGTCTTCCCGGCCATGGACCAGAACAGTTGTGATGACGGAGCCATCACCGACCTCAACATCGCGCACTACGAAGCGCGGGCCCGCGGCGGCGTAGGTCTCCTCATCCTTGAGACATCCGCAGTTGCATGGCCCATTGGTGCCACGTCGTTGCATCAACCAGCACTTTCTGACGACCGATTCATTCCCGGACTGGCGCGCTTGGCCGAAGCGGTTCACCGTCATGGTTCGAAGATGGTGGTGCAGGTGTGTCATCACGGAAAAACTGCGGGCGTCGACGCGATGCAGGACCGCGAACAGATCGTTCCTTCAGTGCCGCTTCCCGCAGACGAAAACGACATCAGTGCCATCTCGATGGATGAACTCATGAAGATGGCGGGACTCACCGGCGGGAAACGAGCAAAGCAGCGAGCAGCCACTCCTGAGGATCTGGCATGGGTTGTTGATCAGTTCGCTGATGCGGCTGAACGAGTCCAAAAGGCGGGACTTGATGGAGTCGAAATTCATGCTGCGCATGGGTATCTGATCTCCACCTTCCTTTCGCCGCACTACAACCTTCGCGACGATGAGTACGGCGGAACCGTGGAAAATCGTGCTCGTCTTCTCGTCGAGATCGTTACCGCTATCCGCACGCGCTGCGGTAGCGGATTCGCAATCATTGTTCGCCTCGATGGACGCGAATATGTCGACGGAGGCATCACGCCGGAACTCTGTGCCGAGTATGCGGTGATCGCCGAAGCAGCGGGTGCCGATGCGATCCACGTTTCGGCATCAGGACCCAACTCGATGGGCGTCGGCTTCACCAACGGGCCCCTTCCTTGGCAGCCCGATCAGTACATCGGTTTCGCAGCAGTAGTGAAACTCTCGGTGTCGATTCCCGTGATCGCGGTGGGTCGCATCTTGCCCGATGCCGCCGAGAAGCACCTCAAGAACGGCGATTGCGACTTTGTTTCAATGGGTCGGCAACTCCTGGCCGATCCAGACCTTCCCGCAAAGTTGCTGTCGGGAACCCCTGAACGCGTGCGTACCTGTATCAACTGCTTTGTTTGCGTGGCGCAGAACTTCTGGGATGGAGCGCCGATCTGCGCGATCAACGCTGAACTTGGTCACTATGACGAAGGTTCCGTTACCCCAGCGTCGACTCGTCGACGTGTCGTCGTTGTCGGTGGCGGCCCAGGTGGAATGGAAGCAGCTCGGGTTGCGGCGGTTCGCGGTCATTCGGTGACTCTGCTCGAGAAGGCCCCCCACTTGGGAGGAACGGCGCGGTTCTCTTCGCTTACGACGCCGATGAACGCCGAACTCGTGCGGTATCTGTCTGTCGAGATCGCCCGTCTCGATGTCGACGTCAGAACTTCTACGCCGGTCACTGCATCGCTTTTGCATGAACTCAATGCTGAAGTTGTGGTGGTAGCGACAGGAGCGCGCAGGGAGCGCCCCGAGATTCCGGGAGCCACACTCCCGCATGTCTTCTCGGGCGATGACCTGCGTGCGCTTCTTACGGGCGACGACCCCACTGCCGCGGCGCGGCTTCCGCTTTTCCGCAGACTCATCGTGTCGGCGGGCCGGTCGCTCGGCCTCATGTCGAACATGGATCGAGTTCGGTCCTTGTCGAAACGGTGGATGCCAATTGGCAAGAGCGTTGTGGTTGTCGGCGGTGGATTGGTCGGAGTTGAACTTGCCGAGTACCTCGCCGAACGGGGGAGGAAGGTGACGGTTCTTGAAGAGGGAGACAAATTGGGTCTCGAAATGGCCCATCCACGCCGAGCACGTGCGCTCTTCGAAGCCCGAAGTCGATCAGTCGAATTCATTACCGGTGCAGAACTTTCGGCCATCACCCAGAGCAAGGTCGAGTTCCGAGTTGGTGACGACACGCGTACCGTTCAGGCCGATGCGGTAGTCATTGCGAGCGGTGTCCATCCCGATGACACAATTGCGCGCCAACTCACCGACGATGGATTCGATGTCCGTGTCGTCGGAGATGCTGGTTCGGTGGGTTATATCGAAGGTGCTATCCGCACCGGATATCTCGCTGGTCGCTCGCTCTGATCGCTTTCT
>JBAXGZ010000045.1:0-17630 GCA_037139155.1 Actinomycetes bacterium | reverse complement strand
GCCACCACCACCGGGACGACCACCGGGACCGCCACCAGGACGACCGCCAGGACCACCGGAACCGCCGGGGCCACCAGAACCACCGGGGCGACCGCCGGGGCGAGCGCCAGGGGCTGGGGTCTCACGACGCATGCCGGGGGGAGGCGGAATGGGCTTGCCGGTCGACGAGATAGGGGAACGTGCGCCAGGGGGAGGCGGAATGGGCTTCCCGGTTGACGAGGTCGGAGGACGCTGGGGCATCGGCGCGCGGGCTGCGGGTGCAGCCGGTTCTGCGATCGGAGCAGCAGCAGGAGCAGGAGAAGGGGCAGCAGCAGCCGGGGCCGAGACCGGGGCATCGGGCACAGCAGGAGCGGGCGCGATCGGTGCGGCCGGGGCCTCATGACGAGGGCCAGCACTGCCCGACGACGAGATGACGCGCTTGGCCGGAGCCGGTGCCGGAGCCGGTGCGGGAGCCGGTGCGGGAGGCGGCGCGGGTGCGGGAGCAGGGGCCGGCGCCGGTTCTGACGGTGCAGCTTCAACAACTGGTGCCTCGGCAACAACCTCAGGTTCGGCGGGCGCAACTGCGACCTCGGCCTCGGCCGATTCGTCGGCATCGTCCTTCGCCGCGGCCTTCTTGGCCGGAGCCTTCTTGGCTGCGGTCTTCTTGGCCGCCGCCTTCTTCGCGGGAGCTTCAGGTTCCTCGGGCTGCACATCGCGCACGAGGCCTTCTCGTTCAGCCTTCCGGCGAACACGATCGGCTTGTGCTTCGACGACGCTTGAGGAGTGGCTCTTCACGCCGATTCCGAGCGCGACGCACAGATCCAAGGTCTCCTTGTTGGTGAGACCTAGTTCTCGTGCCAGCTCGTACACACGGATGTTGGACGGCAACTGCTACCTCAGTGATCGTGGTTCGGGACCCACCCAACGGACCGTCAGATGGGCTCGACCCCCCGTGGCAGTGCCACGGAATGGGTCTCTATCCTCGCACGGCACGGGGCCGGGCGAAGAATGGTCACAACTACGCCGGATCGGTCGATTCAGCGTCTTCAGCGGATTCCTGCTCAGCGGCCTCGACGATTGCTTCGGCTTCGGCCACTACCTCGACCTCGGCCACTGCTTCTTCAACCTCATCGAGTTCCTCAGCGGCTTGGGCGTAGGCCTCGGCCGACATGGCTTCGCCACCTTCGGCCGGCTGCCATACCTGTTCGCCACTTTCGGGATCGACGATCCATTCGCCCTCGGCCCAGTCCTGATTGGCGTAGGCCTCTTCTTCGGCGAGCTGGCTCTCGGACTTGATGTCGACGCGCCATCCGGTGAGACGAGCGGCAAGGCGGGCATTCTGCCCTTCCTTACCGATCGCGAGAGAAAGCTGATAGTCGGGAACGATGACCTCGGCCGTACCGGTGTCTTCGTGGATTCGAACTTCCTTGACCTTCGCCGGCGACAGCGCCTTCATGACGAAGTCGGCCGGTTCATCGCTGAACGGCACGATGTCGATCTTCTCGCCGCGGAGTTCGTTGACGACCATACGCACGCGAGCCCCGCGGGCCCCGACACATGCACCAACGGGATCGACGTTTGAGTCATTCGACAACACGGCGATCTTGGTACGAGCTCCTGGTTCACGAGCACAGGCCTTGATTTCGACAACGCCATCGGCGATTTCAGGAACTTCGAGTTCGAAGAGGCGCTTGATGAGTCCCGGATGGGTGCGACTGGTAACAATCTGCGGGCCCTTTGCGGTTTTGCGCACCTCAACGATGTACGCCTTCACGCGTGCGCCAGGTTCGGGACGCTCGTAGGGAACCTGTTCGGCCTGAGGCATGAGTGCTTCGACGCGTCCGAGATCGAGCAGCGTGTAACGCGCATCGGTTTGCTGGATGATGCCGGTGACGATGTCGCCCTCGCGGCCTGCGTACTCCTCGTACTTCATCTCGCGTTCGGCTTCACGAATGCGCTGGTTCATGACCTGCTTCATCGTTTGGGCAGCAACACGACCCCAGACCTCGGGCGGCGGGGTGACTTCGAACTCTTCACCTTCGGGGATGCCGTCATCGTCGAGGGCCTGGGCCATCACGCGGATTTCTCCGGTATCGGGATCGATGATGACCCACGCATATTCCTGCGAGTTCGGCAGACGCTTGTAGGCAGATTCGAACGCGTCGGCGAGAGCGCCGAACAGCGTGTCGATCGAGATTCCCTTGTCGACCGCGAGGGCTTGCAGTGCCTCAATGAGATCAGGGGAGTTCATCACGACTGGACCTTCTCTTCCGTGGGGGACGCATCTGATGCATCCTTCTTGACCTTCTTACTGCTGGTCTTCTTTGTCGGTTTCACTGTTTTGGCGCCGTTCTTCGGGCCGCCAGGTTTCGGTGTCGGACCCCAAACGAATGTGGTGTGTGCCTTCTCGATCTCGCCAAGGTTGAGCGTGATGCTCTCGCCAAGTGGTTCATCGAGGGCGATAGTGACCGTGGTGTCGGTCGAGCCGGTGACGGTGCCATTGAAGCGCCGGCCAACCGGATGATTCGGGAATGTCTTGACCGCAACTGTGCGACCGACCGCCCACGCATAGTGGGCAGGAGTGCGCAAAACTCGTTCAAGACCGGGACTCGATACTTCGAGCGTGAAGCTGCTTGAAATTGGATCGTGCTCGTCGAAGGCCCGGGAGATGGCACGGGTCGTCTTGGCGATGTCGTCGATGGTGACGCCACCGGGACGATCGACCGTGACCCGCAGAACCGGACCGGCCTGTTCGAGATCGAAAAGTTCGAGCCCCTCGGCGGCTACCAATGGTTCGATAAGTGCTCGTACACGTGGGGACACGCTCATGGTGGGCCTCCTTCCAAGGGGTTTCAAAGATCACAGACTGCCGACGACCGCACTCTGATTTCGGCCGAAACAAAAGGCGTGGGCAAAAGCCCACGCCTTCGTCAGTACTGCCGAACGATTGCGATGGGCTCAGTGTAGACCCCTCCGCCCGGAACGGACCACCCGGGGGGCGGTCTCAGGCGGGTTCAGGTCTCAAGAAACCCCTGCTCAGAAGCGATTTTTCACCCGAAAAGGTGTCGTCTCAATAGGAGCGGGCAACGATGGCGATCGCCCCATCGGCGTTCTCCGTGGCAGGCAGAGAGCCATCGGGCATCACCAGACAGCGGACCGTAACGCTCGATTTCGCCAATTCGGCCTCGCCCTCGACCCCCAACGACGCCCACGGGATGCGGGCCCAACCGGTGGTGGCCGCTTCGGCGGCGTCAGCGATGGTCGTTACCTCAACGGTTCGCGAATCACGACGATCAGTAGCCTCGGCCAGGAGTTGCGCCTGCCCAGCATCGAGAGCGGCTGACACTGTCGTCGCTATGCCATTGAGAGCGACGGCGTTCTTCGTTCCGGTGAACCGATCGGCGAGCGTGACCACACCTTCAGCGAGATCACGGGGACCGAGTTCGAGACGAATCGGGACTCCCTTGAGTTCCCAGTCGGTTGCGCGTCGGCCCATCGATGTCTCGACGCGCACATCAAGTTCGACTCGCAACCCTGCGTCGGTCAGTTCGTCGGCAAGCACCCGACAGCGATCGATTACCGCGTCGTCGTCGCGAACAGCAAGAACAACGATTTGCACCGGAGCGAGCGCGGGCGGAATGCGCAGACCGTTGTCGTCTCCGTGGCACATGATGAGTCCACCGACCATGCGAGTGGACACGCCCCAAGATGTTGTCCAAGCATGCTGCTGGGCTCCTTCATTATCGAGGTACTGAATATCGAAGGCCTTGGCGAAGTTCTGACCGAGTTCATGACTCGTGCCCATCTGTAGGGCCTTGCCATCCCCCATCATCGCTTCGCAGGTCATCGTGTTCGTTGCGCCGGCGAATCGTTCCTTCGCCGTCTTGCGACCAACGACAACAGGCATGGCCAGGACGTCGCGCATGAATGACGCGTAGACCTCGTGCAAGATGCGTTGGGCGTACTGCCGCCCATCGTCTTCGCTGACATGAGCGGTGTGGCCTTCTTGCCAAAGGAACTCGCTGGTGCGGAGGAAGATGCGCGGACGCAATTCCCATCGAACCACATTGGCCCACTGATTCAGCAACAGCGGAAGATCCCGATAGCTCTGCACCCACTTGGCCATGAACTCGCCGATGACCGTTTCCGACGTGGGGCGAACAACGACTGGCTCTTCAAGTTCTTTGCCCCCGGCAACGGTGACGACAGCGAGTTCAGGACTGAAACCTTCAACATGCTCGGCTTCGCGCTTGAGATAACTCTCGGGGATGAACAACGGGAAGTACGCGTTCTTGGCACCGGCGCGCTTGATTCGACGATCAACCTCAGCCTGCATCTGCTCCCAGATTGAATAGCCGTAGGGGCGAATGACCATGGTGCCGCGTACTGGGCCGTTATCGGCCAGTTCGGCCTTAGTCACGATGTCTTGGTACCAGCGGGGAAAATCTTCGGATTGCGGGGTGAGAACAGGAGCCTTAGCCATGGGGTCCGATGCTAGGCGACGCCCTCTTCACCCTCAGCGAGGTTGCACTCAGTCAATCTTGCGAATTACCTGAATGCGCTCTTCAGCGTTGTTGGCGTCGTCGCCCTTGTCGTCGAGCAACGCCATGCGATCGGCTTCGGCTTCGGCCGCCGCTCCGTCGTCCTTGCGGCGAAGCGCTTCTTCGACTCCCCCGTCGGCAATGATCTGCGCCCACTCGACGAGGGATTCAACCATCTCGGATTCGGGCACGACCTTGACGACTTCACCCTTGACGAACAAGTGGCCGCGCTTGCGCCCAGCAGCAATACCGAGATCGGCTTCGCGAGCTTCGCCAGGACCATTCACGACACAACCCATAACCGCGACCTGAATGGGAATGTTCAAGCCCGTTAGTGCCTCTTGCGCTCGGGCCGCAACGTCGATGACGTCAACTTCGGCACGACCACAAGATGGGCACGCGATGAGATCGAGACCGCGTCGTTCACGCAGACCAAGGCTTTCGAGCAACCAACGACCAGCGCGCACTTCTTCCACCGGATCAGCAGTGAGTGAATAGCGAATGGTGTCGCCAATTCCTTCGGCCAACAATGTGGCCATGCCGGCAGTTGCTTTTACGAGTCCGGCAGGAGGCGGGCCAGCTTCGGTCACACCGAGATGCAGCGGATAGTCAACCGTGTCGGCAAGCAACCGGTAGGCATCGATCATGAGAGCAACGTTTGAGGCCTTGACCGAAATCTTTACGTTGTCGAAACCGACCTCTTCGAAGTACGCAAGTTCGCGCTTGGCCGATTCGACCATTGCTTCGGCGGTGACTTTGCCGCCGTACTTCTCGTACAACTCGGGATCAAGCGAGCCACCGTTCACGCCAATACGAATCGGGATGCCGCGGTCTTTCGCCTCGAGCGCAACCGCCTTGATGTGTTCAGGCCGCCGAATGTTGCCGGGGTTCAAACGCAATCCCTGAACACCCGCTTCCATTGCTTCGAGCGCGCGCCGGTACTGATGATGAATGTCAGCAATGATCGGCAGCGGCGAACGCGGAATGATGTGTGCGAGACCTTCGGCGGACTCCTGCTCATTGCAGGTACAACGAACAATGTCGCAACCGGCTCCAGCAAGCGCGTAGATCTGCTGCAACGTGCCTTCGACGTCGGCGGTCTTGGTGGTCGTCATCGACTGGATCGAGATTGGCGCGCCACCGCCAACAGCAACGTCACCAACGTGCAACTGACGAGTTGCACGTCGCGAATATCGGGTCTGCGGGAAAAGCTCGCTCACATCAATGAGGTTAGGGCTACGGAGAGAGTTTTACGGGGTCCACGGCATCGAGATACAGGGTGGACGCGAACAACCCCACCATCAGCAGCACGACCACATAGGTAAGTGGCATGAGCTTGGCCATGTTCACCCGATAGGCGTGTCCCGAAATGCGAGTGCGGATCTCTTCGAAGGTGGCCACTGCGATGTGCCCACCATCGAAGGGAAGAATCGGAACGAGGTTGATGAGACCGAGGAAGATATTGACGGTGGCGAGAAGGGCGAGGACGCCAGCCCAGCCAGCTTGTTCACCGAGTTGCGTTCCCACATTCACAATGCCGAGCAGGGACATTGGTCGGTCGGCATTGGACGATGACACCGAGGAACCCGAACCGGATCCCGATGTTGACGAACCCGAACCCGAACCCACCTCTTCGATCGAACCCGAAGCCTGCGCAGTGCCTCCGTTGGCAACTTGGGACGCAAGTTTGCTGATGCCTGAGGGCGAGAAGATGCGGCCCATGCCCTGCACCGAGCCCACGATGGTCTCACCGAACGCTCCAACCGCTTGACCCGTTGCTTCAACGATTCCCGCGTGCACGATCACCGAACTGGGGCTCACACCGAGGAAGCCACGGTAACCGTCGACAGGAAGCGCGATCGGACCATCGACCTTGGTCGTGAACGCCCGATCGTTCCGATCGAAGGTGAGCGTGACTGGTCCGATCATGCGCTGCATCGCTGCTTGCAGTTCGGAATAGGACGACACCGGAAGATCGCCGACCATCGTGACGCGATCGCCAGGTAACAGCGGTTGAAGGGCACGGGTGCCTTCGGAATTGAGCGACCAACCGATCGTGGCGGGAACGTTCAGTTGTTCACCATTGCGCTCGATGGTGAGTTCACCAGTGGATCCAGCACGCGCACGGACGATCGAGGTGAAGTCATCGAACCCACCCACCGGTTGGCCATCAAACGCGAGGATCCGGTCTCCCGGTTCAAGGCCAGCCGCTGCCGCCGCCGAACCTGTCGAAACCGTCTCAACCTTCCATTTGTCGGTCGATGGATGACCAAAACCGGCAAACACAACGACGAGCAATAACAGACCCAGAACAATGTTGACGATGGGTCCGGCGAGCACCACTGGCATGCGACGCCAGTAGGACTTTGATCGATAGGTACGCGTTTCGTCGTCGTTCTGATCGATCTCTTCGAGTCCATGCATTCCGATAATGCGAACGTACGCGCCAGCCGGAATGAGTTTGAGTCCGTATTCGGTTTCGCCACGACGGAATGACCACACGCGAGGACCGAATCCGATGAAGAACTCGGTGACCTTCATCCCGTTGCGCTTGGCCATGAGGAAATGGCCCATCTCGTGGAGGAAAACCGACGCAACGATGGCGACGATCAGGACGAAAAGCCAGATCCGAGTGAAGGCCACCCATCCGAGCAGTGAGAGGAGAAGCCCGAGGAGAACAAGTTGGTTACCGAAGACACGTTCGATCAATGGCGGACGAGCAGGGTTGCCCGGATCATCGGGGAGAGTGATTGCCACGTCGGTTGGAGTTGTCATGAGCGCACCGCCGTAAGGAGAGTGAGTTGTTGTTGGGCCACGCGTCGCGCGTGGGCATCGGCTTCGATCACTGCATCGGCATCGGACGCCGGTGCGCCATCGTGATGATCAAGGGTCGCCGCGATCACCGCCGAGATTTCGCGCCAAGCGATCTGTCCTTCAAGAAACGCGTCGACAGCGACTTCATTGGCCGCGCTGATCCACGCCGGGGCCGTGCCGCCTACCCGGCCTGCTTCGTACGCGAGAGCCAGACACGGAAACGCGTTCAGATCGGGGGGTTCAAAGTCGAGTCGGCCGAGCATCGACCAGTCGATCCGACCGAAGGCGGTACCGATACGGTCGGGAAAGGCCAGCGCGTAACCGATAGGGAGGCGCATGTCGGGGGTAGAGAGTTGCGCAATCGTCGAGGCGTCGGTGAATTCGACCATCGAATGAACAATCGACTGCGGATGAACCACCACATCGATCTCGTCGAAACCGATTCCACAGCCGGCATCGCCTGCGGGAGCACCAAAGAGTTCATGGGCTTCGATCACTTCAAGGCCCTTATTCATAAGCGTCGAGGAATCGATCGTGATCTTGGGACCCATGCTCCAGGTTGGATGAGCGAGGGCGTCCTCGATTGTGACGTGAGCAAGGTCATCGGCGCTCCGACCACGAAATGGTCCCCCGCTCGCAGTGAGAAGCAATCGCGCGACTCGTTCGGAGTTGTCGTTGGAACGGAGACACTGATGAATGGCGCCGTGTTCGCTGTCGACCGGCACGAGTTCCGCGCCGGGCGTGCGTCGTGCGCGCTGCACCACCGGCCCGGCAGCGATGAGTGATTCCTTGTTCGCCAACGCAAGCCGTCGACCAGCTTCGAGGGTCGCCAGCGTCACCGAGAGTCCGGCGAAACCGACGACTCCGTTCACCACAACATCGGCGTCAAGAGCGATGCTCGCCATCGCATCGGCTCCCCCACGCACTTCGATACCGGGAAGTTCTGTAGCGATCATCCGAGCCACATCGGGATCACTGATCGCAACGACTGAAGGACGATGACGCCGAGCCTGCTCGATGAGTACCTGAGGTTGACGTCCGGTGGCGCCGATCGCCACAAGTTCGAAGCGATCGGCTTCGGCCTCGATGACCTCGAGTGCCTGCGTGCCGATAGATCCAGTGGATCCAGCAAGCGCGACACGGGTCGGTGACATGGCATTGAGCCTACCGATCACCAGTCCCCGATCCGCCGCGGGCTCAGCCCAGTCCGAGAACTCGAACCATGTAGTAGGTCGTCGGCAGCACGAACAGCAGCGCATCGAAGCGATCGAGAAGACCGCCGTGCTCGGGAATCAACGAGCCCATGTCCTTCAGACCGAGATCACGCTTGAACAGCGACTCGGCGAGATCACCGAGCGGGGCAATCACTGCCAAAACGATGGCGAGAACGATCGCTTTGCCTGCGCCGAGCGAACTCACGCCGAGCACCACCACGAACACGAACACGGCGAAGACTGTGGCTGCCATTCCTCCGACGAGGCCTTCAACTGTCTTGTTCGGCGAGGTGGCGATGAGCGGGCTGCGTCCCATAGCGCGACCAAAGAAAAACCCACCGACATCGGTGGCCACCGCGGCGACGACAGCGACAAGCAGGAGGCTGATCCCCTGCTGGGGGATATCGACTAAGAGCGCCGCGTAACTGCCGAGCACTCCGATCCACACCACGCCGATCAGCGTCACGCCCAGATTGGCCGTTGGTCGAGCGCGCCCACTCGCACTGCTGAGATACCAGACAACACCGAAGAGGAACGTGAGGAAGATGATCGCCGGAATGGCCGACTCGCCCTTCCAGTACGTAGCGATCGGCAGCGCCGCGACTGCAACAAGACCAAGAAGCGTTGCTGGTCGGAATCCGCTGCGCTGCATCGCGCCAAAAAATTCGAACCCGGCCGCAACGAGTACAACCTCGATGAGCAGCATCGTGGGAGCCGCACCGGCCTTAAACAACAACGCCGCAACGATCGCCATGCCAATGCCGACTGCAGCCGCCATGGGAACATTTCGCGGCTTCGAAGCGGTCACCGAAAGTTCGTCGACCGTTTCGCCAGAGAGTTCGGCGCCAACATCGGCTTCGGGCCGTTTCCGACGACGCCGAGGTTCCGGAGCCACTGGCTCAGCAGTCATCGCTGCCGCGGTCACCGGAGACGGTGGTGGTGGAGGAGGTGGTGGAAGCGTCGCTGCGGCATTTCCTGGATTGACAAGATCGGGGGGCAGGAGGAGAGCCGAAAGCACATCGTCTTCTGCGGAAGCAACCTGAGCGGCACGTTCTCGACGCAAGCCACGTCGGCGTGGTTGCGGCGACAGTTCGACATCGTCGAAGTTGAGAAACGCCTCGTCGGTGATTCGTTCGTCAGTATCGAGCGCACCCAGTCGCTGGGCGACCAGTTCATCGTCTTCGACCGAACCGAGATTGGAGAGAAGGTCGACATGATCGGATGTGTCATGTTCGCTTCGCCAACGCGGCGCATCGATCATTGAAGCGCGATCGTCGTCGGACGAGTTGTCGCCAATGACGATGGCGGGAATTTGACCGGTTGCCGGCTCGGTCCAGTGCAGCATGCCCATATCCAAGTCGGGAGACCCGACGTTCATCACCGGCGGCGGGGGTGGCGGGAGTTCACGCTCGGGAAGGCGGGCGGCCACATCGGGACGGCTCGATGCCTCGGCGATTTCGTCGGCACTGATAATCCTGACCTCTTCAGGATCACCGGGTGCTCGGGGTTCGCGGGACAGATCGTCGGACGCCATCAGTCCTCCATCAACTCGGTTTCTTTGACACCCAATGCATCGCCGATTTCGGCTTCGTGGGTGTGGATGATCTTGTCGAGTTCCTTCTCGGCGCGCTCGAGTTCATCCTTCGACAGGTCGCCACCCTTTTCCAATGCCTCAAGTTCCTGGCGGGCCGCACGACGCTGGTTGCGAAGGGCGATCTTGCCGTCCTCGGCCATGTTCTTTACAACCTTGACGAGTTCCTTTCGACGCTCACCAGTGAGCGGAGGGAACGTAAGTCGAATCGAAATGCCATCGTTGCTGGGGTTGAGACCGAGGTCTGACTGCTGCAGCGCTCGCTCGATCGCCCCGATCGCTCCCTTGTCATAGGGAGTAATCAGCAATTGCCGAGCCTCAGGAACATTGAATCCGGCGATCTGCTGTAGGGGTACTTCCGAGCCGTAGTAGTCGACCAGAATTTTCTCGACCAATGCCGGCGCGGCACGCCCGGTGCGGATCGACGAGAAGTCCGCGCGAGTGTGAACCACGACCTTCTTCATTTTCTCGACTGTTTCTGCAAGGAGCAGATCGGCCATCTCAGATGTCATCGGAACACTCCAAAGGAAGATCGATGTGGGAAGTCGCTTGCGACCACCTCAACGGACGAGGGTACCGACCGAACCGCCCTCGAGTAGCGAACGGACGTTTCCTTCGCCGGTGAGATCAAACATGACGATGGGCAGGTTGTTGTCCATGCACAGGGTGATTGCCGTGGAATCCATGGCTCGCAGGCCCTGATTGAGCACGTCGAGGTAGGTGACCTCGTCGAGTTTGGTGGCCTCGGGATTGGTGCGGGGATCATCGGTATAGATGCCATCGGTACCCGAATGGGTGCCCTTCAGGAGCACCCCAGCCTCGATCTCAACCGCTCGCAGAGCTGCGGTGGTGTCGGTGGTGAAGAACGGGTTGCCCGTTCCACCGGCGAAGATCACGACGCGACCCTTCTCAAGATGACGAACGGCGCGGCGGCGGATGTAGGGCTCAGCTACCTGCGCCATTTGAATCGCAGATTGCACCCGGGTGGGTTGTCCCAATTGTTCCAGTGTGTCCTGCAGCGCAAGTGCGTTGATCACGGTCGCGAGCATGCCCATGTAGTCGGCCTGTGCACGATCCATACCGGCGCCGGCGCCGGCCATACCGCGCCAGATGTTGCCGCCACCAACGACGATGGCGATCTGAACATCGGGATGATCAGCGCGCACGTCGACGATGTCTTTGGCAATGCGTTGCACAACATGACCGTCGATGCCATAGCCGGCATCGCCAGCGAATGCCTCGCCCGAAACCTTCAGGAGGACCCGCGACCAGCGGGCGGTCGCAGATGCCATCAGGCCCCGATGAACACCTGAGCGAAACGAACAAGCGTCGCCCCGGCGAGCAGATCGGCGATCGACTTCTTGTCGTCACGCACGAACTGTTGCTCGAGAAGCACCTGCTCTTTGTACCAACCGTTGATACGTCCTTCGACGATCTTCGGCCACGCTGCTTCGGGCTTACCCTCGGCCTTGGTGATGTCGAGAAGGGCTTGACGCTCACGCTCGACATCTTCAGCCGGAACCTCGTCGCGATTGAGGTAGGCCGGCTTCGAGAAGGCGATGTGCACGGCGAGATCGTGGGCGATCTCCTTGGTGCCACCCTCGAGTTCGACGAGAACAGCGTTCACACCGCGACCGTCTTGCAGATGCAGATACGAATCGAGAATGTTGTCGCCGGCAGCATCGAACCGCACCACTGTGCCGAGTTCAATGTTTTCCTTCTTGGCAATCTTGAGTGCATCAAGTTCGTCGTTCAGTTCCGAAAGTGAGTCGGCGCCCTTGGCGACGACCAACTCGGTCATGTCCTGAACAAGTGAAATGAAGTCTGAAGCCTTGGCCGAAAAATCGGTCTCGCTCTTGAGTTGCACGATGGCGCCCACTGAGCCGTCAACGACGACGCAAACAGAACCCTGTGCATTCTCGCGATCGCCGAGCTTGGCGACCTTGGCAAGACCCTTCTCGCGAAGCCATTGCTTGGCCGCTTCAAAGTCGCCATCGTTTTCAGTGAGTGCCTTCTTGGCATCCATCATTCCTGCGCCAGTGATCTGACGGAGGCTCTGGACATCCTTGGCGGTGAATTCAGCCATTGGTTTTCAGGACTCCTGGGTGTTTTCGTTGGCCGGATCGGTCTGTGTGATTGCTTCTTCGGCGGTTGCGCGTTCGGCAGCAATGCGGGCCTCGCGTGCGGCAGCAGCTTCGGCAGCTTGACGACGAGCGTCGGCCTGGGCGGCTTCGTGTTCGGCTTCTTCTTCCGGCGTGCGCTCAACAACCGCGGGGCCTTCGGGAGCAACAGCGCCACGCTTGCGCGAAGCGATGAAGCGACCTTCTTCGACAGCATCGGCGATCACGCGAGCCATGAGGTTCGCCGAACGAATGGCGTCGTCATTGCCCGGGATCACGTAGGTGATGATGTCAGGATCGCAATTGGTGTCGACGACGGCGACAATCGGGAGACCAAGCTTGTTCGCTTCGGTAACGGCGATGTCTTCCTTCTTCGTGTCGAGCACGAAGATGGCGCTGGGAAGGCGTTCCATGTTGCGGATACCGCCAAGGTTGCGCTCGAGCTTCTCAAGTTCACGACTGATGAGAAGGGCTTCCTTCTTCGGCATCGCTTCGAACTCACCGGAGTCGCGCATGCGCTGGTAGTCCTTCATCTTCGAGACGCGCTTCGACATGGTCTGGAAGTTGGTGAGCATGCCGCCGAGCCAACGCTCGTTGACATAAGGCATGCCGCAACGCTCGGCGTAACTACGAACCGGGTCTTGGGCCTGCTTCTTTGTTCCCACAAACATGATCGTGCCGCCGTCGGCCACGAGATCGCGGACGAAGCTGTACGCGGTTTCGATGCGACCAAGGGTCTGCTCGAGATCGATGATGTAAATGCCATTGCGCTCACCGTGGATGAATCGCTTCATCTTCGGGTTCCAGCGGCGGGTCTGATGACCAAAATGCACGCCGGAATCGAGCAACTGGCGCATGGTGACAACTGGTGCCATGAGGGGGTTCCTTCCCATCGGTTCGGTGGATCGCAGGGCCGGGCGGGCGTCTCCCAGTGCGGAAGACGACCGTGGGGTGCACGGCTGCGGATGTGTAGAGGTATGTCGATCGGGTGACCGGCATGCCCGACAGTCGTCGGGCCGGGTAACGAGTGTACGGGAGGCCCGGAAATGGGGCCAACCGACCGTGGCGGGCCGGATCGACAGCGGCGATGGCGTGTTCGAATCGAGGGGTGACGGGAGTCATTCTGCTGGTGGAATGGCCAAAAACCACGCCCCGAGAGCGGTCGTCGCCCCCGCCGCAGATTCGCCGTATCGGATCGCTTCGGCCGTGGCCAAGGCCAAAACCGCATCACCAATGCTCTGGCAGGTCGGGCCGAGACCGGCCACCGCCAGACCGATTTCCCTGGTCGCCGCCGGACTCGAAGGCAGGGACCCGTGGGTCTCGGTCCCGATCGGGGTCGGAAGGATGATGCGAGCATCGGCCACCGGATCCACAGCGACAGCGCCGGGTACGACCAGATCACCAGATCCAGCGATAGTCACGAATCGGACCCCAGCGGGCATGGGCCGCGCGTGGAGTTCGTCAATGATCGGTGAGGTCTCGGCCAGATCGGTGATGGCTGCGAGGCGATGATCTAAGTCGTCGGCCAGACCTGCGGCACGAACCTGCGAAAGGGCTCCCGCCCCGCCGGGACTTCCATCGAGCGCAAGTACCGCTGTCGCCAGTGGCGCACCCTGCTGCGGCGATGACACGGTGACCAAGGTTTCGACTTCGGTCGGGAGACGAGCATCGGCTCCGGCTCGTTCCACCGCGAGACGCGCAACGACACCGCCCTGGGAATGAGCGATGACATCGATAGGCACCCCCGGCCGGGACGCAGCCACCGATTGCAAGAGCGCGGCGAGATGATCGGCCGACCTCCCGACGGGTTGTTGACTGTCGAGCGCGTCGAACGGACGGGTGGCGATCGCATCGAAAGATTGAGACGACCCCGAGTCGACATCGACCGACATGGGCGCCTCAACGCGCGGGGCCTGACCACCCTCGTAGGAATACCGAACAACCTCATCTGCGGAGTACCCAAGAGTTTGAGTATCGATCTCCCACGCGGTGTTGCCGTCGCTCGAGGTTCCGAGCCCGCTCACCAACACCGCAATGCGACTGGTTTCATGGGCGGGAACCGACATCGACGCTGAAGTGCAGTTCTTGCGATCTTCGAACCACTGATCGAGCGCTATCGCCAATCGTTGCGCGTGCGTGGTCGGATTCAATTCGACTGCGTAGTGAGCGACAAGCGCCGTTGTTCTCATCGACCAGTTGGTCGAGGCCGAGAGTGCCGCCGCACCCGTGTCGAGGAGGACGTCGAGCAATGCCCGTCGCTCGTTCGCACCAAGACGGTCGAGACCTTGATCGGTTCCGGGGACAAGCCGCGCTGAAGGTCGTAGCGAACCCGCGAGGACTGCTTCCGGGTCGAGATACTCGCCATCGGGGTTTCGCACTCCGAAGTGAAAGGGTCCACCAGCGATGCCGATGGTGTCGCCGCCTTCAACCCGATCACCCGCCGAAACCGTGAGCGACTCGAGGAACGAATAACTCGAGCGCAGGCCGTCGGGGTGTTCGATGGTGACATGCAGTTGGCGACCGACTGCCCCAGCGAAGATCACTCGCCCTTCAGCCGACGCACTGATCTGCGCGCCGGGTGTCGTACCAAAATCGATTCCGCGATTACCCGCCATCCATGGTTTCGGGGGAGGTCGAAAGCGGTCGACGATCGCAGCGTCGGTCGGCGGTCGGTAGTCAAGGAGTGGGAACTGACCGAGTTCCGCCGCGGTCGCGTCTGCAGTCGTGGCGGAAAACATCGAGAACGAACACAAGAAGAGAACGAGGAACGCGACGAGAACCTTGCGCCCGCGCAACAACGCGAATCGGGATGACAGCAAGACAGACCTTCCGGTTGGGATGACTCACCGGGGAAGGAAGTGGCGCAGAAAATGTTCAGGCGCGCGGGTGCGTCGAATCGACGACAGCCCGCAGGCGCTCCTTGCTCACATGGGTGTAGTGCTGGGTCGTTGAGAGATCGGAATGACCAAGCAACTCTTGAACAGCACGTAGGTCGGCCCCGCCGTCGAGAAGATGAGTGGCGAACGTGTGGCGTAACGCATGCGGATGGGTTGGCGATGGTGCACGACGATCGAGGAGGCGCCGCACATCTCGAGTGCCGAGCCGAGTTCCTTTCTGATTCAGGAACACAGCGTCGGAGGGAGAGTTGGCCGTGGCGAGGACTCGCCGACCATGTCCGAGCCATTGGCCGATCGCGTCGACGGCCGGAGCGCTGAGAGGAACCATGCGCTGCTTTGCTCCCTTGCCCCATACAGTGACCCGCCGGCGATCAAGGTCGAGATCTTCGGGGCGCAAACCGCAAACCTCGGAGACGCGCAGACCACTTCCGTACAGCAGTTCAAGGACCGCGTCATCGCGAGAACGAATAGCGGGCGGATCATTGGCCGTCGTGCCCGGTGGATTGTCGAGCACCTGGATGAGTTCTTCGTCGCGCAGCACCCGAGGGAGCCGACCGGTGGAACCGGGGGCACTGAGTCCGGCGGAAGGATCGGCGATGAGAACTCCGGTGCGTACCAGCCATGCGAAATAGCGACGAAGGGCTGATGCTTTTCGGGCGATCGTGCGGCGCGCGAGTTTTCGAGTTGTCATCGCAGCGATGTAGCGGCGCAAGGTGGTGCGGCTCACATCGGACGGATCCGAGATCTCTTGACGCGCAACCCATTCGACGAACTGATCGATATCACTCCGATAGGCCCGCACTGTTGCTAGAGAGACCGACGTCAGCGACGACTGGAACTCATCGAGTTGCCACGGATCGACGTCACTAGCCACAGAGAAAACTGTACCGGCGCGCAGTGAACAAACTCTCGAATACCGAGCGATCGTTGTGCACGTCGTCATTGAGCTCCTCCACGAGCGATCCGTTCGATCCATCCAGATCGTTGTGTGACCCATCCGTCGATCTCGAGTTGTTCGAGCAGGAGCATGACTGTTCCAAGATCAAGGTTGGTGGCCGTAATGACTTGTTCAACCGGCACGGCTTGCCACGGCAAAGAGTCGAGAACGATCTTCGCGTTCCCGATCGGCGTTGGACGTTGTTCGGTAGCGGTTCGTCGTCGCTCGGGTTGGAGACCCAATGCGAGCAGGACATCGTCGACGCTGCGAACGGGACCGCATCCGTCAAAGAGAAGTTGGTTGGTTCCCGCAGAACTTGGCGCGGTTATCGGCCCCGGGACTGCCAGCACCGTGCGTCCTCGTCGTGCCGCTTCAAGCGCAGTCCCGAGTGCACCGCCTGTCGCCTGTGACTCAACGACAACAACAACATCAGACAAGGCCGCAATGATGCGGTTGCGGGCCGGGAACTGCCATGCCACTGCCGGTGCGCCCAATGGATATTCACTGAGCACGACTCCTCGTTCGGCAACCGCGCGCCACAGCGCACGGTGGGCACGCGGGTACACACGATCGAGTCCGCTTCCGACCACAGCGATGGGCGGAGCTCCGTCGACAGCAAGCGAGCCGGCATGAGCCGCACCATCGATGCCGAGCGCGAGTCCCGACACGACCGAGATACCGGCAAGCGAGAGTTCGCGCGCGAATTCATTCGCGACGTCGATGCCGTAACGAGTCGCGCGTCGCGTGCCCACGATTCCGACTCGCGTTCCGGCCAGACGATCAATATCGCCGAGCCAGAACAAGACCGCCGGTGCGTCGTCATCATCGAATAACTCGGAAGGAAACGATGACGACGAGCGGGTCATGACCCCGATACCGGCATCGACATGTGCGTTCCAGACGGCCGCGGGGTCGATGGCAGCCGCCGCCACACGCCATTGGTCGCGCAGTGCAACCCCTGAGCGAGGCAATCCGCTAACGCCGTCGATGGATGGGATCGCACCTTCACACACCATCCGGAACACCGATTCGGGTTCGTCCATGGAAAGAAGCCAGCGGAGACGGGCTGGACCAACACCCGGTAGTCCAGCAAGGGCCACGACCCATGCTTCGGGGGGAAGGAGACGCGACATCAGTTGGCCGTCATCGGCGCGAGGAACGACGGCACGCAGCGCAGATGGAGCGCGCTAGCAACGTGTTCTGAACTGAGCGGTCCATCGTGACGATCAAGGTCGGCGATCGTGCGCGCAACCCTCCACACTCGCCGCATTCCTCGCGCCGAGAGACGACCCGATTCCAGTGATCGTTCGATGAGCGCGGCTGCATCGGTCGACAGGGGCGCGGAGCGTTCGAGAGCCGAGGTTGAAAGTTCCGCGTTGCACCGGACACCACGATCGTTGGCGCGGCCCCGAGCGACTCTGACGCGGGCCGCGACGACCGAACTGGCTTCGGCGCGATCGGTCGTGAGCAGTTGGCTCGGATCAGGGCGGTGGACATCGATTCGCAGATCGAAACGATCAAGCAACGGACCAGAGAG
>JBAXGZ010000044.1:0-17751 GCA_037139155.1 Actinomycetes bacterium | reverse complement strand
GGAGTTGAAGCGCTGATCGTGACCGAGATCGGCCGTGACGGAACGCTTGAAGGCCCTGACCTCGATGGTCTTGGCGAAGTACTCGAAGCAACTGAGTTGCCGGTCATCGCATCAGGAGGCGTCGGAACTCTTGGCGACCTCGTCGCACTTGAGGGTCTTCGTTCGGCAGGGCGTCGTCTCTCTGGATCAATCATTGGACGTGCGCTCTACGAAGGTGCATTCACGTTGCAGGACGCGTTGCGGGCGGTCTCGCCGAATCGCTGAAGTGGGCTCGAAGCGTCGGTCCTACACTTGACCCATGGATGCTTCCGATTGGAACGCGCGATACGACACGTCCGAACTGATCTGGAAGGGCGATCCCAATCAGTTTCTTCCTCCTGAGGTTGCCGACCTGACACCAGGAACCGCAGTTGATCTCGCTTGTGGCGAGGGTCGAAACGCGGTGTGGCTGGCAAAACAGGGCTGGACTGTTACCGGTGTCGATTTCTCCGACGTGGGTGTGGAGAAGGGTCGAAAGCTTGCCGCGGACAACGGTGTTGCGGCGACGTGGGTCGTTGCCGATGCAACCACATGGGAACCACCCGCATCGGGTTTCGACCTTGTCGCTGTGTTCTATTTGCAGCTTCCTGCCGAGGAACGGCGAGCGTCAATGAAGACTGCCGTGCGATCACTAGCGATCGGGGGAACGTTGCTTTTGGTGGGACACGATCTGCTCAATCTCACCGAGGGGTACGGGGGTCCTCAGAATCCGGCATTCTTGCTCACAGCCGAAGACATCATTGACGACCTCACCGCAGCGGAATTATCGGTTGACGTCGAACTTGTGACCGAGAAGGCCGGCCGCGTCGATCGGTCCGTGGTGACCGACGATGGTGAGCGCAACGCGATCGACACGCTCGTGCGCGTGCGACGCGTCGCATGAACGGGGAACCATGAAGACCGCCCGCATCATTCCCTGCCTCGACGTCACCGATGGTCGCGTCGTAAAGGGTGTGAATTTTGTCGGCCTGCGCGACGCAGGTGATCCGGTGGAGCTCGCCGCCCGATATGACGCGGACGGAGCCGACGAACTCGTCTTTCTCGACATCACTGCGACCTCCGATGATCGCGAAACGATGGTCGATGTCGTCCGACGCACAGCGGAAAAAGTCTTCATCCCCTTCACCATCGGGGGCGGTATCCGAACCGTCGATGATGCTCGGACAATGCTGCGAGCCGGAGCCGACAAGGTGTCGGTCAACAGTGCCGCGGTCGCTCGGCCTGAACTGATCAGTGAAATCGCTGAAGTCTTTGGGAACCAGTGCGTCGTCTGTGCCATCGACGCTCGCCGTCGGGCCACCGACCGAAGCGCGAGCGAGGGCTGGGAGGTCTACGTCGCTGGCGGACGCACGCCGACGGGGATGGATGTCATCGAATGGGCCCAGCGTGCGGAATCGCTCGGTGCCGGCGAAATCCTTCTGACATCGATGGATCGCGATGGGACCCGCGATGGTTTCGATATTGAGCTCACTGCGTCAGTTTCCGTAGCGGTTGGCGTTCCGGTCATCGCCTCGGGTGGCGTGGGCACGCTTGATCACCTGGTCGAAGGAGTCCTCGCCGGTGGAGCCGATGCAGTGCTCGCTGCTTCCATCTTCCATTTCGACGACCACGCGATTGCCGAAGCGAAGGCCCACATGATCGCCGCCGGAGTCAACGTCCGACCCTGACGCAGTCTGGTCGGTCTGGTCGGTCTGGTCGGTCTGATCAGTCGGCCAACTGCTGTTCGACGAACGCGACAATCAATGCAGCCACCTTGTCGGTGCGGCCCACGAAGAAGTGATCGGCGCCTGGTACAGCGACGACCTCGGTAGCGATCCATGATTCGGTGGACTCGCGCGCTGCCTCGGGATCACAAAACTGATCGTGCTCGGGAACGATCAGCAGTTTCGGTCGCGGATCGGAGCCTGCAGCCGCAGTTAGATCTTCAAGCGGCAGCACCCGCAATGGCGGTGCACACGCGACCCACGCGGTAATGCGCGGATCGAGTACCGCGAGCGAGGTATCAGCGCCGAACGACCAACCCGAGAGAACCACATCGAGACCGGGGCATTCGATCTCCATGCAGTCCAGAGCGGCGACGATGTCGATCTTCTCGCCGACGCCAAACTCGTGCTCGCCCTCAGATGTGCCAACGCCGCGGAAGTTGAACCGCAGGACAGCGAGCCCCGCGTCGGGAATGGTGCGGAAGAGTTCGCTGGTGACCAGCGAACTCATGTTCCCTCCCTGCTGGGGGTGCGGATGGCATAGGACCACTGCCGCACGGGGGTGGTCGGGCACGACAAGTTCGGCCTCAAGTGAGAGTCCGTCGGTCGTGGTGAGTCGGAGTGAGCGGGGAGCGAAGTCGTGGGCCACGGACGAAGACGGTACCGTCGTGTCGTGACTACAGCGCCAACCACCGATCGACTGACCGAGGGCGTGGGCGCCGACGGCGAGAAACTTCCCATCCAGATGCTGAACGACCGTGTGCTTGTCCATCTGGGCGGGCCAGAGGGCGAGCGTCGGTCTACCGGAGGCATCCTGATCCCTGCGACTGCTCAGATTGGCAAGCGCTTGGTGTGGGCCGAAGTCATGGCCGTCGGACCAAACGTCCGATCGATGGAGCGCGGCGATCAAGTTCTGTTCAGCCCCGAGGATCGATACGAGGTCGAGGTTCGCGGTGAGGACTACATCATCCTCCGCGAGCGCGACGTACACGCCGTGGCCTCCGAGCGACTCTCTGTTGGAAGCACCGGCCTGTATCTCTGAGCCGAAACTCGTTCGTGGCTCATCGGGACCACCGCTAGCGTGGCCCCATGCCTGAAAGCATTCCGATCTCTGTCAGCGCCGGGCAACTTGCGGCCGTCACCTACAACGCCGATGGACTCGTCCCAGCGATCGTGCAGGAAGAAGGCACGGGCAAGGTACTGATGATGGCGTGGATGAACGCGGATTCTCTCCGTCAGACCTTCGAAACTGGACGCACGTGGTTCTGGAGTCGTTCACGCCAGGAGTACTGGTGCAAGGGGGAAACTTCCGGCGATCGCCAGTATGTGCGTGAGGCCTACTACGACTGCGACGGCGACACCTTGTTGTTCGTTGTTGAACAAGAAGGCAAGGGTGCATGCCATACCGGCAACTACTCGTGCTTCTTCACTGCATTCGGTGAAGGTGACTGACCTTGGATGTCTCGCCCTCGCGCGATGAATTCCATGCCCTCGCCGCCGACCACAGCGTCGTGCCGGTCTGGCGTGAACTCCTTGCCGATCTGATCACTCCGGTGGCCGCATTCGCTCGGCTGTGCGGCGACGACAAGCCAGGTTTCTTGTTCGAGTCGGTCGAACACGGCGAACGGTGGAGCCGATTCTCATTCGTCGGACGCAATCCCATCGCGACATTGGTGCTTCGCAATGGGCAGGTCACGGTCGATGGCGATCTACCCGAAGCAATGCCACGCGATCAAGGAATCCTCGCCGCCATCGAATGGTTGCTCGCGGCCTATCGGTCTCCCTCGTTAGACGCGCTTCCTCCCCTTCATGGTGGAGTCGTCGGGTATCTCGGTTACGACGTCGTTCGCGAGGTCGAGGACCTTTCCGATATTCCACGCGACGCGACCGGCTATCCCGATGCGGTCATGGCCGTTATCGGTCAACTGGCGGCGTTCGACCATTTTCGCCAGCGCGTGACGCTCATCGACAATGTGCTTGTTCCGGACGGTACGTCAGCCGGCGACCTAGATCGCCTCTACGACGAAGCAATTGTTCGTCTCGAACAACTCGCCGCCGACGGGGCCAAGCCGATCGACGAACCGATGATGGACCCACCCTCTCCATCACCAGATCTTCCTGATGTCACCGGATCGATGTCCTACGACCAGTGGGAACGTTCCGTTGCTGTCGCCAAAGAACGAATACTCGACGGTGACATCTTCCAGGTCGTGTTGTCGCAGCGCTACACATTTGAGCTCGGCGCCGATCCTTTCGATTTCTACCGAGTGCTCCGTCAGGTCAATCCGAGTCCCTACATGTACTTCGTGCGCATGCCCGAACTGAGTCTGGCCGGATCGTCTCCTGAGCCGATGGTAAAGTTGGTTGATAACCGGGTTATCTCGCGGCCCATCGCGGGTACTCGACGGCGCGGAGCGACCGAAGAAGAAGACCGTCGTCTTGGCGCCGAACTTCGCGAACATCCAAAGGAAATCGCCGAGCACGTGATGCTCATCGATCTCGCTCGTAACGATGTCGGTCGTGTCGTTGAGTTCGGAACCGAACAGGTCGACGAAATGATGGTGCTCGAGCGCTACAGCCATGTGATGCATCTCACCTCGCAGGTCTCAGGAGAATTGGCCCGCGGGCGTACTCCGATCGATGTCTTGCGAGCCACCCTTCCGGCCGGAACGGTCTCGGGCGCACCCAAGATCCGGGCGATGGAGATCATCGATGAACTCGAGCCCGTCAAGCGAGGGCCCTACGCGGGTGTTGTGGGCTATGTCGACTTCTCCGGAACCATCGATACCGCTCTTGCCATTCGGACACTGGTGGTGGGCGCCGACGGAGTCGCGCATGTGCAGGCCGGAGCCGGCATCGTGGCCGACAGCATCGCCGAGCATGAAGACCTCGAATGTCGCAACAAGGCCCGTGGCCTCTTGAGCGCGGTTCCTGGTGCGCGACGGATGACAGCGCAACGTCGGGGCGAGACCCTCGACTGACCGGCGGTGCCATTGGTGTCTCACGGCGCCTACTGATGCATTGCGCAGGCCGAAGTGCGACACTCATAGAAGTGGATGCCTTTTCGAACGACGACGTCATTGCCGCTTATACCGCCCTGACCACCGATGGTGGTTCTGCGGTTGTCGAACGCGACATCGTCGCGGTTACCGGACCGGACGCAGCCCGTTACCTTCAGGGACAACTGAGCCAAGACGTCGTGGCGATGGCCGGGGACAACGCCTGGTCGTTCCTCCTGGCTCCAACGGGCAAGGTGGTCGCGTGGCTCCGCGTGCATCGGATCGATGCCGAGCACTACATCCTCGAAACCGATTCCGGTTGGGGAGATGCGGTTCGTGCTCGCCTTCAACGATTCCTCTTGAGGACGAAGGCGGAACTGTCCGAGCCACAGGCTTGTCTGCTCGTGCAACATCGATGGAACGGATCGTTGGTTCGTCTCGGAACCGAGTCGCCGCCCGGAGCGCTCGTTGCTGCGGCTGTCGGCCCCGGTGTTGCTGGGATCGATGAGTTGTACCTCGACACTCCGCCTCTCCATGTCACTGAACGTCGTGATGATGTCGTCGCGTCGGCCGCGATCGAGCGCTATCGGATCGCCCACGGGATCGTGCGCATGGGGGCTGAGCTCAACGACGAGACCATTCCTGGCGAGGCTGGTGCGTGGGTCATCGACGACTCGGTGAGTTTCACAAAGGGCTGTTACACCGGCCAGGAACTCATCGCTCGTATTGACAGCCGGGGAAACAACGTTCCCCACCCCATCCGTCTGCTCGCCATCGACGCCGATGTCGCTCCCGGCGACGACGTCCGGCTCGACGGATCTGTCGTGGGCACAATCACTAGCTCGGCTCCCGCACTTGGTGGAGGATTTCCTGCGCTCGCTTTGGCTCGGGTCGGACGCTCGGTACTTCCGGGACTTGCCGTCGAGGTTGATCACGACTCGACCACCCGCAGCGCATCGGTCGCTGAACTCGGAACAGTACTGTGAGCCGCCCTCATGGCTGATCGGCTTTATGAGCGACTCGGTGTTGCTCCAACGGCAAGCGCTGCCGAGATTCGCCGCGCCTATTTACAACTGGCTCGGGTGCATCATCCGGATTTCCATACCGATGAGTCCGACCGTCAGGTCAACGAACGCGAGATGCAGTCGATCAACGAAGCGTGGGCGGTCCTTGGCGATCCGGAACGTCGTCGAGCCCACGATGAGCGCATGCGACTCACGCTGTCTGAGCCCCGATCTCCGGGTGCTCCGGTTCCCGGACGCTACGACTTCGTACCCTTCGACGATGGCGAGGACGAGATCGACCCTCGACTTCTTGACGATGTCGGGGTCGAGGGTACCGAGGTGTCGCGTTCGGTGCAGATTGCCCCAGTGGTATGTCTGCTCGGCGGGATCTTCGGACTCGTGCTCGGCATCATCGTCAATCTCCCCTTTCTGATCGCGGTCGGCGGGGTCGGTCTTGTTCTCTCCGGTCTCGGCTTCCTCGCTGCTCCTGTTCTGGCGATCTCACGCAGCATCCGGGCCGAGCGCGCCGAGTAACGCGTCGCCTATGGTCTGAGCCCATGACTCAGACTTCTCTTTTCGTGAAAATGGTGTTCGCTTCCGGCAAGCGTGACGAAGGTGTCGCCGCCCTCGAGACGATGCTGCCCGTCGTGGCCGCCGAGGCCGGCACGCTTGTGTATTCGTTCCACCGCGATGCGGCCGACGAGAACGCCGTCTGGATTTTCGAGCTCTACTCCGATGGCGATGCGCTCGGAATCCATGGTGGCTCCGATGCCATCAAGGAACTGTTCGGAACGCTTGGTGGACTCATGGCCGAGCCGCCGATGATGGTCATGGCCACCCCGACCGGGAACGCAAAGGGCCTCCCGAACTGAGCACCTACCTCGACCGCATTCTTGAGGCGCATCGTGACGTTGCGGCTCGTGACGATCGCCCGTTCGACGAACTCGTTGAGCGGGCGATGTCTGTCGCGCCGGCGCGGGGATTTCGTGTCGCTATCGAAAACGTTGCTGCAGCCGGCGACATCGCGGTAATCGCCGAGGTCAAGCGTCGTTCTCCATCCAAAGGTGAGCTCGCCCCGGGACTCGATCCCGCCGACTTGGCGCAAAAGTACGAACATGGCGGAGCCGCATGCCTGTCGGTGCTCACTGATGTCGAATTCTTCGGTGGTTCTGTCGATGATCTCGTTGCCGCACGCAACGCGTGTTCGTTGCCGGTGCTGCGTAAGGACTTCACTGTCAGCGCACGCGACGTTTGCGATGCCCGCATCATGGGCGCTGACTGCGTGCTGCTCATTGCGGCGGCACTCGATCAACTTGAACTTGCATCGTTTCTGAAGTTGGCTCACGCCATTGGCTTCGATGCTCTCGTCGAAATCCACGACGAGGCTGAACTTGATCGTGCTGTGGCCGCAGGCGCCGATCTGATTGGTGTGAACCAGCGTGATCTTGTGACCTTCGCCGTCGACACCGAACGCGCCCTGCGCATGGCACCGCAAATGCCCGCCGGGGTCATTCGAGTTGCCGAGTCCGGGATCACGGGCCCCGCCGATGCTGCGCTCCTTGTTGATGCGGGCTACCACGCCGTTTTGGTCGGCGAGCATCTCGTCACCTCGGGTGACCCTCAGGGCGGAGTTTCAGCCCTCCGAGGTGCTCGTCAGTCCTAGGATCGGGATGCACACCGATTCAGGGGGAGTCATCAATGACCCGATTCAACTTGTCCGAAACCGAGATGCCCTCGGCCTGGTTCAACATCCTTCCGCGTCTGGCAACGCCAATGGATCCGCCGCTGCATCCCGGCACACGTGAGCCAGTCACTCCAGATGACCTCGCCCCACTTTTCCCGATGGCGCTCATCATGCAAGAGATGTCACCCGAACCGTGGATCGACATTCCCGGAGAGGTCATCGACATCCTTCGTTTGTGGCGTCCGACGCCGCTCGTGCGCGCCGAGCGTCTCGAGAAGATGCTCGACACTCCTGCTCGTATCTACTTCAAGGACGAGTCGGTATCTCCGGCCGGTTCGCATAAGCCGAACACCGCGGTGCCGCAAGCGTTCTACAACAAGATGGAAGGTATCAACCGACTGACGACCGAAACCGGCGCCGGTCAGTGGGGCACTGCGCTTTCCTTCGCCACCGCCCAGTTCGATATGGAATGCATGGTCTATATGGTCCGCGCATCGTTCGAACAGAAGCCCTACCGCAAGATCATGATGCAGGTATGGGGAGGCGATGTCGTCCCGTCGCCAATCGACGATCCGTCGAGCCCCGGCTCACTCGGTGCGGCAATTTCGGACGCGGTGCGCGATTGCGTGCAGCGCGAAGACACGCACTACGCGCTTGGTTCGGTGCTCAATCACGTCCTGCTTCATCAGACCGTGATCGGCCTCGAGGCCCGTGACCAACTCCGCGCTGCGGGCGAGGAACTTCCCGACGTGGTGATCGCCCCATGCGGTGGCGGTTCGAACCTTGGTGGCATCGCGTTCCCGTTCGTGCCGGACGAAAGTGTCCGTATCGTGGCGGTGGAACCGTCGTCGTGTCCGACGCTTACTCAGGGCCGTTTCGAATATGACTTCGGTGATGTTGCCGGGATGACACCGCTTATGCCGATGTACACCCTTGGCGCCGACTTCATGCCGCCATCAATCCATGCAGGTGGACTTCGCTATCACGGCGATTCTCCGATCATCTCGAAGCTCGTGCACGAAAAGCGCATTGAAGCTGTGGCTATTTCTCAGGGCAAGGTCTTCGATGCGGCGATCAAGTTCGCCAAAGCCGAAGGCAAGGTTCCTGCGCCGGAATGCGGCCATGGCATCGCCGTTGCTATCGACGAAGCACTTGCGGCCAAGGAGTCTGGTGAAGAGAAGGTCATTCTCTTCAACTACTGCGGTCATGGTCACCTCGACCTCGCTGCCTACGACGAGTACCTCAGCGGCGGCATGGTCGACGCCTGAGCAGAAGCTGCGGAAATCGATCCGTTGATGAACACGCCGCGCCGCTAGCGTCTCGGCGTGTTCATCAAGATCTGCGGGACCACAAGCGCCGAGGACGCACTGCTGGCAGTGTCCCTCGGCGCTGACGCGCTTGGCTTCGTCTTCGCCGAGTCCAAACGTCAGGTCAATGCGGCAACGGTCGCTTCGATCGTGCAGGCCCTTCCGTCCGAAGTGCTCACCGTTGGAGTGTTCCGGAATGCGCCGGTCGACGTCATCGTCTCTGCACTCCAATCAACTGGCCTTCGTGGTGTGCAGTTACATGGTGACGAGGGTCCCGACGTAGCGAGCGCGCTGCGTGATCACGTGCCGTTCCTCGTTCAGGCATTCACCGCTGACGATCCCCGACTTCAACGCCTCTCCGAGTATCCGATCGATGCCGTACTGCTTGATTCACCCACGCCGGGTTCGGGACAGACCTTCGACTGGTCAACAATCGCCGATCTGCCACAGCGATACCGGGTGATCCTCGCCGGAGGACTCAACCGCGCGAATGTCGCCGATGCGATCGAACGGGTGCGTCCATGGGGCGTTGATGCCGTGAGTGGGGTGGAGGCATCGCCAGGGCACAAAGATCCCGACGCTCTTGCTGCTTTCATCAGTTCGGCGCGAGATGCGCTTTCCGAGTTCTCCACCGACCCGAGTCCGGCCTAGCCTAAAGTCCATGTCACTGCCCGAACCGTCATCAAGTGGTCGCTTCGGAGAGTTCGGAGGCCGCTATGTGCCCGAGACTCTCGTCCCTGCCTGCCTCGAACTCGAGGCCGCCTTCCGCGACGCTTGGGCCGACCAGTCCTTCCGCGACGAACTCGACGGGTTGTTGGCCGACTATGCGGGCCGTCCCTCACCGATCACCGAATGTCATCGTCTCTCGGCCGAACTCGGTGTGCGAGTGCTGCTCAAGCGTGAGGACCTCAACCACACCGGCTCGCACAAGATCAATAACGTCCTTGGCCAGGCCCTCCTCGCCAAGCGCATGGGCAAGACCCGCCTCGTGGCCGAGACCGGAGCCGGTCAGCACGGAGTTGCTTCGGCCACCGCTGCGGCCCTCATGGGCATGGAATGCATGGTCTACATGGGCGAGGTCGATATGCAGCGTCAGGCGCTCAACGTCTTCCGCATGAAATTGCTTGGTGCCGAGGTCGTCCCGGCCATGTCGGGTTCTCGCACTCTCAAAGATGCAGTGAACGAAGCCATGCGCGATTGGGTCGCCACCGTCGAAAACACCCATTACTGCCTCGGTTCGGTCATGGGCCCGCACCCGTATCCGTGGATGGTGCGCGAGTTCCACACGGTGATCGGAAAAGAATCGCGCGAACAGTGCGCCAAGTTGCTCGACAACGAAATTCCCGATGTCGTCACTGCATGTGTCGGTGGTGGTTCGAATGCCATCGGCATCTTCAGTGGTTTCGCCGACACCACTGCCGAATTGGTTGGTGTCGAACCGGCTGGCGGCGCGGCGGTTGGTCGCGGCGTTCCCGGAGTCGTCCATGGCATGAAGAGCTACCTCATGCAGGACGAGTTCGGTCAGGTGCAAGAAGCACATTCGATTTCTGCCGGACTTGATTACCCCGGAGTCGGACCAGAACATTCACATCTGTCATCGATCGGTCGGGCCCGCTACGAGCAGGTCACCGACGACGAGGTCATCGCAGCGTTCCAGTTGCTCAGTCGCACCGAGGGAATCATCCCTGCGCTCGAGCCCGCACACGCGCTCGCCTGGATCAGTCGTGATCGCGCCAAACTCGCCGGAAAGACTGTTCTTCTCAACATGTCCGGTCGGGGCGACAAAGACGTCGGCCAGATGATGGAGATCCTCGGATGAGCGCGACGCTCGCCGATGAAGGTCTCCTCATCCCTGACGCTCCCGCAGAACCTGGCGAGTTTGAGCAACAACTGCGATCGCTGCGCGATGGCGGCCGCAAACTTCTCGTCGCCTATGTGACTGGTGGTCTTCACGACGAATGGCCTGACGTTGTTCGGGCTGTTGCTGACGCTGGTGCCGATGCCATCGAAATCGGTATTCCGTTTTCCGATCCGGTGATGGACGGACCCATCATTCAGGAAGCCAGTGAACTGGCCTTGCGCGACGGCGCCTCCCCAGTCACCGTGCTCGACACGCTCCGAACTGTCGACTGTGGCGTTCCGCTTGCGGTCATGACCTATTACAACCTGGCCTTCCACATGGGTCATGAACGATTCGCGTCTTCGCTCTATGAAGCCGGCGTTCGCGCCGCGATTCTCCCTGATCTTCCCCTCGAAGAAGTTGGCCCGTGGGCAACTGCCGCCGACCCCGCCGGAATCGAAACCGTCATGCTCGCTGCACCAACCGCTCCCGATGAGCGACTGCCGAGAGTTGTGGCCCGAGCCCGCGGTTTCGTCTACGCCGTCGGCTTGCTTGGCGTCACCGGCGAACGCGACGCACTGGCTGCGTCCTCGCTGGTCATTGCCCAACGCCTGAAGGACATCACCGACAAGCCGGTGTTAGTCGGCGTTGGTGTCTCGAACGGACAGCAGGCCGCCGAAGTCAGTCAGGTGGCCGACGGCTGCGTGATCGGTTCGGCGCTCATGCGCCGCGTCGTTGCTGGTGAAGGCCCCGCAGGAGCAGGAGCATTCATCGCTGAAGTGCGCGCCGCCCTCGACGCGTCATGACCGACGGAGCCTCGAGCGGAGAGCGGCGGACGATTCCCCTCGAACAACCACTGTTCGATCGGGTCGATCCGGAGTTCTTCACCCGCTTGGTCGACCACTTCTATGACGGTGTCGTCACTGATCCCGTGTTGGCTCCGCTCTATCCGCCTGACGACCTCGACGGGGCTCGTGAGAGGCTGAGGTTGTTCCTGACCCAGTTCTGGGGCGGCCCGCAGACCTACAGCGAGCAACGAGGGCATCCCCGTCTCCGCATGCGCCATGCCCCCTTCGTGATCGGCGGGAACGAGCGTGAGGCCTGGTTCCGCCATATGTCGGCCGCTGTCGCCGCCGAGGTCGAGGGCGGGATGCTCAGCGACGAGGACGAGGCCCGGATGCTCGGTTATTTCGCCCATTCCGCCCGATTCATGATGAATGTCGAGGAGTGACGGGCGTCGCATTTGGCCCCCTGACCAGCACTGATTCAATAAGTTGCATGGTTATGCAGGAAAATCCTGAGCCATCCACCTTTTCTGGGCCGACTACCGCAATGCTTTACGGCTATCGGGCGGTCCTGCCCGAGTTCGAAGGTGACCGGGGGCCGACCCGGAATCCAACCCGTGCCGGGCCACATGGCTGGGCCAACAGGAGGAAGTCATGACCAAGAGCGAACTCATCGCCGAGATCTCGAACCGGACGGGCCAGACAAAGGCCGACGTGGAGAAGACTCTCAAGTCGTTTGAAGACATCGCCCACGAGGTAGTTGCCAAGGGCAACGAGAAGCTGACGCTCCCGGGCTTCATCAGCTTCGAGCAGACCCACCGCAAGGCTCGTACCGCTCGCAACCCGCAGACCGGTGCAACCATCCAGGTTCCCGCCACCAACGCCGCCAAGGTGTCGGCCGGAGCAAAGCTCAAGGCATCGGCCAAGGCTGGCGCCTGAGTCGTTCTGCACGTCAGTTGTACAAGAGGGGGAGCGCGAAAGCGCTCCCCCTCTTACGTTTTGACAGCACCTGCCTGCAAAGACCGCGTCGACGTCAGTGTCGGCTGGCATCGCCCGCTAGTTTCGGGACATGGCCACCACACAACTCGCGGTCGGTGCGAAAGCACCCGCATTCACGCTCGCCGATCAGACCGACACCAAGGTGAAGCTTTCTGGTTTCGCCGGCACCAAGGTGCTCGTGTACTTCTACCCAAAGGCCGATACGCCCGGCTGCACGACCCAGAGCTGCGGTCTTCGTGACATCGCCAAGAAGATTGGTGACACCGTCATCATCGGTATCAGCCCCGATCTTCCGGCCAAGCTCGCCAAGTTCGACGACAAGTACGACCTCGGGTTCACGTTGCTGTCCGATCCCGAACATGTCGTGGCCGAGAAGTTCGGCGTGTGGGGCGAGAAGTCGATGTACGGAAAGAAGTACATGGGCATCGTTCGCTCTGCTTTCCTGATCGACGAAAAGGGCAAGATTGAAGAGGCCTGGTACAAGGTCAGCCCGAAAGACACGCCCGCCAATCTTCTCAAGGCGCTCGGCAAGTGAGCTTTCCTGCTCCTGCCGATGTTCTTCCGCATCGGCCACCGTTTCTTCTTCTTGACGAAGTCACCGAACTTGAAATCGGATCGTCAGCAAAGGGTCTTTGGCGTATCACTGGCGAGGAATGGTTCTTCCCCGGTCATTTCCCTGGTCGGCCAACGCTGCCTGGTGTGCTCATGCTTGAAGCCATCGCCCAGCTCGGCGCCTACGCAGTGTTGAGTGATCCCGCTTTCGCCGGCAAGTTGCCGCTGTTCGGTGGTGTTGAGAAGTCACGGTTCCGTCGTCAGGTTGTGCCTGGCGATGTTCTTGAACTCGAAGTCACGCTCGGCCGGATGTCGGCCCGTGCGGGCAAAGGTTCGGGCCGCGCCCATGTCGGTGGCGAAACTGCAGCCGAAACAGAGCTCCTCTTTGTCTTCGCCGACGCATAAGTCATGGCCAAAGCGCTGATCGATACGCCGATCGGTGCACTCTCTGTCATTGCCAACGACGTGGGTATTTGTCGCGTGTGGTTTGGCGACCTCGACGAAGACGCCAGCGGAACTGCAGTTGCTGACGCGCATCTGGCAGTGGCGCTTACGCAATTGAGTGAGTACTTCGAATGTGAGCGCACGGCGTTCGGCGTGCCGATTGATCGAAGCGAGCGCATTGGTTTTCGTGGAGAGGTTTTGGACGCGCTCGAATCGGTGTCGTTCGGGCACACCGTTACCTATGGGGACTTAGCGGCGAGGGCTGGTCGACCAAAAGCAGCGCGCGCCGTCGGAAGTGCGATGGCCACAAATCCAATCGCCATCATCGTTCCCTGTCACCGAGTACTACCGAGTAGCGGCGGCGTCGGACAGTTTGGCGGGGGAGTGCGCGCGAAAGAATGGTTATTGCGTCGAGAAGGAAGTCTCGACTGAAACGGATCAGGCCGGCGGTGGGCCGATCACGATGCAGCCGTTGTGGCCACCGAAACCGAAACTGTTCGAAAGCACCGGAGCGGGAGTCCACTCACGGGCCGCGCCCACAACGATGTCGATAGGTGCCATTTCGGGATCAGCGTTTTCATAGCCAGCAGTGGGCGGGATTGCACCCTTCTGCATGCCGAGCACAATGCCGACCGCTTCGATCGAGCCAGCTCCACCAAGCGCATGGCCGGTGACCCCCTTGAATGAGGTCACTGCTGGGGGAGTGTCGCCAAAGACTTCGGCGATGGCCGCAGCTTCGGCAG
This sequence comes from Actinomycetes bacterium, assembly GCA_037139155.1. Classification (GTDB taxonomy): domain Bacteria; phylum Actinomycetota; class Acidimicrobiia; order Acidimicrobiales; family Acidimicrobilacustridaceae; genus Acidimicrobilacustris. The sequence continues at coordinate 3,652 of JBAXGZ010000044.1, read as the reverse complement.
CATCATTAAGCGGTGTTGACGTGCCGTGAGCATTTACGTAGGTGACGTCTGAAGGCACGAGACCAGCATCGGCAATGGCAGTGCGCATGCAATTGATTGCGCCAACACCGCCAGGTGACGGTGCGGTGATGTGGTGCGCATCGGCATTCGATGCAGCGCCCATGAGTTCAGCAAGGATCGTTGCGCCGCGAGTCTTGGCTGATTCCATTTCTTCAAGGATCAACACCCCTGCGCCCTCGGCGAGCACGAAACCGTTGCGTTCGCGGTCGAAGGGGCGAGACATGTTGTCCGAAGACATTGCGGTCATATTGGTAAAGCCAGCGATGCACGTCGGGGTCATTACGGCTTCGGAGGAACCGGTGACCATGGCGTCGCAAAGGCCAGACACGATGAGTCGGTGGGCATTGCCGATGGACTGTGTGCCAGCGGCGCACGCTGTGCAGGTGTTCTCACACGGGCCTTGCCATCCGTACTTCATCGAGATTGCCGCCGAAGCTGCGTTCGCCATGAGCATGGGGACCATGAAGGGGCTCACGCGTCGGGGGCCTTTGTGCTCGTTGACGAGGACGTTCTCTTCGAGCGTGGTGAGACCGCCGATGCCGGTGCCGATCCAAACGCCCTTTCGGGTGGGATCGCCGCCGACATCGCCGGCCATCGTCATTGCTTCGTCGGCCGCTGCCAACGCAAATTGCGCGAAGCGGTCGGTGCGACGCGCTTCTTTCGGGTTCGCGAAATACGGTTCGGGATCGAAGTTCTCGATGCGACGCAGCCCTTCGGGCGCGGCCGACAACAATCCGTTCCAGAACGCCTCGGTGCCGATGCCACAAGAGCTGACGACACCAACGCCTGTAATCGCTACCCGACGCTTCGTGCTCACCGCTTCGACATCACCAGTTCGTAGGCTTCGCCAACGGTCGTGATGTTCTCAAGCTCGGATTCGTCGACGGAGACGTCGAACTCTTCTTCGAGCTTCATGACCAGTTCAACGAGGTCGAGGCTGTCGGCATCGAGATCATCTGCGAACTTGGCTTCCATCGTCACCTGGTCGGGTGAGACGGCGAGGATCTCAACGGCGCAGGCCTTGAACTTTTCGAAATCGTCACTCATCGGGGCTCCTTGGTATTCGGTGCGACAAACCTAGTCGGGGGTCGCATTGGTTTCGGTGCTGCTTGGTTGCTTATCCGCCCATCCCGAGGCCACCATCAACCGGCAGAACAGCTCCGGTGATGTAGCCCGCCTCATCGGAGGCGAGGAAGGTCACTGCCGCGGCGATTTCATCGGGTTGGCCCATGCGGCCGAGCGGCACGGCACTGGTGATCGATTCGCGAGTGGCATCGTTGACTGCGGCGAACATGTCGGTGGCGACTGGTCCCGGGGCGACGACGTTGACTGTGACATTTCGCGATGCGAACTCACGGGCCAACGATCGGGCAAGACCGACAAGACCGGCTTTCGATGCGGCGTAGTTGGCCTGTCCCGCCTGACCGACAGAGCCGACGACTGAACCGATGAAAATGATTCGACCCCATCGGGCGCGCATCATTTTCGGCACCGCGCGGCGGGCGGCGCGGAATCCGCCAACAAGATTGGCGTCGAGAACATCAGAGAAATCGTCGTCGGTCATGCGCAGAACGAGTTTGTCGATCGTCATGCCTGCGTTCGACACGAGGATTTCAACCGGACCGAGCTTCTCTTCAATCTCGGTGAATGCAGCCTCGACCTGTTCGGTGTCGGTGACATCGCACTGCACGCAGAGGAGATCGCCAGCATCTTCGGGAGGTGCACTGCGGTGGGTGATGGCGACCTTGTGGCCGGCGGCCGCGAATGCTCGGGCGCAGGCGAGACCGATTCCTCGATTCCCACCGGTGACAACAACGACACGACTCATGAGTGCTCCTTCGGAAGGTGGCCCGTCCATTGAATGACGGCGCTGGCCCAACTCATCCCGGCACCGAATCCGACGAGGAGCACGTTGTCGTCGCGCTCAACCCTTCCGTTCTCAAGCGCATCGACCAATGCGAGCGGTATCGACGCCGATGACGTGTTTCCGGTGCGGTCAAGCACCATGGCGACGCGGTCCATCGGAAAGCCGAGCCGAGAACTCGCGGCTTCGATGATTCGGATATTGGCCTGATGAGGAACTACCAGCGAGATGTCGTCAGGAGTGAGTTCCGCCTTGGCCATTGAATCCTTTGCCGACTCGACCATGACCGTGACCGCCTTGCGGAACACTTCCTTGCCCACCATGTTCATGTAACCGCCGATGGGGGCATCGAGCAGTTTGCGCGCTGTGCCATCCGAACCAAGATCGAAGGAGAGAAGTTGCCCGGCGTCGGCGACCGCCTCGAGAACGATGGCACCGGCTCCGTTACCGAAAAGGATGGCGGTATTGCGGTCGTCCTGATCGGCGAGTCTGGCGAGCGTCTCGGCCCCGATCAGCAGGATTCGATTCAAGCCCATCGCAATGAGGCCGTGGGCTTGGACGAGGCCGTAGACGAATCCCGAGCAGGCAGCATTCAGATCGCACGCGCCGCCATGGATATCAAGTTCCTCTTGGACCTGCGAGGCCGTCGAAGGAATTTGGTAATCGGGTGTGGTCGTCGCCAACAGGATGAAATCGATATCGGCGCCGGTGAGGCCAGCCATGTCGAGGGCCTTGCGTCCTGCTTCAACAGCGAGACCGGCAGTGGTTCCACCATGTCGGCGTTCGCGAATTCCTGTTCGCTCGGTGATCCACTCGTCGGTGGTATCGAGGCGGGCTTCGTAGTGGGCATTAGTGACAATCGTGTCGGGCAGTGCCGTGCCCCAACCGGTAATGGTGGCGCCTCGGGTGGTGGGAAGAGTCATCGGTTCCTAAGAGTGTTAGCGATCACGCGCTGCGCAACCAGGCGATGGGCTGGCTCAACGTGACGCGCTCGCCTTCAACAGCGAGGACGCCCACCAGAACACCGGCGAAGGGGGAGCGGACCTCTTGATCGCCGACCATCCCCAACACCGTGCCCGGGTTGAGGACGAAGCCGGGAGCAAGATCGGCAGCAGGGGTGAAGACGCCGGCAGCGGGGCTCACGACCATGCGTTCGGTGGCGAACAGATGCTCGCCTTCGTGAACGGCGATGCTTTGAGCGGGAGCGGCCAGTGCCGTGAGGAGTTTGTCGAGATCATCTGGGGTCGACACCGAAAGAGTGGTCGTGCCCGTCACGGTTCGCTTTGCCATTCCGGTGAGGACATTGCCCGGTCCGAGTTCGACGAAAATGGTCGCGCCGGCATCGCCGAGATTGTGAAGCGTCTGACGCCACCGCACCGGACTGCAAAGTTGCGCATTCAGCAGGCCGGTCCATTCAGCGCCGGTATGGGCCCGGGCATCAACGTTGGCGTAGACGGGTAGGTCAGCCTCACGGAGGTCGGAGCTCTCGATGGCGCTGCGCAGTCGGTCGCGGGCCGGAGCCATAAACGGCGTATGGAACGCTCCACTAACGGCCATCGCTATCACCTTCTTCGCTCCGATTTCCTTCGCGATTTCCGACGCCTGAGCAACTGCCTCGGGATCGCCGGCGATGACAACCTGACCGGGCGCGTTGTAGTTCGCTACCCATACGTCGCCGACGACGCGGGCGCATGCGACTTCGACGTCGTCATCGTCAAGTCCGAGGAC
>JBAXGZ010000043.1:0-18191 GCA_037139155.1 Actinomycetes bacterium | reverse complement strand
GATGTCAGTGGCAACGGTGATGCCATCAGTCGAGACCAACCTTGGCGATATCGCCCTCTACGGTTGGGTCTTTAGCGCATTCTTTCTCGGCACCCTGGTTGGCGTCGTGATCGCCGCGACCGCATCGGATCGAATGCGTCCCGCCATCCCGCTGACCGTGGGACTTGTTGTCTTCGCGATTGGGCTGATCATCGGTGGAGTTGCGCCGTCGATGCTGATCCTGGTCCTCGGGCGTTTTCTGCAAGGTCTTGGTGCAGGGGCCATGCCAGCAACTTCGTATGTTTGTATCGGCCGGAGTTATCCACTCGAACAACGCCCGAAAATGTTCGCGTTGATTTCGAGTGCATGGATGCTTCCCTCGGTTATCAGCCCCGTGGTGGCTGCAGCGATTGACGAAGCGTTTGGTTGGCGGTGGGTGTTTCTTGGCTTACTTCCGCTTACAGCGGTCTTCGGTCTAGTGGCCATTCTCGGAGTGAAGTCGGTGCAGGCTCCCGCAGAGCGAACAGAAGATCTCAACATCACGAATGCGCTTCTTGTCGCATTGGGCGCCGCGTTATTGCTGTTTGGGCTCGGCTCCCGTACTGCCTTCGTCTTTGTTCCGGTGGCGATCATCGGCGCTCTGATCATGGTTCCCCCATTTCTCCGTTTGACCCCTGTGGGCATCCTGCGAGGCCGTGCCGGAATGCCGGCGTCTATCGCTGTGCGCGGACTTCTGAATTTTGGTTTCTACGCAGCTGACGCCTTTGTCCCATTCGCGATCACAACCGTCCGGGGTCTTCCGCCGATTTATGGCGGATTAGCAATGACGACTGCTTCACTTACGTGGACAGTCTCTTCCTGGCTTCAAGCGAGGTGGATCCGGACACGCGGATCAACTGTTTTGGTAATCGTGGGCATGGCGATCATCGCCGTGGGCACCGCAGGCATGCTCGCAGTTTTGGTTCCGGCGGTTCCCGGATGGTTGGGTCTGGTTGCGTGGGCGATTGCCGGCTTTGGACTGGGATTGGCCTTCTCTCCATTGGCCCATGTGGCCATGGAACTTGCTGAACCGGGGCAGGAAGGAAAGACGACAACTGGTTTGCAGTTAAGCGACACGCTTGGAGCGGCGCTTGGTATTGGAATCGCGGGTGTGCTGGTCTCGACGGTGGGTTCACTCACGAATTCCGAGACCACCGGGCTGGCCCTGACCTTCGGAATGGCAACGGCAGTCTGTACCTTCGGAGCGATTCTCGGCCGCCGGGTTCCCCGTGGCAGCGAACTAGGTTGAGTCGAGCAATCGAATGCAAGGGGGAGCGACAATGTCACCGGATCCGAGTTCTCGTTCGTCGTCCCTTGCCCGTCAGATCAGGGGACTCGATCGATGAAACTCGCGTTGGGACTCGATCTCTATCGGGGGGCCACACTTGATGTGCCGGTCGATCAGGTTCGACTGGCCGAAGACCTTGGCTATCACTCTGTCTGGACCGCTGAGGCCTACGGATCCGACGCGTTGTCGCCGCTGGCGTACCTCGCAGCGGTCACCAAGCGCATCAAACTGGGTACGGGGGTTGTGCAAATTGCCGCGCGAACTCCTGCGGCCACGGCAATGCACGCGCTCACGATCGATGCTCTTGCCGGAGGTAATCGAGTCATCATCGGACTCGGAGTCTCCGGCCCTCAGATCGTCGAGGGTTGGTATGGACAGCCATGGGGGAGTCCGAACCGCCGCCTCCGTGAATATGTCGAGATCATGCGGAAAGTGTTTGCTCGCGAACCACTGACCAACGATGGTCCGGAATTCCCACTTCCCTATAACGGCCCGGGCGCGATTGGCCAGGGAAAGCCATTGCGGTCGATCTTGCATCCCGCTGGCGAAATCGAGCTGTGGCTCGCGGCCGGAGGTCCGAAGAACACCGAACTGTGCGCCGAGATCGGCGACGGCATGTTGCCGATGGGGTGGGGGCAGGAGGGCCCGGCCGTCTACGGCCCGCACCTCGATGCCGGTTTCGCGAAACGGGGTGTACGGCCATCGTCGTTTGAAATCTTCGGCGGAGTGAGCGTTGTGCTCACCGACGATGTGAAAGGTGCGATCGACGCGATGAAACCACTCACGGCCATGTACGTGGGCGGGATGGGTTCAGCGACGCACAATTACCATCGGGAATCGATGGCGCGCCGGGGCTTTCCCGAAGCAGCGCAAAAAATCCACGAATGTTGGATGGCGGGCAAGCGTGACGAGGCGATCGCCGCTGTTCCCGATGAGTATCACGACGATGGCTCTCTTATCGGATCGCCGGCTCGTATCCGCGAGCGATGGAACGCGTGGACCACGATGGGTCTGACCGGCCTCATTGTTCGTTCCGAGACCGACGAAGGTCTTGCGCTTTTGGCTGATCTTGCTGGCACTCGCGACACCCAGGGGAATTGATATGACTGACTTCGAAACCATCGTTCTCGACGCACCTCTCGAGGGAGTATGTCGGATCACACTGAATCGTCCGGAAAAGCGCAACGCGATCTCGACCGTCATGCGAACCGAACTGCTCATGGTTCTCGAATCGAATGATCGTGATCCCGATGTGCGCGTCACGGTCATTCGGGGAGGGGGAACGTGTTTTTCGGCCGGTTACGACCTCGCCGGTGATCTCATGGTCGAACCGCCATTCCACACCGCTCCCGGCGACGGGGCATGGGCTCGACAGGTCACCGACAACTGGTTCCGTTTTTGGGACCTCGCCAAGCCTGTGATCGCGCAGGTGCATGGGTACGCAATCGCCGGAGCGACTGAGCTCGTACAGGCCTGTGATCTTGTGTACGTCGCCGATGATGCGCGCATTTCCTATCCCATCGTTCGGGTCGCGTCGCCGCCGGACTGTCAGTATCACGAGCCTCTTCTCGGCATGCGACGAGCGATGGAAATCATGCTTACCGGTGGCGAGATGCTCGGACCGGAGGCAGCGAACATCGGATGGGCGAATCGTTCGTTCCCGGCGAGCGACCTCGACGACGAAGTGCTCGATGTCGCGGCACAGATCGCAGCTGTTGCCACCGACCTTGCCCAGATCAACAAACGAATGGTGCATCGTCAGGCCGAGATCATGGGCGTACGTGCCGCAATCCGTGCTGGGTCCGAATTCCAAGCTCTCGCCGGTCATCAGGAATCGGTTGAGGCTTTTAAAGCTGATCCTCTCGGGATGATGAAACGCCACAATGCCGCAGACGCCATTCGTCGCGAGGCGCGCGAGCAGCGTCGATCCTCGAAGTGACAACGCAAAGCGCTGCAACCGCGAGCGGTTCGAAGGTGCACCTTTCGCGTAATCGTTTGCTCGTCGTCTTTTTTGGAATTCTTCTCGGCGCGACACTTTCGGGTCTTGATGGAGCGATTGTGGCGACTGCTGCTCCGACCATTCTCAGTGAACTTGGAAGCGTGTCACTTCTGCCGTGGCTCACAACCAGTTACTTGCTTGCGCAGGTGACGACCATGGCGGTCTACGGAAAATTGGGAGACATCTACGGGCGCCGTCGGGTATTCATCATCGCGATTCTGACGTTCATGATCGGTTCGATGATGTGCGGTTTGGCGCAGTCGATGCCGATGTTGATCTGCACTCGAGTCCTCCAAGGAATCGGTGCCGGCGGCATCACCGCTTTGGCCATGGCGCTCATCGCCGACGTGATGCCGGCGGACAAACTCGGCCGGTATCTCGGCTACACCGGTGTCGTCTTTGCCATCACTGCGATCCTCGGGCCATGGGCCGGTGGTTTTTTCACCGACAATTTCACTTGGCGCTGGGCCTTCTTCGTGAATATCCCCAGTGGGCTGATTTGTCTCGCAACGTTGATCCTCGTCCCGAAGTCGACCAATCGAGTCAATCATCGGATCGATGTTCTTGGCGCCTCACTGATCGCCGGTGCTGTCGCATCACTCCTTCTTGCTATTGGTGGTACGGGCGGCAAGGTGCAGCTCATCAGTGTTCGAACGATTGGGTTGGCATCGCTTTCGGTCGTCCTCGTTCTGCTCTTTGTTCTCCATGAGCGCCGAGCATTGGAACCGATCCTCGCCCTTCGGGTGATTTCAGGGCGAGTAAGAGCCCTCTCGCTTTCGGCGAACCTGATCGCCGGGATGGCGTTCGGTTCAGCCATCGTTTACCCACCGCTGTTCTTCGAGGCAGTGAGAGGGATCGATGCGACTCGAGCAGGACTGCTTCTTGCTCCGTTCGCAGTGACCTCTGGAATTTGCACAATCATTGCCGGTCAGATCACCGACCGTCGCGGTGGACATGTGGTGGTGCCGTTCTTCGGAATGGTTTCTGCAACTCTGGGAATGGTGATGTTGTCGTCGATCACGGCAACAACACCGACTGTGTTCGTGGTCGGGTCCGCGATGGTCGTAGGAGTCGGTATTGGATTCGTGATGCAGACTCTGCTGTACGTGATCCAACGGTTTACTGCGCCTGCCGACATAGGCATGGCAACCTCGACGATCATGCTGGCGCGATTGCTCGGCAACTCACTTGGCGTGGCCATCGTCGGAACAATCTTCACAAATTCACTTCTCAATGGGGTCCATGAGCGCTTGCCAGATTTCCCCGTTGATTCCATTCAGGGTGCCCCGACCCAGATCGCTGCGCTCTCCGATGGGGTTCGTGAGCAGATTGAATCGGCGTTCGCGAGTGCGTTGGCGCATGGTTTCACGGTGATGATCCCGGTGATGGCGATCGGAGCGGTCGTGGTCGCGTGCATCCCGGTCAAGCGGGTTCGGGATCGACTCCGATCCACCCCGACGGCGATTCCCTTGGCTGAGGGAACCGCTCACGCCATGTGAAGGAAAGCAGTCGCTAGCGGGAAGGACGGCTACCGACGACGCTGGCTCGTTCCATGATTCGTCGCTGTGGCCAGTAATCGCTCGACGCGTAGTGCTGCACCGCACGGTTGTCCCAGAAGGCGATGGAGTCCGGTTGCCACTGGAATCGCACCTGGTATTCGCAGGTTGCCGCCTGGTCACAGAGATGGCTCAGGAGCGCATTGCCTTCGTCCTCGGGAAGACCAACGATGCGGTTCACGAAGTTGCGGTTCACATAAAGCAACTTCCGACCGGTGCGTTCATGAGTAATGACCACTGGGTGCTCGACGATTGGGAACATCTTTCGAGTGTCGGCCTTGCGATCTTCGGGGACGGTGTGGCCGAAACTCTTCATGAAGTCGTGTTCAGCGGTCAGAGTGGCAATCGTGTTTTTCACTTCATCGGAGAGTCCATCGTAGGCAGCACCCATGTCGGAAAAGAGCGTGTCTCCACCCACCGGTGGCACCTCGATGGCGTGGAGGATCGCTCCCATTGATGGGCACTCGCGCCACGTCACATCGTGGTGCCAAGAATTCTCGAATCCGGCTACCTCGGCGGTCTTTTCGAAACGGACAAGTTCCGGAATGCCAGTGTTCGAAGGTATAAACGGATGAACTTCCAGTGAGCCGAAACAGCGGGCGAAGGCAACGTGTTCTTCGGAACTCATTGGTTGGTCGCGAAAGAAAATGACCTTGTAATCGTCGAGAGCTCGTTGGATCTCGGCGATGACCGCATCGTCGAGGTCAACTCGCAGGTCTATTCCGGAAATCTCCGCGCCAAGCGTTGAGCCGAGTTGCTTCACGTCAAACTCGGACCACCTGAGCGTCGACAACCTCTCGCGCTCGGCGGCCAGATGAGTTGCCGGTCCGACGGGAAGGCCACCGTCCATCGTTCGACGAGTAGCGGTGAGGAAGGCGCTGGGATCTTTTTCGGGAACGAGTTGTGTCGTCGACACCGGAAACTCCAATCACTGTGATGTCTGTCACGGTACCGCACGGACCATTCATGGCCCGGCGATAGGCGACGGGTCCGATGGGGAAGGGCTCATCTCACTACCATGACGAGGTGAGCAGAACATGGGTGCGACGTCCGATAACTGTCTTCGGTGTCGTGCTCGGCGCATTGTTGCTCACTGTGCTTCTTCCGGTGTGGGTGCTCCTATCGGTTGTGTTCGACCTTCTGAGTAGGAACTGGCGCCTTCCCACCTTCCGATTGCTGGCGTTTGCATGGCTGTGGCTCTGGCTCGAGACCATGGGAATTCTTGGATCAGTGGTTTTGTGGTTCACCGGTCAGGCCCGCAACCACCGTGCGAACTACGCGCTGCAGCGTTGGTGGGCAAAACGATTAATCGTTGCTCTACGAATCACGTGCGGACTCAAGATCGAGGTTGAAGGAGTTGAGGCTCTGCCTGCTGGTCGGTTGATTTGCTTCGGGCGCCACGCCAGCCTCGGTGATGCGCTTGTGAGCGCGTGGATCTTTGGTTCGCTGGCAAAGCGATTCCCTCGTTATGTGATGAAGAAAGAATTGCTCTTCGACCCGTGCCTCGACATCGTGGGCCAACGCATACCGAATTATTTCGTTGACCGCGGATCTGCGGCGTTGCGTCAGGAGATCGCCGGCATCAAGGCGATGGCATCGAATATGGGTACTCGCGATGTTGCGGTCATCTTCCCCGAGGGCACTCGTACGAGCGACGAAAAGCGGATTGGACTGGTCGCCCGCCTCGAGCGACGCGCTCCTGAGCGTCACGAGAAGATGCGGAATCTTCAACGGCTTCTTCCACCGCGCTCCTCGGGAGCATCGGCTCTTCTTGAAGAGGTTCCCGACGCAGATGTCGTCATCATGTGGCATGTCGGTTTCGATGGGCTCGACACATTCGCCGGAGTCCGCCGTCGCTTATCCCTGGGTGGACCAGCCGCACGAGTTGTTCTCGAAGTCGACGAGAGAACCTCGCTACCAACCGGCGAAGCCTTCGAAGGATGGCTAGATGACCGTTGGCTTGATATCGATCGGAAGGTCGTCGAAGCGAATTCAGCGACCGATTGATACTCTTCGAGGAGTTTCCGTTGTTTCGAAACGCTACGGGGGTAGGACGATGACACTTGGCGTGGTCAACGAAATTGACTTCGATACGTTCCATAGCGAGACCGTGCAAGGTTTCCTTCGCAATGGTCGAGGTGCAGCGGCAGCGAGATCGATGCCCGTAGGTCGGTCAATTTCCTTTGTGGTCGACGACTCGGCGTGGACCTATCGGTCGAGTGGAAATGATTTCGAAGTAGTTGAAGGTCGTTCCCCAGGGCTGACCGCAGTGCTCTCTCGAGAATCTTTCAGCGATCTCGTGAACGAAACTTGGTCGGTTTTCGGTCTGCTGTATGGCGGTCGTGTCGTGCTCGAAAATGGAACATTCGAGCACCTAGTCGCATGGGAGCCGGTGCTTCAGTCGCTCTGGTTCGATCGTCCGATTTATGAATTGACTGAGTCGTCGCTCTTTGTTGGCCGATCCGGCGCTCCATTGCGACTTGATCAGTCGTTTGAGCTTTCTGATGATGTCGAAGAGATGAGTCATTTCCTTGCAACCTGCGGCTATCTCGTTTTACGCGATGTCTTCTCTGCTGACGAGATCGCAGAGATGAATCGAGTCGTTGAAAGGGAGAAGGCAACTTCTTCACCGGACGACAAGCGTTCGTGGTGGGCCAAAGATTCTGAGGGAAACGAAGTCTGTTGCCGAGTCACGTACCTCGCGGAACGGGATCAGGTCTTCGCTGATCTTGCCGGTGACGAGCGCTTGATGCTGGTGGCATCGTTGGCCGGTGTTCCGTTGAGGTCGTGTCCTGATCGACTCGACGGGCTGGGCGTCGTGATCAAGAACCCTTCTGTGGTTGAAGGTCTTTCCGATCTTCCTTGGCATCGCGATTGCGGAATGGGCGGTCATTTCATTCTGTGTCCAGGGCTAAATATTGGTGTGCAACTCGATGAAGCGAGCGCTGAGAACGGTCAACTCTGGTTCTTGGCTGGCTCACATCATCACGCTGCACAATCACTCGACATGTCCCAGATTGATGGCTTACCGGTGGTCGCGGTGGATGCGCGGCCCGGCGACGTCACGGTTCATTTCGGGCACGTCTTGCATGCCGCTCCGCCACCAAGTTCTCCGACTGCGAATCGCAAGGCGGTCTATGTCGGTTTTCATGTGCCGGAACTGTTTGATGTTGTCGGACCCGGTCAGGCCTACAACGACGTGCTGTTCACCCACGGAGATGGGCGGGTTCGTTCGGTGGGAGAAGCGTCACACGAACGCTAAGAGGCGTCAGTCGCTGGCCGAATGCGAAGTGTTCGCTCCTCGGCAGTGATGCACGTACCGGTTTGGCAATCGAATCTCCAGCCGTGCAATGTGCACACCAATTCGTTGCCCTCGATCTGGCCGAACACTTCAAGATCGGCCCCTCGGTGTGGACATGTACGTTGCACGATCCAGTCTCCGATGCGGATGTCTTCCTCGGCGATTCCTCCGCGGTCGGGATCGGTTTTCCGAAGAGCCTCAGCTTCGGTCCGCTGCATTCGTTCTTCGGAGAGAGATTTGAAGAAGTTGTAGACGTATTCGTTGAATGGACCCTCGCGCCAGGCCGAAAATCGACAAGAGAGAAATAACGAATTACTCCAGTCAACTGCTCGCTGGGCGGCCACAGTTTCGACGAGACGTCGATCGATGGTGAAGCGGAAACCGACAGCACTTCCATCCCACTCTGACACCGTGCCATTTGGGAAGTCGATGGCGATCTTGAGATCTCCGAGATCGAGCAAGCACACCGTGCCGACTCTTTGGCGCAGTGTCGGGGCAATGGCGAGCAATGGCTCCCACCATGCGCTGAGTACCTCGACGAGATCGGTGGTTGGGTCACTCCAACTCGCTTTCTGATCTTCGATAAAGGGAAGCCAGTCAGCTTGGTACTCACGCAGGTAGGACTCTTTGTCCTCGAAGATCGAGCGGAGATCAGCAGAGGAACATGGATGGGTGACATCGATCCGGTCTGGTGCAACTTCGATACACGTTCCCGGGATGGCGAGGATCCCGGTGTGCCCACAGTCGGACAGGCGTTCCATGAATGCGGTTTGGTCGGGGAAGATGCTCAATTCCTCTCCCGTTATGACGTTCAGGCCGAACAGATCAGGGTCGAGGAATGCCGGGGGACCGGCGCTGGGAACGACCGCACGGGCGTTGAGTGTTTCGACATACCGGAGTGCTCGGGTGAACTGACTGTCGACTTTGGCATCGATGAGTTCACCCATGACGTCGGCAGGTTCGTCGTAGACCATCGGGTACCAGATCGCTCCGCTGTATTGCAGCCAATGCAGATCGATCGGACCATGAGAGGCGAGGGCGGCAGTGTCGTGGGTTCGGCAATCATTTTGGTTCACTATCCGACCTGATGAGTCGGCAACCACAAGTGCTGAGTCTCCACCGGGTCCATCGGTAATCGAGATTTCGCAATGGATGGCGGCGCGTGTGCTGCCGAGCAAATCAATCTCTCGGCCATTGGTGGTGCGAACGAAATGAACGAAGCCGAGATCGCGAAGGCGATTTTCGAGTTCATGGGTTGGGAAGTCGGGGAGAAGGATGGTGGCGGTCCGGTTGATGTGATTCGCCAGCCAAGGTTCGTCGAGGTGATCGCCGTGAATATGCGAGATGTACAGATAATCGGCCGACTCGATTCGATCCATCAGTTCATTCGAGAGCCGGTCGTTACGCGGGAACACACACCATGAACCGTGGAATGCGGGAAGGAACCAAGGGTCACACACGATCGAGACATCGGCAGTCTCGATGAGCATTCCGGCGTGGCCGATAGAGGTTGCCTTCACCAGCCCGACACTAGTGACGCGATCTCCATGACACGCGGGTTGGGACTGTGCGGAGTGTCACGCCGCTCCTCCTCCCGATTCCGCGTGCCGCCCCAGCGCGACGATGGACCCCGTTGGGGTCCATCGTGAGAGTGGAGCGGGTGAAGGGAATCGAACCCTCATAGCCGACTTGGAAGGACGGTGCTCTAGCCATTGAGCTACACCCGCGGGTGAGGAGACGTTATCGCAGCGCGCCGGGGGTTCAGTTCGTCGAGGCCAATTCGGCACCAATTGAGCCGGGCGCGGGTTCGTCCCATGCGGTGCCGCCGGTCCGCCCCCCGAGTTCAGGACACTCGCCAGCAAATACTCCCCATGAGCACTCCCAACCCGGGACGATCCAGTCGTGCAACATCCACACGTCGTTGAGTGCGACCTTTCGACCCCCGAGCGCTTCGCAGTCCTCGGCGCTCATCGCTTCCGCTCCAACAACGACTCCACCCTTCTGACAGAGGCCGCCATTGTTGTTGTGCTGATGCCACGAATCGTTTGCGCCTGCGAAACCTTCAGGGGCGCCGCCTGGGTTCCAGACCAAGTAACTCAGGCCGACGATTTTCGAATCGGGGGCGGTGCCGTCGAAGAGCAGCTCGGAAGGACGAGCCGGATCGAATTTCAGGGCGAGCCGCATATTTGTGTAGTGCGCCCCGATACAGGGAACGAACGCGGTCGACTTTCTGTAGCCAGCAGCCTCGGCGTCGGCCACGGTTGGGTACTTCAGGACCACTGACCGGGCCTGTTCTTGCTGGGCTGTGAGTTGCACACGCTCGGCACGGGTCAGCACCACTTGCGGCGAGGGACCACGGTGGCTGTGCCCCTCGGCATCAAGTGCTACCTGGCCTGGTGAAGCGGGTGGACCTGAGAGTTCGCACGGTGTCGATCCGGTCAGGGCTGAGGCCTCGCCATGGGCATGTCCGGCGGCTTCGTGGGCGGCGGTGTAGGTCGGTGTGAGCATCAGCGCACCGAGCACCACAGCAACGGTGCCGAATGCGAGTGACGCAAAGGTAAATGAAATCCGGTCGCGGGAGCGTCGCTGAAGAACAGCGGGGAACGCGAGGGCGACAACAGCGATGAGGATGATCGCCCCTTCGAGGATCGAGCACACGATGTCGGGGGTCGAGAACGACTCGGCGCGAAGTTCCTGGGGACCAAAGGGGAGGCCTACTGTGCGCGAGACGAGCCAAGTCCCGATAACCGCGAGGTTGATCACGACGGCCGAGGCCCAGAGCCAACGCCGTGGCCGGGCAACAATGAGCACGGCGAAGATGCATTGGTAGGCGGCGATCAGCATGAAGAACCAGCCGTGAGCCCAATCATCGGCGAGGTGATGCGGTGCGTAGCCGAAGTGCACGGCGCCGACCGTCAACGAAAGCACCGCCGCAAGCCAGCGAACATTGCGATCGCGATCGGACGTCTCCACTGGAGCGTCACCCACCGAACGAGAGGACGCGGTCATTGATCCGTCGGTGGTCTGTGATGCTTCAGTGGTCTGTGATGCATCGGTGATTCCAGAGTCCACGGGTGCTCCAGATCGTTTGATTTCGGTTGTGCACGAGTCGGGGAAGGGAGATTCGAACTCCCGGCCTCCTGCTCCCAAAGCAGGCGCGCTGCCAAACTGCGCCATTCCCCGGCTCGGTCAGCGTACAGGTAGTTCTCGTTGGTCTCGGCTCAGTGGCGGGCGCAACGCGAATCAGCGCCGAATTTCTCGGATGGACGTGGTCTCGAATGACACCGGTAGACTCGCCCTCCTGTGAAAGCAACTGTCGAAGCCCTCGAGGGCAACAAGGTCAAGCTGTCCGTCGAGGTCGACGAGCAGGAATTCGAATCAGCCGTTGATGCGGCGTTCAAAAAGATCGCCCGTGAGGTGCGCATTCCTGGGTTTCGGCCCGGAAAAGCACCCCGTCGGGTCCTTGAGTCACATATCGGCGCTGGTGCCGGTCGTGCTCAAGCATTGAACGATGCACTGCCGGAGTATTACTCCGAGGCGGTGCTTGCCAACGAGGTTGATGTCATCGCCCCGCCCGATATCGAGATCATCGATGGAGCGGAATCGGGAACGATCAAGTTCGATGCCATCGTCGAGGTGCGTCCGGTCGTGACAATCACTGGATACGCCGATCTCGCGATCGAAATCCCCTCAACGACGCCGTCTGATGAAGAAATCGATGCGCAGCTTGAGCGTTTCCGGAACCAGTACGGCGATCTCGAAGTGGTTGAGCGTTCTGCCGATACCGGCGATTACGTGACCGTCGATATCGAAGGTTCTCAAAATGGCGAGGTCCTCGAAGGCCTCGTTGCTAGCGCCTATCTCTACGAGGTTGGTTCTGCCGGCATCGTTCCTGAACTTGATGAGCAACTCGTCGGCGCATCGGCCGGCGACACGCGATCGTTCGATGCTCCTCACCCCAATGGCGAAGAGGAAGATCCACTCCACTTCGATGTGACCGTGACCGAAGTCAAGGCCAAGGTGCTCCCCGAACTCGACGATGAATTCGCGGCTCAAGCCTCCGAATTCGAGACAATGGTGGCATGGCGCGACGATCTCGTGACTCGGATGACCGAGGTTCGTAAGGCGCAATCACAGATGATCGTGCGAGAAAAGATCGGCGAAGCACTGGCTGATCTCGTCACCGAGGATCTTCCCGAGCCGCTTATCGCTGCCGAGATGAACGAGCGTCTGCAGGACATGGCGATGCGTCTCCAAGCCCAAGGTCTTTCCCTTGAGCAGTGGCTGCAGTTCTCCGGAACCGATACTGAACAGTTTCTTGACGAACTCAAGTCAACTGCTGACCGCTCTGCGCGGGTCGATCTCGCGCTGCGGGCCATCGCCCTTGCCGAGGCCATCGCTGTCCTCGAAGAGGATCTCGACCTTGAGTTCGAGGCAGTGGCTGCCCGGGTCCAACAGGACGCCGAAGTCGTGCGTGAACAACTCACCGGCGCTGGGCACCTTCCTGCGTTGAAGGTCGATATCTCCAAGCGCAAGGCCCTTGATTGGCTCACCGAGTCAGTGACCATTACCGACGAGGCCGGGAACAGCATTGTTTTTGCCGATCTCGAGGTCGCAGATGATGAGGATGGCGATACCGTCGTCGAAACCCCAGCGTCCGAGGAGGACGAAACCGAGTGACCGAGACCAGCGGCCTGGCCAATCTGAAGATCAGCAACTACATCCCGAATCCGACCGTTATTTACGAGACAAGTCGCGGCCAGACCATTACGGCTGATCTCTACTCGCGGTTGCTGAAGGAGAACATCATCTTCATCGGCACCCCGATCGATGACACCGTTGCCAACTTGATCTGTGCTCAGTTGCTTCACCTCGAGTCGGAAAATCCCGACAAGGACATCAACATCTACATCAATAGTCCCGGTGGCGATGTTCTAGCCCTTATGGCGATTTACGACACCATGCAGTTCGTGAAGCCCGACATCATGACGATCTGCTTCGGTCAGGCAGCCTCGGCTGCTGCCGTTCTGCTGGCCGCCGGCACCCCCGGAAAGCGCCTTGCCCTCCCGCACGCCCGTATTTTGATCCATCAGCCCTACGCCGGCGCCCAGGGTCAAGCCACCGATATTGAGCTTGCGGCAAGGGAGATTCTGCGTATCCGGTCCCTCCTGGAAGAGGTGCTTTCCTTCCATACGGGCCAGACCCAAGAGAAGATCCACCGGGACACCGACCGGGACTTTGTAATGTCTGCAGAGGAAGCGAAGGACTACGGCATCATCGATGAGGTGATCTCCATCCGGGAGCTCGCCGACACGAGCGGTCCGATCACGGCCATTCGCTAAGACTCAACAGACCAAGGGGTACCCCAACGTGGCCAAGTTCGGAGATGGTGGCGAACTTCTGAAGTGCTCGTTTTGCGGGAAGTCCCAGAAGCAGGTCAAGAAACTGATCGCGGGTCCGGGTGTGTACATCTGCGACGAATGCATCGACCTTTGTAACGAGATCATCGAAGAGGAACTTTCCGAGACCGGAGAGTTGTCTCTTGAAGAACTGCCGAAGCCGGTCGAGATCTTCGAGTTCTTGAACGACTACATCGTCGGTCAGGTTCAGGCCAAGCGGATCCTTTCCGTTGCGGTCTACAACCACTACCGCCGAGTGCAGTACGGCGCCGCGCAGCGCGACGACGTCGAACTGGCGAAGTCGAACATCTTGCTCATTGGTCCAACCGGGTGTGGAAAGACGCTGCTCGCTCAAACGTTGGCGCGAATGCTCAATGTCCCGTTCGCGATCGCCGATGCCACTGCTCTTACTGAAGCCGGCTACGTGGGCGAAGACGTTGAGAACATTCTCCTGAAACTGATCCAGGCTGCTGATTACGACGTCAAGAAGGCCGAGACCGGAATCATCTACATCGACGAGATCGACAAGGTGGCCCGTAAAGCCGAGAACCCCTCGATCACTCGCGACGTCTCTGGTGAAGGAGTGCAGCAAGCGCTTCTCAAGATCCTTGAAGGTACGACAGCCTCAGTTCCTCCTCAGGGTGGTCGTAAGCATCCGCATCAGGAATTCATTCAAATCGACACGACCAACATCCTCTTCATCTGTGGTGGTGCGTTCGCTGGAATCGACAAACTGATCGAGAGTCGAATTGGAAAGAAGGGCGTCGGCTTTTCCGCCGAACTTCGTTCCGAGAAGACCGATGTCGGAGCGCTCTACAAAAGCATCCTTCCTGAAGACCTTCTGAAGTTTGGTCTCATCCCAGAATTCATCGGGCGCCTCCCTGTCATCGGAGCAGTCGCCAATCTTGATCGCGAGGCGCTCGTCGAGATTCTCGTCGAACCTCGCAACGCATTGGTGAAGCAGTACCAGAAGTTCTTTGAGTTTGAAGAGGTGGAACTTGAGTTCACCCCCGAGGCGCTCAATGCAGTTGCCGACCAAGCCCTCATTCGTGGCACAGGGGCTCGCGGTTTGCGTGCGATTCTCGAAGACGTGCTTCTCGAAATTATGTACGACCTTCCAAGTCGTGAAGACATCGCCAAGGTCATCATTGGTGCTGAGGTCGTGCTCGAGAAGACCGAGCCAGTGTTCATTACACGTGCCGCCACGCCGCGAACCAATCGTCCTCGACGCGCTGCGTCGTAACCGACGACCCATGACCACACTGCGAATGGCTCTGTGAACTTCAACGAATCACTCGCGTATCTCGACAGTCACATCAACCTCGAGGCGAAGGCGGGGCTGATCCACGGTCTTTCCTTGGACCACATGCGCTCTTTGGTGGGCGTCATTGGCGATCCGCAGGATTCGTTCCGAGTTATCCACGTCACAGGAACGAACGGCAAGGGTTCGACCGCTCGAATGATCACGGCACTCCTTGTTGAACATGGTCTGTCTGTTGGCACCTACAGCAGTCCTCACCTTCAGCGGATCAACGAGCGAATTTGTTGGAATGGAACTCCCATCACCGATGAGCAGTTCGCCACGGTGATGACCGATATCGCTCGGGTCGCTCCGCTGTCGGGGAGCACCCCTTCATTCTTTGAACTTCTGACCGCGGCTGCGCTGGTGTGGTTCGCCGAATCGGCTGTCGATGTCGCCGTCATCGAGGTCGGGTTACTCGGTCGGTATGACGCAACCAATGTCTGTCACGCCGATGTTGCTGTCATCACCAACATCGGAAGAGACCATACCGACGGCGAGGGGGAGTGGGAGCAGGCCATTGCCACGGAGAAGGCCGGGATCATCACCGAAACCTGCACCCTTGTCACCGGTGTGACTGATCCGGAACTTCGGGCGATCTTCGAGACTGAAGGACCAGAGCGTACCTATGCGGTCGGGCCCGACTTCGAGGTTGTCAGCGATCTCTACGCCGTAGGTGGGCACCTCATTGACGTTCGCACACCGTTCGGCGTGTACGAGGATCTGCTTGTTCCGATGCATGGAGCCCATCAATCCGACAACGCGGCAGTAGCGGTTGTCGCGGTCGAAGCGTTCTTCGACCGAGCGCTCGACGACACCGTTGTCTCGGAGGCGTTTCGCTCGGTCACCATGCCTGGTCGTTTCGAGGTGGTCTCTCATTCACCGTTAGTGATCCTCGATGGCGCTCACAACCCTGATGGTGCAAAAGTTGCGGCGCAAACATTGCGCGATGAGTTCGATGTTGCCGGGCGACGCGTGCTGGTCGTAGGAATGCTCGGTGGTCGCGATGTGGTCGAGATGCTTGAGTCGTTGAACGTGCGTGACGCCGACCTGGTCATCGCCTGCACTCCGACAAGTCCGCGTGCGGTTCCTGCCAGTGATATCGCCGCCGTCGTGCGTGCGATGGGAGTGTTTGTTGAGCAAATCGACGATGTCGCCACTGCAGTGCAGCGCGCCATCGATCTTTCAACCGATGACGACGTCATTCTTGTTACCGGTTCCCTGTATGTGGCTGGGGCAGCGCGCACCGCGGTCGAGGAGATTTCACGGCGGACTGATTGATCGGGCGTAATTCTGGGGAATCGCTTCCCGGCGAGCTCGTGGTCTAGCGTTTCGCACATGGATCGTACGTTCATCATCTGCAAACCTGACGCCGTCGAACGTGGCCTCGTCGGGGAAATCCTTGCTCGGTTCGAGCGTCGCAACCTGACCTTGGCTGCCGCTGAACTGCGCACCATCGATCGAGCGACCGCCGAACAGCACTATGGAGAGCACGCCGAGAAGCCGTTCTTTGGTGAACTGGTGGAGTTCATTACTCGGGGGCCTGCCCTCGTGGCCGTCATCGAGGGCCCCGAAGATACGTGGCAGGTCGTTCGCACAATGATCGGGGCGACCAATCCTCGCGATGCTGCTCCTGGCACCATTCGTGGGGATCTGGGAATCCTCTTCACTGAGAATCTCATCCACGGTAGCGATGGCCCGGAAGCGGCCCAACGAGAGATCTCGCTGTTCTTTCCGGGTCTCTGATTCCGAGGTCAGTTGGTCTGACAATGCCTGCGGAGTAGCCTTCAGCAGGGACGGAGAGGGCCACGCGCAGCGGCGCGATGGCTCCTTGGGACCGTTGTCGTCTTTTCTGCTTGATCCGCACCTTTGTCGTCGCCTCCTCACCGAGCGACAGGCCCAGAGCTCCAACGGGAGGCTCACCCCATGGCCGGGAACATCTTCAGTTCGATCTCCTCCAGCATCTCTAACTCAATTGCATCTCGTGACTCACTGTCCAACATCGTCGGACGGGATATGGCAGTTGATCTGGGAACTGCCAACACGCTGATCTACGTGCGTGGCGAGGGGATCGTCCTTAACGAACCTTCAGTCGTCGCGGTCAACATCAAGGATGGTCGGCCGGTAGCCGTTGGTGCCGAAGCAAAGCGGATGATCGGACGCACGCCTGCGCACATTCAAGCGATCCGTCCACTGCGAGACGGAGTGATCGCAGATTTCGATATCTGCGAGAAGATGCTCCGCTATTTCATCCAAAAAGTGCACACGTCGAAATGGGCGAAGCCTCGCATGGTTATTTGTGTGCCTTCGGGTATCACGCCGGTCGAACAACGCGCCGTCCAAGAAGCGGCTGAGTTTGCTGGTGCTCGCAAGCCGGCGTACATCATTGAAGAGCCCATGGCGGCCGCTATTGGTGCAGGTCTTCCGGTGCAGGAACCAACCGGGAACATGATCGTCGACATCGGCGGCGGCACGACCGAGGTTGCAGTTATTTCTCTCGGTGGCGTTGTCACCTCCCAGTCCGCCCGCGTCGGTGGCGATGCGCTTGATTTGGCAATCATCAACTACATCAAGAAGGAATACAGCCTGGCTCTCGGAGAGCGCACAGCTGAGGAAGTGAAGATGGCTCTCGGGTCAGCATGGCCTCTCGAGATCGAACTACACGCCGAGATCCGAGGTCGCGATTTAGTCACCGGACTTCCCAAGACCATCGTTACAACTACTGAAGAAATTCGCGAAGCAATCGAGGAACCCGTCGCCGCCATTGTCGATGCTGTCAAAGTGACGTTGGATAAGACTCCGCCCGAACTATCAGCCGACATTATGGAACAGGGTGTTGTCCTGGCCGGTGGAGGAGCGCTGCTCCACGGCATCAGTCAGCGGCTCGAGCACGAAACCGGAATGCCTATCGTGATTGCCCAGAACCCCCTCTTCGCTGTCGCTATCGGATCAGGTCAGTCGCTTGAGGAGTTCGACGCATTGAAGGGCGTGCTCTTCTCCTCGACCATCCGCTGAGTCGAACCGGACTATGGCATCGTCACGTCGCGGTGGGCGGGCACGCATCACCATTTCTCTCTTGTTGCTGTCCGCGGTTCTTCTGCTGACTCTTGATGGACGGGGATCCGGGCCAATCATGTCGGTGCGCAGTGGAATTCTCACCGTGCTGTCGCCCATCGGCGACGCAGCATCAACAGTTTTCAGTCCGTTCCGGAACGCGTGGAACAGCACGTTCGATCAGAGTGATCTGAAGACAGAGAATGAAGCCCTTCGCGAAGAGAACGATCGATTGAAGGGTCAAATCACGGCCAACTCGATTGCCAAAGAACAGTT
>JBAXGZ010000042.1:0-18485 GCA_037139155.1 Actinomycetes bacterium | reverse complement strand
GGCCCGGCGCTGCTGCTGGCCTCCGATGCCGGAAGTTTCGTCACCGGCCAATGCATCCTCGCCGACGGCGGCATGGTTCCGCACTGATCTAGGGTTCGCTCATGCCGCTTTATGACTACAAGTGCCCCGAATGCGACACCACGTTTGAAGCCCGGCGCTCGATGGCCGAGGCCTCCGATCCCATCGATTGTCCTAACGGGCATGTTGGTTCGCGCCGCCTCCTGAGCGTGTTCGCCACGGTTGGCGGTTCCTCTTCGTCGGCGTCCTCGGCCGCGCCGGCACCGATGCCGCGAGCTGGAGGCCACGGTTGTGGCGGCGGGATGTGCGGCTGTTAGTTCTGAGTTACCTCTGGTTGATCAGACCGGAGTGCCGTCGGCATCGCACGGAAGCAGCGCGCCGGGGTAGGTGATCATGAACTGTTGACCAAGGTTGGTTTCGACTTTGGTGATCACGGTGGGTTCCACCTGAATGAGCCCAGAGAACGGTTCTTCGAGGGTTTCCACTAAATACAACGTGCCGCCCAGTAGGAACGCGAGAGAGAACGCCAAACCAAGAAGCACTCTGCGTCGCATATCGGGAATGGCGAATGACGTGAGAATGAGTACGACGCCAACCACGGCGATGATCATGAGCACGAGCGTCAGGATCGGAAGATGGGGCGAGGCTTCGTTCAGTCGAGTCATTCGCGCCTCGGACTGCGTGCGGTTTAAGCCGACGACCTGTCCGACGATGGCTCCGGGCCCCGACGTGACCTTGGGGATTTCTTCATTGAATTGCTGCGCCCATTGGTCGACCACGGGCGAGGACTGGTGATTGTCCATGGCCGCCCATTCGAGGTGATGCACGGCACGGGCGTAACAGACCGATGCCGCCTGCAGATTTTGTCCGGTTCCATCGGGAAGCATTCCGGCGTTTTCGTAGAGCAGTTGGACAGCGGAACCCTCAGCACTCGCGCTTTGACTGGCTCGCTGGTAGGTGGCGGTTGCCTGAGCGACAACGAATGCGCACAGAAACACCGTAAGGGTGAGGATCGGCGCGATGAATGCCTCGGTCTTGATTCCTTGGAAGTCTCCGCCGAACAGGCCGCGAATGCGGGGCCGAATGAGAAAGACCCCAATGGGAACGGCGAGAAGTGCCGCCACGAATGCCCAGATCACCAGACGTCTCTTTCGTAGACCCAGTCGCCTTCGCCCATACGCAAGCGATTACGGGAACCGGGAACCGATGCGTCAGCAGCTTCGTAGCCCGCATCGCCGGTGTACAACGCGATGTTGTAGCCGTCGTTGCGGGTGAACTTGGTGACGAAGTATTCGGGAGAGTTGTCCCGGTAGTGCGTGAGTGCATCGGCTGAAGAGGCGAATCGCTCAAGCAATGCCAGAGTTATGAACGTTGGTGGGATGAGTTCGATGTCGCCTTCGTTGCGACGGCGCATGGCGTCGCCGGGACGCATCCAGGCCAACTCGTGGATCTCGCCGCCGTCGGCGGTGAGCGTTTCGGTAGGTGCAGGACCCATGAAGAAATAGGTCGAGAAACGCTTGGGTGCTTCAAGCGGGGGAGTCCAGTGCGACATGAACACGAGATCGTCGGCGTTGATGAGTGCGTCGGCTTCCTCGGCGGCTTCGCGCACACACGCTCGTCGAGCGACATCGAGGAACTCGTCGTGGGCTTCGTCGAACGGTTCACCGCTGAAGTTCTCGCCGTGGTCTTCGTCGTCGATGCGTCCGCCCGGAAACACCCATGCTCCGCCAGCGAAATAGATCTTGGAATTGCGGCGAGCAAGGAGAACTTCGACTCCATCGGCGCCATCGCGAACGAGCACGACGGTGGCGGCGGGAATGGCGACCTGTTCGACTTCGGGCTTCACCCACTCATGCGGCTTATTGCTCTTCGCTTGATCGTCCATCAGTCGTCCCCCAGGCCCAGCCGTTCAAGCATGGTACGGGGAACGCCGCGGTCGCCGACAGCCAGACGGGCGGCCCGTTCGACATTCACCGCATCGAGGTCGCGGCCGGTCCAGTCATCCCACGGGCCGGCGGCGATCCGACTCGGGTCTCCCTCGGCGTCATCGCACGCGTAGAGATAGGCCTGCAAAAGTTGCAGATGCCGGGTCGCACCGATGGGCCCGCGACCGGGCACGACAACACCAGTGGCACCGACCTGTTCAGTGAGTTCCCCGATGGTGTCGGCCCAGGTGACCGGATCGCCGTCCCACGCGTTGGGGGTGGTACCGATGCTGACAAACGCTCCGGCGAACATCACGCCGGAGGACGGAACGAGAATCACGAGGTTCTCACTTTGCTGACCACATACGGGCAGAGCCAGCACCATGGGTGTGAGCCAGGCCGCGACATCGACCACATGAGAGACAGGTCGGGTGGCAAAGGGGACTTCGGCGGTGCGGGGATTGGTGTCGTAGTCATGAGCGAATTCAGGTGCGAGTCGGAGGTAGGCCTCGATGGGGGCGGGCTGATCGAGCAAGACGTTGGTCTGCGTGCGTCCGTAACGAGCGGCCATCCAGAACACCGCCGAACCGCCGACTGATTCAAGATGACTGCTGGTGTAGACGACATGTTTGATCGGAAGGCCGAACCGTTCGGACAACGTGTTGTTGAGGGCTCGGGCTGCCGACGGGGCCATCAGGGTGTCGATCACGGTGATGCAGTCGTCTTCGACGATCACTCCAGCATTTCCCGCGTCGGAGCCTGACCCTGCACCGATCCACGCCCACACATTCGGGGCAATGGGCTGGAGCGTTCCGCAGTCGGTGGCCACGGGGCCGACATCTGGTGTCGGGGGCATGGGGCCAAGTTCGGTCATATCGCCGATGGTAGGGGGCTAACGTCTCCCCGTGTCCAACCACAAGAAGACCAAGAAACCCCGCAAGCCGCAGCACCACCTTCCCAAGGTCGGAACGCCGCAGAACAACAACTACCGGCTCAAGCGCAGCCGAGAAGACGTTGTCGATTTCGGTCTCATGCACCCGGGCAACGGAATGCTCACCAAGATCCTCGGCGTCCTCGCCGTGCTGTTCGTGGTCGGCATGCTCGTGGCCTTCATCTTCCTGACCTAAGCCTGCGAGCACGAGACGTCAGAGAAGTCAGAGAAGGAGCCCGCCGTCGACGGGAATGACCGCGCCAGTGATGTAGGCCCCTGCCTTCGATGACAAGAAGATCGCGGTGCCAGCCATATCGGATGGTTCGCCGATTCGATGCAATGGCACCGAAGCCTTGATGGAGTCGCCAAAGTTCTCAAGGGTTGCGGCCATCATCTTCGATTCGAATGGTCCCGGAGCGATCGCGTTCACGGTGATGTGTTCACCGGCAAGGCGCTTGGCCAGCACTCGCGTGAGCTGATGCACTGCTGCCTTCGAGGCGGAATAGGAATAGGTCTCGAGTGTGGGCACGCCGATACCGTCGACCGAACCAATGTTGATCACGCGCGCCGGATCGGGTGCCGAAGCGCCGGCGATCAGTTCGGCATGAAGGAAACGAGTGAGGTGGAACACACCCTTGACGTTGATGTCGATAACTTTGTCCCACGCGGCGCCGTCGAAGTCATCGAACGGTGCCCCCCACGTGGCCCCAGCATTGTTGACCAAAATGTTGAGTGAACCGTCGCACCATTCACCAACGGCGCGCGCGAGTCGAAGGCATTCGGCTTCGGTCGAAAGATCAGCAGGAAACGACACGCAGTTGGGACCGAGTTCGGCAGCGACGGCGTCGCATACGTCGGCCTTGCGCGAAGAAATCGCAACCTTGGCTCCGGCGTCGATGAAACCGCGGGCGATCATGAGCCCGATTCCGCGGCTACCCCCGGTAACGAGTGCGGTCTTGCCCGAGATGTCGAAGAGCGAATTCGTGGAGTTCATGGACGGCGATCAGTCTTTCGGGGGAGTGACGTCGATAAGAAGATGCTTCGACAGATCGCCATAAAGCGTCGGACGCATACGGCGTTCAACGAATCGCCATTTGCCGTCGACCTGTTCAAAGGTGTCGGTATAGGAACCAGCAATAATTGGCTGCAGCGGCAGTTCATCGGTCTGCTGAAAGACGGTGAATCGCGAGCGACACACGGCCGATAGTTCGTCATCGGCAATCTCAATCAGAGGATTGGTCGTGACATGGTGAGAGCGGGGTGTGCCGTCTTCGTACTTGCGCGTGGTTGCGGTGTACATGGCCGTTACTGCTTGAGCCCCGACCACCATCGGCGTGCCGTCCGCATCGGCGAGCGCACCGTGGGAAAACAATGCGCCGATCGCTTCGTAGTCGCCAGCGTCGATTGCTTCAGCGTAGGTATAGAGGAGATTCTCGATTGCACCGCGATGATCAGTCATGAAACGAGACGCTAGTGGGAATCGTTTCGGAGATCGCTCGTGAGTGCACTGATGGTGCCGCCGAAGAGCATTTGCTTGTGGACGCCGATGACGTCGCGGGATTTCGTGGCGAGCATGGCGGAGTGGGCAATGGTGGCGGCAAGGAGCTCGTCCTCAGAAAGGATTTCATCGGCGATGCCTGCCGCCAGTGCATCGGGTCCGGTGAAGCGATGCGCGGTGTTCAGAGCACGGGCGATGGCCGTCCGGGGCAGACGGGCCAAGAGAAGCCCGGCCATTTTCTCGCTCACGGGAAGGGCGAGATCGAGTTCGGGCATGCACCAGTAGCCACGATCGGCGCGCATGGTGATTCGGTCATGAGCGCTGGTAAGCAGCGCACCGGCGCCAAAACAATGGCCGTTCACTGCAGCAGTGGTGTGGCAGTCGAGTCCGAGGATGCGACCCCACAGGCGATTGAGTTCGTGGAGGAACTCCCGGGACTGATCGGGGGTCGAAAGGAGCCAGTCGAGGTTCAAACCGTTCGAATAGAACTTGCCGGTTCCGGTGGTGACCAGCGCCAGTGGTCCCTCCTTGGCTGCGACTTCATCGATGAGCTCGTGCCAGTGCCGGACGACATCGAGGTCGAATCGGTTCTCGCCATCGTTCATGGTGATGACAGCAACGATCCCATCGGGGCCCTGCCAGGAGAGTTCGACAACCCGTTCGCTCATGGGCAGAGCATGGCACGACATTGATCGGTCAGGGGCCTCTAGCCTGCAGCGATGGCTGACTACCGACCCCCCTTGCGCGATGTGAACTACGTCCTTGATCACCTCACCGATCTCGGCGGTCTGTGCGCATTGCCGGCCTACTCTTCGCTCGATCCCGACACCATCAAGGGTGTGCTCGAGGAGAACGCCCGTTTCGTTGCCGACGTCATTGCTCCGCTCAATCGGATCGGCGACACGGTTGGTTCGGTGTTCGAACCGGCGACCAACACAGTGCGCACGCCCGATGGGTTCATCGATGCCTATCGCCAGTATGTCGAAGCGGGTTGGGGCGGCGTTCCGTTCCCCGAGGTGTACGACGGTGGCGGCTTCCCGTGGTTGGTCGGCATCGTCATGCAGGAGTTCATCTCTTCAGCGAACATGGCGTTCTCGATGGCACCACTGCTTACCCAAGGTGCGATCGATCTGCTCATGCATCACGGCAGTGAGGAGCAGAAAGAGAAGTATCTGAAGCGCATGGTCACCGGTGACTGGACCGGCACCATGAACCTCACCGAACCGCAGGCGGGTTCGGACGTTGGCGCGATCCGCACCAAGGCGGTTCCGCAGTCCGACGGCACCTATCGCATCAGTGGAACGAAGATCTATATCTCTTTTGGCGAGCACGATCTGGCCGGAAACATCATCCATCTCGTACTTGCCCGCACTCCCGATGCGCCCGCGGGCACCAAGGGAATTTCGTGTTTCATCGTGCCGAAGTATCTCGTGAACGACGATGGCTCGCTGGGCGCGCGTAACGACGTCAAAGTTGTCTCGATTGAACACAAGATGGGCATCAAAGCTTCGCCCACCTGTGTCATGTCATTCGGAGAAGACGACGGCGCGATCGGTTATCTCATTGGCGAAGAAAACCGCGGCATGAGTTACATGTTCACGATGATGAACAGTGCTCGTTTGTCGGTTGGTCTCGAAGGTCTCGCGCTCGCTGAACGCGCCTATCAGGATGCGCTTCAGTATTCGCAGGAACGTCGTCAGGGTCGCGCTCCGGCACTGCCTGCGCCGGAAGACGGCGGCATGAGTTACATCATCGATCTCCCCGATGTGCGGCGAATGCTGATCACGATGCGTTCGATCATCGACGCAGTGCGGGCGATCATTTATGTGAATGCACACGCGCTTGATATGGCGGCGCATCATCCTGATCCCGATGTTCGTTCGCGCAATCAGGAACTGGTCGAACTTCTTATTCCGGTTTCGAAGGGTTTCGGCACCGATATGGGTATCGAAGCCACCTCGCTGGCCATTCAGATCTACGGCGGCATGGGATACATCGAAGAAACTGGCGTTTCGCAGCACTATCGCGATGCTCGCATTACTGCTATCTACGAGGGCACGAACGGCATTCAGGCCATGGACCTTGTTGGTCGCAAACTGCCGATGCGAGCTGGGGGAGTCATGGACGACTACCTCACACAGATCAGTTCTCTCGTTGCCCGTCTTGATGCGGCGGGTGCTGAGTTCACCGGAGTGCGTGATCGCATCGACGAATCGTTGGCTTGTGTCCGCAACACGGTGATGTGGCTGATGGAACACGGCATCGCCGATGTTCGCAACGCCCTTTCCGGAGCTACGCCGTTCCTGCGCATGTTCGGCTTGTTGGTCGGTGCTCGTTATCTCGCTGACTCTGCATTGGCGGCGAAGGCCGACCTCGATGCGGGAATCGGCGATGCCGAGTACCTCAGAGCGCGCATCACCGTTGCTCGGTTCTATTGCGACAACCTGTTGCCTGGGGTGCTCGGACTCGAGTCAGCCGTGACCGCCGGTTTCGAAGACCTCTACGCCATCGCCAACGAGTCGCTCTGATTTCATGATCTCCTTCCTCGCCTCGATCCCCAGTCCGTCGTCGAACCGGCTCGGACCGTTCCACATGTATGGACTCATGATCGCTCTTGGCGTTCTTGCTGCAGTGGAATTGGGTCGGAAGCGGTGGCGCGATCGAGGCGGCAATCCTGACGATGTCTATTCGATCGCGTTTCTGGCGGTGCCCGCTGGTCTGATCGGGGCGCGGCTCTATCACGTCGCCACCGACTGGCGTTCCTACCAAGGTCGCTGGATCGACGCGTTCAAGATCTGGCAAGGCGGTCTTGGCGTGCCCGGTGGCGTGGCGCTGGGTATCGCCGTGGGTGTTTGGGTGGGATACCGACGCGGGTGGCGACTGTCGGTTGGTCTCGACGCCCTCATTCCCGGCATCCCGCTGGCCCAAGCCATCGGCCGTCTAGGCAACTGGTGGAACCAGGAACTTTTCGGCAAGCCGACGAGTTTGCCGTGGGGTGTGCAGATCGATGTGCAACATCGCCCGCTCGAGTACATCGCCTATTCGGTCTTCCAGCCGACGTTCCTGTACGAAATGCTTTGGAATCTCGCTCTTTGCGGGCTTTTGATCTACGTCGACAAGAAACGGGTTCTGCGACCGGGCAACATCCTCCCGCTCTATGTGGCCGGCTATTTCATTGGACGGCTGTGGATCGAAGCATTGCGAATCGATACCGCCTCAACGATTGGACCGTTCCGCATCAACATCTGGATCTCACTCTTGGGAATCGGGGGCGCGATTCTGGTGTTCATTACCCGAGGCATCCGTCGGCGCGCGACTGATGGTGAAGAGCCCTATCGTGACGGCCACATCTGGTCGCCCGAGACTGCGTCCGACATCGAACCCCAGAACGAACAGGAAGAAGAAAACTCATGAACCTTTCCGACCTCACCGCACTCGACGGATCGGCCCTGCCCGACACCGACGGCCAAACCGTGCTCGTTGTGAACGTGGCCTCGAAGTGCGGGCTCACCCCGCAGTACGAGGGCCTCGAGCGTCTGCAGAAGCGCTTCGGCAGCGACTCGTTCACCGTTCTCGGTGTCCCTTGTAATCAGTTCATGGGCCAAGAGCCGGGAACGCCCGAGGAAATCGCCGAGTTCTGTTCGGCCACCTATGGCGTGACCTTTCCGCTCACCGAAAAGATCGACGTGAATGGCGATGCCCGTCATCGTCTGTATACCGAACTCACTGCCGTTGCCGATGCCACTGGTGACGCCGGCGACGTGCAGTGGAACTTCGAAAAGTTCCTGGTGGGCGCCGATGGTTCGGTCACTCGTTTCCGTCCCACCGTCGATCCGGAAGCCGACGAAATCATCGCGGCCATCGAATCCACGATCTCCTGATCGCCTGACTTCCTGATGACTCGTCTTCGTGTTCTCCTTCCCGCGCTTGCGCTGACGCTCGCTGTTGCCGTTGGTGCCGCTGCCTGTAGTTCTTCCTCAAGCACCAAAGGCTCAATGAACGTTGCCTCGATCGCATCGAGCACCGGCAGCGCTGCGCCCTATGGCGTCGCTCAGCAGAACGGCACGGTGTTGGCGGTCGATGAACTCGGGAAGGGTTCAATCGCGTTGTTGACCTACGACGATCTTTCTGATCCGCAGGCCGGCGCTGATGTCATGAAGAAGGCACTCGCTGCCGGTGCGTCGATTGTGCTTGGACCGACCCTGACTCCTGTCGCCGTCGCTGCTGATCCGTTGGCGCAGTCCGCGGGCGTTCCCATTCTGGGCGTGACCAATGCTGCGCTCGACATGGCGTCGATCGGCAACATGGTCTGGAGAGTGTCGCTGTCGGAGAACGCAATGGTCTCGGCGTCGGTTGCCTATGCCAGCGCCAACAGTCTGAAGGGCACCGCAAAGACTGCTGTCCTCATTTGGGAGCCGGGCGACGGTTATTCGGTGGGTTCGGCCGAAGCATTCCGAGCTGCAGCAAAAGCGAATGGCATCACCATTACCAGCGAGCAGCAGTACGTCGATGGCGCAACTTCGGTTGCGTCGATTTCTCAAGCAGCGTTGGCGGGTTCCCCAACAGCGATTTTCTTCGCATTGCGATCTGCGGTTGCCGATGACTTCCTTGTGGACACGGCGTCAACCAAGGCCGTGCGCGTCGGTGGAAACGGATTCAATTCGGCTGCGGTTATCTCGTCTTCCGGTGCTGCTGCGAATGGTCTCATCGTGTCCGGTTCGTGGAACATCAACTCGCCCAACGCCGAGTCGCAGGCCTTCGTAGCGAGCTACACGAAAGCCAACGGAGTCGCCCCCGATTCCTTCGCCGCGCAGGGCTACGCCGCCATTCAGGTGGTGTTGGCCGCCATGAAGAAGGCGAAGACAACGGGGCCTGCGGACATTCAGATCGCACTAGGCAAGATCGGTACCGTTCCCACGGTCCTTGGCCCGTTTGCCTACGACGCGAATCGCGAGCCCACCTACCCGGCGGTCGTCCAGATCGTTCAAAGCGGGGTCTTCACGCTGGCATCCTGAGTCTGATCGGTGCCTGAATAGGCCTGAATAGGTCATTTTTCGATCCACCGGTAGCATTGGCGCAGTTGGGACGGCCGTCGGTCGTCCGGCGGCATCCAGAGGGGTGTCGCATCTCCCCTCAGGAAAGTCAGCCAATGCCAACTTTTGCCGATCTGGGCGTTTCGCCCGATCTCACCGCCGTACTCGAATCCCGCGGCATCATGTCGCCGTTCGCCGTGCAGGAACTCACCATTGCCGATGCGCTTGCTGGCCGCGATGTGTGCGGAAAAGCCAAGACCGGATCAGGGAAGACCCTCGCGTTTGGTCTTCCGTTGCTCGAGAAAGTCAAGGGCGCCGAACCTCGTCGTCCTCGTGCGCTCATCTTGGTGCCCACTCGCGAATTAGCAACCCAGGTTCGCGATGAACTGGCGCCGCTCGGTGTTGTGCGTGACGTCACGGTCACTGCCATTTATGGCGGCGCCAAGATGGAAACGCAAGTGGCCGAACTCGAAAAGGGCGTCGAGATCGTGGTGGCCACTCCGGGACGCATGATCGACATGATCGAACGCAAGGAAATCTTCCTTGACGACATCACTCAGGTCGTGATCGACGAAGCCGATCGAATGGCCGACATGGGCTTCCTCCCGCAGGTCGAGTGGATCCTTCGCCATGTGCCTGGTCAGCATCAGACACTGTTGTTCTCGGCCACGCTCGATGGGGTGGTCGACACGCTCATTAAGCGATATCAGACCGATCCGGCCATGCACGAGGTCGTCTCCGAACAGGTCACGGTCGAGCAGATGCAGCACCGCTTTTTGCAGGTGCACGACATGGACAAGATCAAGGTCGCGGCCACGATCATCCTCAATTCCAACCGCACCATCGTGTTTGTGCGCACCAAGCGCGCCGCCGATCGAGTAGCGGAAAATCTCCGTCGCGAAGGTGTCGACGCTGCCTCGATTCATGGCGATCTTCGTCAGAGCCAGCGCGAGAAGGCGCTCAAGGATTTCAGTGAAGGCAAGTTGAAAGCGCTCGTTGCTACCGATGTTGCTGCTCGCGGTATCCACGTCGACGAGGTCGATGTGGTTATTCATTACGACCCGCCGGAAGATTCCAAGGCCTACCTGCATCGTTCCGGACGCACCGCACGCGCCGGAGCCAAGGGTGTTGTTGCCACGCTCGTGATGTGGAACGAAGAGCTCGAGGTCAAGCGACTTCTCAAGCGCCTCAAGATCGATCAGCCCATCGTCGAAGTGTTCTCGAACGATGTGCGTCTGGCCGACTTGGCTGCGTGGGATCCGCGCTCGGACGCTGTAGCCGGCTGAACGTGTCCGATCTCGGTCGGGTCTACGAAACATCGCTCGATCCGACCCGTCGGCGTCGCGACGGAGTGCATTACACGCCGCGACGTATTGCCGATGAACTCGTCGAGCGTGCCTTCGCCGCGCATGCTGATGTAATCGCAGCGGGCGCACCGTTCACGGTTTGCGATCCCACCTGCGGTGCCGGTGTGTTCCTGCTTGCCGCGGCCGATGCGCTGGTGGCTGCTGGGCGAACACCGCTCGACGCATTGCGATGTCTACGGGGAATGGATATCGATCCCACCGCACTCGATGTCGCTCGTACCGAACTCACGGCGTGGGCGAGAGAGCACGGGCTCGCCGATGATGCGACACAACTGCCGTTCGTGCTCACTGTGGGTGACGCGCTGAACGATCGGTGGCCCGAAGACGGCGCTCTCGATGTTGTGATCGGCAATCCGCCTTTCGGGGGGCAGGTCGCCGGCAGCACAGTCCGTGATGACGCCGCGGTTCAGGGCGCAGCGCGAATACTTGGTCGACCTGCGGGCTACACCGACACGGCCGGAGTGTTGTTGGTACGAGCTTTGGATGCGGTCGCTCCCGGGGGCTCGGTGGTGTTCGTGCAACCACTGTCGATTCTCGGCACGCGCGATGGTGCGATTGTTCGCGAACTGGTGGGCAACGCTCTCGAATCGATCTGGATCCCCGACGGAAAATTGTTCGACGCGTCAGTGCATGTGTGTGCACCTGTGGTTCGGAAGCCTCGGAAGCCTCGACCGGCGCCACCAAGCACCCGCACCCAGATTCCGAACTGGACCGACCTGGCATCGGATGCAATGGGAGTGCCCTCATTGGCATTCGGTGGGAAGCCGTTGTCGTCGTTGGCTCACTGCACCGCGGGTTTCCGTCAGGAGTTTTACGAAATTGCCACTGCAGTGATCGAAGAGGGAACGGGATCGAACCCTTCGGCAGAAAATCCCCGACTCGTCACGGTCGGTCTCATCGATCCGGCGCGGTTGTTGTGGGGTGAACGCGACGCTCGAATCGCGGGAACCATCTTTCGACGACCGGTGGTCGATCTGTCGCGACTGGCGATGCTTCCCAAACTGGTCAGTGTGTTTCCGCACCGCACCCGACCGAAGGTTCTCGTGGCCACCCAAACGCGTGTCATCGAAGCAATCGCCGACGAGGATGGTTCGCTGTGGCCGTCGGTGCCGGTCATCTCGGTACTCCCGCTGAACGAGGGACCCGACGCGATTGATCTGTTGCTGGCCGCGCTCTACGCCCCGCCCGCTTCGGTTTGGGCGGCCCGCAAAGCCGCGGGTACCGCTCGCAGTCCCGAGGCCATCCGATTGAGTGCCGCCATGCTCGAACAAATGCCGCTGCCCACCGATCGCGACCGTTGGAGCGAAGGGGCGCGTCACCTTCGGGCTGGTCGTTTCGCCGACGCCGCTCGGACCCTCACCGAGGCCCACGGCCTTGGTGAAGCGGAGACCGAGGCCGTATTGGCCTGGTGGACTCCCCGGTCGATTCGCCAGAAGCAGGGCCGGGGCTAAGCGGTTTTCGTTTTGGTCTTTGACCTCGGACCGCTCGGGCTGGCAGCATTAGGAGACACATCACGAGTGGCTCGGTCTTCCGGGCTCGGCAACCTGGGGCGAACACCCAAGGTGCCAACCCACCAATTGGTGGGGATGCGGCCTCCACCTCCCGGTGGCGGCAACAACCAGTTCGAGGAGATGCATTGACCGCAGTGAACCGTCGGGCGCCATTGAGCGTCGACCCGCTTCCCGCCTCCGGCGCGTGGCGTACCGGTGACCCCGTGGGTCAACGGCGGTTCGTCGCGTTCGATGCCGAGCGTCGGTTTCAACTCGAAGGCGGTGGCTCGCTCAAAGGAGTGACTGTCGCGTACGAGACTTGGGGCGAACTGAACGAGGACGCGTCGAACGCAATCCTTGTGTGCCACGCGCTGACCGGTGACAGCCATGCTGCCGGCCCGAGCGGACCGGGTCACCCCACCGAAGGTTGGTGGAACGATCTCATTGGTCCGGGACGGGCCATCGATACGAATCAGTACTTCGTTGTGTGTACGAACGTATTGGGCGGATGTCAGGGAACCACTGGACCAGCATCGACAAATCCGGAGACCGGCCAACCGTACGGTTCCTCGTTCCCGGTGGTGACGATTCGAGACATCGTTCGCACCCAAGCAGCGGTGGCCGATGAACTTGGTATCGCTCAATGGTTCTCAGTACTCGGCGGATCGATGGGCGGAATGCAGTCGCTTGAATGGGGAGTGATGTTCCCCGACCGTGTTCGTTCTCTCGGTGCGTTGGCCACCTGTGCGGCGGCGAGCGCGTTTCAGATCGGACAGTCGAGCGTGCAACGCAGCACGATCATTCTCGATCCCCAATGGAACGGTGGCGACTACTACAACGCTGCTCCGGGTGAAGGTCCTCATTTCGGACTGGCCATGGCGCGCGAACAGGCGACGCTTACTTACAAGAGCGAAGAACTCATCGAGACGGCACAGGGTCGTCGCGAGAAAGACGTGATGGATCGCGGCTTCGCTCCTTGGCAACGCTTCGCGGTTGAGGGGTACCTCGACTATCAGGGCGAGAAACTGGTTCGCCGGTTCGACGCCAATTCCTATTTGGTGATCAACAAAGCCATGGACCTGCACGATGTCGGGCGCGGTCGCGGTGGCATCGAGCGCGCACTGGCACGCATCACTGCGCCGGTATTGACGCTCTCGATTACCTCCGACGCGCTCTATCCGCCGCGCCAGCAGCAGTTCCTGCACGATGCCGTGGTGGCGAGTGGGGGTGTGTGTCAGTACGAACTCATTCACTCCAACGCTGGCCACGACGGTTTTCTTACTGAGCACCAACAGGTGGGGGCCGTTCTGCGGTCGTTCCTCGCCAAGATCGAATCCTCCGAGCACGTCGGGAACAACTCATGACTGAAGATCGCGACACTCCACAACTGCATCCCGAAACACGGGCGATCCGCGCTGGTCGCGTCGATAATGACACTGCGCTCGCGCCGATTCTCTGGGCGACAACAACCTTCGTCACCCCAACAGTGGAAGAAGCGCGCGCGATGGCCACCGGTGTCGGCCCGTCGCGTTTTTATGCCCGCTACGGCAACCCCACGGTGGCTGGTTTCGAGGATGCAATCGCGCAACTTGAAGGGGCGGAAAAGGCGCGGGCCTTTGCTTCGGGGATGGGTGCGATTAGTGCAGTCGTTCTTGGGTTGTGTTCGAAGGGTGACCATATCGTCACTCAACATCAGTTGTACGGAGCAACGCAGTTGTTGTTCCAAGCGGTGTGTCCCCGTTTCGGTATCGACGTCACGTTTGTCGACGGCACCGAACCCGGTGCATTCGCTGCTGCGGTCAGTCCTGGTCGCACGACAATGATCTATGCCGAAACTCCGGCGAATCCGCGTCTTGATCTGGTTGATCTTGCTGAACTTGGGGCGATCAAGGGCCCGATCAAGGTGGTTGACTCGACCTTTGCTACGCCGTTTGCTCAGCGACCACTCGAGTACGGCATTGACCTCGTTGTGCACTCGGCGACCAAGGGCATCGCCGGTCATAACGACGCCACCATCGGTGTGGTGGCCGGTTCCGGGGAGTACATCGATTGGTTGTATTCGTTCGCCGTCATCCAGGGCGCGATTGCTTCGCCGTTCGATGCCATGAACGCGTTGCGTGGGCTACGCACCTTGGGTGTTCGTCTTGAACGCCAAAGCAAAAACGCCGGCGAACTGGCGCGATTCTTGGAATCGAACCCAAAGGTGGCCACTGTTCGCTGGCCTGGTCTCAAGTCGCATCCGCAGTTCGAATTGGCCCAGCGCCAACTCGACGTTCCTGGTGGTCAGTTGGCGTTCGAACTCGTCGGTGGCCTCGATGCCGGCCGAACCTTTGTTGAAGCGGTGCAGATCGCGCAGTTGGCAACCTCGCTGGGCGGACCAGAAACGCTGGTGACGCATCCGGCCTCGACCACTCATGTCGGTCTCAGTCCCGAGGAACTTGCAGCTGCAGGCATTCAGCCATCAACCATTCGTGTGTCGGTCGGGTTGGAACATGCCGACGACCTCATCGCCGATTTTGCGCAGGCCATCGATCGCATTCAGACCAGCGAGTAGCTCCCATGCCGGAGATGCTCGAAGTTGAGGTCTACCGACAGACCGCCGCCCAGTCGTTGGGTCGGCCCATTGTGGCCGTTGATGCCTCTGACGCTTGGTTCCTTAAGGGCGGAACCGATGAAGCGTCTGTTGTTGGTGCGCTGGTCGGACGAACCTTCGTGACCGATCGTCGTCGGGGAAAGTTGTTGCTGCTCGACACAAGCGAGGATGGTCCGACACTTGGTCTTCGCTTCGGCATGACCGGCGTGTTGGAGTTGGACGGTGTCGACGCCATCGATGGTCTCGAGTATTCCTCGCATCGTAAGGATCCGGCCTGGGAACGATTCGTCGTGTACTTCGAGGATGGTGGCGCGCTGCGGCTTCGCGATCCGCGTCGTCTCGGGGGAGTCGAACTTGATCCCGATGAGGAACGACTTGGTCCCGACGCCGGCGATGCCTCGCTTACGCAATTGCGTGCTGTCCTTGCTGAGAGCAATGCACCGCTTAAAGCACGACTCATGGATCAGGCTCGTCTCGCGGGATTGGGCAATCTCCTTACCGACGAGATTTTGTGGCGAGCCGGATTCGATCCTGCTCGGGCCGCGGGTTCACTCACCTCCGATGACGTCGCCGGTCTGCGCCGCACGATGCGAACAACATTGCGCGTGCTTGGCCGACGAGGCGGCTCGCATATGGGCGATCTGCAGGACTCTCGCCATCGCGGCGGGGAGTGTCCGACCGACGGGGCGGTGTTGCTGCGGCGGACAATCGGTGGCCGCACCACCTATTCCTGTCCTCAACACCAGCGTTGAATTCCACCCCGAAGCGAGCCCAGAGCGAGCCGAGAGTGAGGACCGGTCGGTCTAGGGTTGCAGCCGTGACTCGCCCCTCCGCTCCCCGCCGCGCCGCTTTGGGCGCGCTGAGTGCTGGAGTCGTGGCCCTCATGGCGGGCGTGTTCCTGTTCATTGCCGGGCCAGCAGGAGCGGTAGATCCCCCTCCGACAACCGCGCCCACGACAACGGCGGCACCGACCACGTCCACGACTCTTCCGCCGGTGACCACGACCACGGCACCGGCTCCCACCACCACCCAGCCGCCCGAAACCACCACCACCCAGCGGGCCAACACCAGCACCACTCAACGGGCCACCACGAGTAGTTCCAGCTCAAGCTCGTCGACCAGTTCAACGTCATCGTCAACCACGACGATCGCCACCGCTGTTGTGCCCCCCGGTTACAAAGATCCCAATGCCTCCGGTTCGGCGTTCTGGACCAGTGGCCGCAAACTCTTCGCCGTTGTCTTTGCGTTGCTGGCTGGAGCCATCGCAATGTCGGTGCTCACCTACTTCTACTGGCGAGCCACTCGTCCATCTTCTTCGGGCGGCCGAAGTGATGATGTCGGCGGAAGCGGTGGCGGAATCCCCGATACCACCGGACCGGTCGGACCGGTGAGCCCCATGCTGGCCGACGCGTTGCGGCCTGATCCTTTCGTGACCCGCGACGATCTCGGACTTCTCTGATCTAGCGTGCAGTCATGGCTGATGCACTTGATCTCGACGCGATGCTCCAACGGTTCCGCGACCGCGCTGCTGCGGTGAAGGGCCGAAATCTTCCGCCGATTGGTGGCGAGGAACGGGCCCGGTTCATCGAGCAGGCCCAGAACGATTTCCAAGATTTCGCCATCATCGGCGATGCGACTGCGGTCCTCGACGATGGCATCCTCACCCTCACCGTCGATCTTCGTCCCAAGGGCTGAGCGACGCCGATCGTGGAAACTCGTTTCGACGATGCGATCGCTGCGATCGATGCGGCCAATGCCGATGATCCGCACACCATTACCTATGTGGTCGATGGGGTAGAAGTCACCCGTCCAAAGGAACTCGCTCATTCAGAGTTGATGTGTGAATGGGTGAAGCGTCTCGATCCCGAAGCCGATGATGCGCAGGTTCTTGCCGCGCGCGCCCATCATTTGCGTCGCTGGGCCTACCCCCGAACCGAACAGCCTGAAGGTCGCGCTGGCTATTTGAAATGGCGCACTGAAGCGCGCAAACGCCATGCCGTGTTGGTGGGGGAGATCCTTGCTGAGGTCGGCTACGGAACCGATGGCGACGACACGATCGAACGAGTGCAAGCGCTGGTGTCGAAACAAGGTCTTGGCAAAGGCGGTCTTGCCGATGTCGATGGTCGGTCACCGGCAGTGCAGGTGCACGAGGACGCGTTGTGTCTGGTGTTCTTGCAGACCCAGTTCGTGCCCGTCGCCGCACAACTCGGTGACGAAAAGACCATCGACGTATTGGTGCGCACCGTTCCCAAGATGGGTCCTCATGGTCAGGCCGCCGCGTTGGCCCTCGATCTCGACCCGCACTGCGCATCGCTGGTGGCCGCTGCCCTTGAACGGCTGTCGGCGCAGGCCTGATCTCCGGTTTTCCCCCACCCGGCCCCGGTTGGTAGGGTGACACCTCCTGCGGACGTGGCTCAGCTGGTAGAGCATCACCTTGCCAAGGTGAGGGTCGCGAGTTCGAATCTCGTCGTCCGCTCCATGAGAAAGGCCCCTGACTCCGGTCAGGGGCCTTTCTCATGGATCTGAATGGTTCGTCGGGATTCGGGAGGAGGTCCTCCGGTGGCAGGCCGACGGTTCTCGTCGTCGACTCTGGTCTCCGACCACTTGTTTCTTGGGGCGCGCAGTGTGTTCGGCGCTGGTCATGATGGGGGAGTGGAGGCAACCGGATCGGCCAAGAACCGCAGCGGCAAGCGTCTGATCATGCGGATCGTGGTGTGGTTGACCTTCGTCTGGATTGCGGTAATGGCTGGCTTCTTCATCTGGTCGGCCAAGACCCATAACGACACCGAGCGCCAAGCGCCGGAACTGGTTGCTGCTGTCGACGACGCAATGCGTTCTGCTTCGAGACAGAACCCAGAGTTGGTGAACACGTTGGTACGAACGAACGTGATCCAGTCGGTGGTTGGGCCCAGCGCAACGGATGTTTTCTCACTTGTTCCCGTCGTTCAAGGTGCTGAAGCGTTTCGTTTCTCTGTAGACCCAGACGGTGCTGCTGTCGTCGGTTATCGGGGTACGAGTCTCGCGAGCGACGTGTGTGTTCGGAGCGTCCTGGCACTTTCAGGTGCGGTGACGACTCAACGATGGAGTTGCAGCGCTTGGTGACCTTGGCGTTTGCTGTTTACGCCATGTAGTCGCCAGAACGACTGTGCTTTCGGCGATGATGGCGAGGGGAATCAGATACCGGAACGAGGTCGGAACCCCAGACATGGCGTGGAAGACAAGTGCGGCACCGAGTGCCACGACTGCTGCGGCAATGGCTGCGACCGCGGCCTTTGGTCGCAGCAGACCGACCGAGGCCAACACGATCAGCCCGGCGAGACACCACCATCCGAAGTTGGGAAGCAGGTCGACACGCGCAAGGTCAACGAACGTTCCCCGAACGACCTGATTGAGCAACGTCGGCGCCGTGCCCGACGAGTACACCGAGGAACGTGGCTGCCCATCGGAGATCCAGAGGTAGGAGGACCCGCCGGAGAAACGGGCGAACGAGAAAAATCGCACTGTGAGCACGATCCCACCGATGAGGCCCAGACTTGTTGTGGCGATGCTCGATCGTCGGAGTCCGATTGGCGCGGCGGCGCCGAGCAGGAGGAGGAACGCGATTGCTGCGGTTTGCCATCGCAGGAGATA
>JBAXGZ010000041.1:0-19148 GCA_037139155.1 Actinomycetes bacterium | reverse complement strand
GGAGCATCGCCCCAACTGCGGGAGTCGCCATCGGTGAGTTCGAGAACGAGCGCGCCTTGGTCGCCGGCAATGATCGGACCAAACGCCGCACCCTGTGGGAGTTCGATATGCGTTCCCGCAGGGCACCATCGATCGCCGAACCAAGCGCCACCTTCAATGACCCATACGAGGTGATGGCCGAAATGTCCATGACGACCAACGATCATTCCCGGGGAATAGTCGACGTAGGCGCTCCTGAAGTCGGCCTGTGCGATCGGCCATTTCTCGCGTACGACCGCGATTGATCCGTCAGCGTTCTGCTGACGCTTCACCTCGGTCCATTCGAAGTCGCTCATGTGGGTCATGACCGATTGCAAACCTTTAACCTTTGGAGAACGACGTTCACCGCCCCAGTCACCGCGGGGATCGACGAACCAGTCGCCAATATCGAGCGGCGGGTCGGGGAGCGGAACGATGCCGCGTTCGGCGATCTCGTTCGCGTACAACTCGGGTTGATCACCCCATCCGCCGAATTCGCCGAAGCTCAGTTCCCAACAGGTGAGTCCATGTTCTCCGGCGACGATGGGGCCGAACGCGGAACCAAGCGGAACATGAATGTGTGTGCCTGGTGAGCACGGCTCACCCCCGATCCAGCCACTTCCACCCAACACGAAAACCACGTGGTTGCTGCGGTGGCCATGACGGCGAACGACCATTCCTGGCTCATAGTGGACGTGGGCCGAAAGGAAGCCAGGTCGGATGATCGGCCATTTCTCGCGGACCACCGATACCGATCCGTCGGCATTCTGCTGACGCTGGACCTCGGTCCAGTCGATGTCGTCGACATGCCAGAAAATGGCTTCGGCATCAGAGTCAGAGGATTCCGACTGGGATTCGTTGCCGCTGGGCGCAAGTGCCATGAGACCTTCCATCGGTTGTTCGCCTGAAGAGTACTCAGAGGCCCGCAAGGGTCTCAGGACTCCCGGGACGGTTCGACAGTCGCGGGTAGGCGCGTCCGGGGTGGGTCCGGGGTGGGTCCGGGGTGGGTCCGCAGAGTCAAGAGTCAGAGGACTCAAATCCAACTATCTGTAAATGTTAGACCGATGAGCGGAAACGTGTCATGATCGCAACGCTACTTAAGTAGTTCGCATAATTCGGACATGTGGAACGTTCTCCAAATGGTCGGAACTCTTTGATCGGCGGACTGGCGAGGATCCTCGCTGCGGTGACACTGCCGGACGTCCATGCTCATCATTACCGGCCCACAATGGCCGATCCATCACACTCCGGGGGAATCAAATGACGACAACCACTGCGTCGAACGCGAAGAAGGCATCAGCGCTGGCCGTGCCGTTGCTCGGCTTCTTCTGCGCAATTCAAGGAGCGGCACCGAACGTCGCCAGCACGATGCTCGTCGGCGCAAGCCGAAGTTTGGGCATGTCTGGTAGCACGCAAGCCCTTGCGGCCAGCATGCAGACCCTCGCCATCGCCGCAACGGTGATCACTACCGGTCTGATGGCGGATCGTCTCGGTCGTCGGCGTGTTCTGATGGGTGCTCTGATTGTCGGAGGTGCAGGCACGATTGTCGTGTCGGCCTCGTTCGCAGTCTGGATGTACATGCTGGGCATGGCGATCGTCGGTGCCGGTCTGGGTGCGGTCTACGGCTCTTCGTTCGCTTACCTCAAGGCCGTCGTCGCGCCGAACAAGCTTGCCGGGGCCATGGGCGTGTTCACCGCAGTGATCATGGTTTCCAGCTTGGTGATGACGTTTGTTGGTGGTTCGCTCACCGCCGTTAACTGGCGCGTGGCTTTCCTGATCTTCCCGGTGGTGAACCTCATTGGGTTGGTGTTGGTGCCGATCATTCTTCCCAAGGAACCGCGCGTGAAGGGCGGCAGCCTTGATGTCTTCGGACAGCTGCTCCTTGCTGTTGGCGTTGTCTCGTTCCTTTACGGGGTCAGCCAACTCGCGAAGAGCCTCACCAGCCCGGCAACGCTCATCCCGATCGTCCTTGGTGTCGTGCTGCTTACCGTCTTCGCGGTGTGGGAGTCGAAGTACTCGGGTCACTTCTTCCCCATGCAACTGTTCCGCTCGCCGATATTCCTCGCCGCCATCTGCTTTGGCTTCCTCTACAACTTCGGCAACTCGGTTGCCTTCCTTCAGGTCACCAATCTCTGGCAATACATCAACGGTTTAAAGACCTCCGAGGTCTCGTTGTGGCAGTTGCCTCTTATGTTCGCCGGCATTATCGGCGGTCTCCTCGCCGGTCGGTTCATGTCGAAGGGGATGACGAACCGGATGGCTGGATTCATTGGCGGTTCGCTGGCCACGGTTGGTTTTGTGTTGTTGGCTCTCCTTCATTCTTCGAAGGGTCTGCTTGGTTTCCTTCCCGGCACCGTGTTGATTGGCGCGGGCGTCGTCGTTGCCTCGGTTCCCTATGGCAACCTCATTCTTCGTGAGGCTCCCGCGAAGTTCCTGGGTCCGGTGTCATCGTCACGTACCACCTTCGGACAGTTCTTCTACTCGCTGGGCTTTGCTCTCTCGACGGTGCTTATCGACAAGATGACCATCGGCGGCACAGTCTCGAAACTCACCGAGGCAGGGGTGCAGCCCAATCAGATCTCGACTGGTCTTGATGCCGTGACGGCCTTTGCCGCCAATGGCACACAGCCCACGACGTCACTTGGTCAACAGGCAATGTCTGATGCAATGACGTCATACGGCTCGTCGTTTCGCAACACGATGCTGATCGTCGCAGTCGCGCTCGCCGCAGTCACCGCGCTCTCGTCGTTCTTGCTGCGTAATGGTGAGGGTTCACCCCAGCCCGTGCACCTCGACGATGCAGCGCCAAGCACCCTCCCTGCATAGTCCTGACACAACTCAGCCCCGAAGGGGAATCGCTCTATGACGACCCCCACGACGACTACCTCAGCGTCACCCCGCGCCAAGCTGCCGTTTGGCAAGGTGATCGCTCGGCGCTTGGCGATCGCAGCAGGACTGATTCTGCTGATGCTTGTGCCATCGGCGGTGCTGTTCGCTATCACCAAGCAGCCGGCTGCGACCTACGCGTCGATGGGAGTAATGATCGGCGCGTTCGCACTCCTTGCCGGAGGTCGACGAATTGCGATCATCACCGCGATCGTTGTCTCTCTCCTCGCCCCGATCTCGATCGTCGCGGGGCTCTCGCCCTTCGCCGGCGCTGCAATCATGGCCATCATGACGCTCACTGTTGGACGTCTGTCGATCTTTGGCCTTCATCGCGCCACGATGATGGTGCCGATCTTCATGGGATGGCTGTTGCTCACACCAATCCCGTGGATCCCCAGGGGCGATCTCGACAGCGTCAACGACCTGCTCACGAAGCACGGCTTGAATCTGGCGGAGGCCCTGAACGAGATGCACAGCGGCGCGGCGAGTACGAGCAGTGCGTCGTCGGGATCATCGGGTGCGTCATCGACGGTCACGACTTTTCTTCAGCACCAGCGGTTCGATAACTCCTATCTCATGTGGGTGTCGCTGTTCTTCTTCATCGGCACGATCATCCCCGTGATCGTCCTTCCCCTCGCCATGCGGAAAATGAAGAAGCCTGAATTGGCGCCACACCCACGCAGTGAAGCGGTGCCCTACACGATCATCATCACCGTCCTCGCGGCGGCGGCTACTTATTACTGCCTCGATCACCCGAAGTTGGTGGGCGGATCATTTCTCATCGCCACGATCCTCGTGCTTACGCAAATTGGTAACGAGATCGCGTGGAAGCTCACGATCCAGCGCGTGTTGGGAACCTTCGGAGGTGTGGTCCTTCTCATTGGTATCACCAAAGTGGTGGGCACCGTGTCGTATTCCTCGGTATTGGGCGTGCCGATGCCGATGGGGTACTACGGGATCGGTCTCCTCTTTGGCGCATTCGCAATCATTGCCAAGTTCAGTCCTCGACAGTGGATCTACTACATCCTCATCACACCGACGGCGGCGCTTCTCAACGCCTTCACTGCTGCACAGGCCACCAGTTTCGGTGACCAACGCCTGATCGACAATGCTGTCGGTGCCGGACTCGTGATCATCGCAACGGTTGTAACCCTTGTAGCGGGCCGACTGATGAAGGGCCGCGTGACAATCGCGCCGGCGCTCAACGTTCCCGACGCGTCGCCGGCATAATCGGCTCGTCGGACTGTTCTGTCTGCTCGGGCGGCTCGAGCTGTCCCGAAGTGGAGTTCGAGGATCCCGCAGCGATCGAGCGATGAACTCCGGCAAAACACTGCTGCCACCCAGTGGTGGCAGCGATCAGTTCTTCCGAAGTCCGCCGTAAAGAATGCGCTGCACGAACACACTGAAAAGCAATGGTTCGGCAAGCCGTCTCGGAATCCGGAAGCGTTTGCCGTTGGGCTGCACC
This sequence comes from Actinomycetes bacterium, assembly GCA_037139155.1. Taxonomy (GTDB): domain Bacteria; phylum Actinomycetota; class Acidimicrobiia; order Acidimicrobiales; family Acidimicrobilacustridaceae; genus Acidimicrobilacustris. The sequence continues at coordinate 14,779 of JBAXGZ010000041.1, read as the reverse complement.
ACGGTAAGGCCATCATCTTGTAAGCCGAGGATCGATCCCCATCGGTACTCCGGCGCTTTATAGGTCGCGAGTTTGTTGGTGCGACCGCGAACCAGAGCCTTGACGTTTCCGACCACGATCCGGTACCCCCAGTTGCGAGCTGAACTTCGCAGCGGATCACTGGCAGCGACATCGCCGACGGCGAACACATTCGGATGCGAGGGCAGTCGGAGGTTCTTGTCGACCACGACGAATCCTTCATCGTCAAGAACCGAGGCCGGAAGGAATCGGCTGTGCGGGGTGACGCCACCCACTGCCCAAAGCGTCACGTCAGCGGTGAACGGGTCCTGACCGGTTGACCAGGCCACTGAGTCGTGCGTGAGCTGATCCCGATTGAATCCAGCAGGAACCACTGCACGATGATCGGGATGAGTCATTACGCCATCGGATGTGAGCTGGCGCGCCATCCAACGCCGGACGCTTGGGTGATAGTCGGGAAGGGGCTCTTCGCCGCTATAGAAGAGGTGAACCTTCGCGTTGCCTTTGCGCGCCAGATTGTCCGCCACGCTCACGCCGGTCGCGCCCCCGCCGATCACGGCGATGGTGGCGGCATCACTCAACTCTTGGTTGACCTGGACAAGTTCGCGTTCGATGGTGGCGACATCCTCGACCCTGTCGTGGCGCCAGAAACCGTTTGACACTCCCGTGGCGACGACGAAGTAGTCGTAGGAGAGATCACGAGTTGAACCTGATGCCTGATCGACGGTGACTGTCGATTTCTCGAGGTCAACGCGCGTGATTTGGCCGTGCACGACATCGACGGCGTCGAGCCGCCGGAAGCGGCGGTAAGGGATCAGGTAGGTACGCCGCCACTGTGAAAGATCGGTCAAGCGGGTGCCGAGTTCTTGGCCGCTCACCAACGCCGGTCGGGTCGAGATGCCGATGACATTGCATGAGCGAGCCAAGCGGGTCGCGATCAGGGCGCCGGTGTCGCCGAGTCCAGCGACGACGACAGTCGGCTTGCGTGACGAACTCATCAGTTCGTCCTCCTTATTCTCCGGTGAAGACCGGGTCGCGCTTTTCCAAAAATGCTCGAGGACCTTCGGCCGCGTCGTTCGATTGCATGACCTTGCCACCGTGTTTCATCTCGATGGTGAACGCGTCGGTTTCGGGCATGGCTTCTGTTTCGCGGAGCGTTGCGAGGATCCCCTGAACGGCGAGGGGTCCGTTGCGGGCAATTCGATGGGCGATTTCCCGGGCCTTGTCCAACGCGGTGCCATCGGGAACGACGTGATTGACCAGTCCAAGTTCGTGCGCCCGCTGTGCGGTGAGGTCCTCGCCGGTGAGCAACATTTCGGCAGCAACTGCGTAACCGATCTGTCGGCGCAGCCGCACTGCAGAACCGGCCATGGGGAACAGGCCGCGTTGCACTTCGGTCACGCCGAATACCGCGCTCTCCCCGGCAACACGAATGTCAGTTCCCTGGAGAATCTCAGTCCCACCAGCACGGGCGAATCCTTCGGCGGCAAGGATCACCGGTTTGGTCGGCCGGTAGGTCTTGAGCCAGCCGCCAAGAATGACCTCGGGTTGATCTTTGAACCGTTGGAGCCACTCATTGTCGACAACGCCCGCCCGCAATCGGCCGATTTCCGCGAGGTCCATCCCGGCACAGAACGTGTCGCCTTTGCCGGTGAGGATGGCGACGCGAAGCGAATCATCAGTGTCGAGGCGAACCCACGCGTCATACAGGCGACAGAGAACCTCAGCGTTTGCTGCGTTCTTCTTTTCGGGCCGGTTGATGGTGACGATGAGGACCGGACCCTCAGCCTCGGTGAGAACAAGTGGTTCTGACATATGAGTACTCCCCCTGGATGAATTGACCACAGAGGTTTACTACGTCAGGTCATTGAGTGGGGGAGCGAAGAGTCATAGGGTCGAGGGTGATGGAACGACATCCGACAGAACAGAAAATTCTCGATGAAACGATCCGGATCATCGAGACCAATGGCGAGACCAACGTGCGCGTGCACGACATCGAAGTAGCGGTGGGAATTACGGCTCCGTCGATCTACCACTTCTTTGGTAATCGTGAAGGTTTGGTCGCCGAGGCACAAGCGGAGCGATTATTACGCTCGTTCCAGGAGCTGGATCATTTCCTCGACGTGGCCGTTGCCTCGGTGAAGTCTCGCGACGACACTCGGGCTGCGCTTCGGCAGCTCCTGAAAATGATTTTTGATCCTTCTCGCAGGCTGGCACGCCAGCATCGCCTTGCCGCACTGGGAAGCGCTGAGGGGCGACCAGAACTCGCCCTCCGAATCGCCGAGATGTGTCAGTACTTTTTTAGTGATGAAGCGTCTCGGCTTAAGCCTCTGCAGGAGAACGGATGGGTCGATCCCGATCTTGATTTGGAAGCCTTTTTTTATTGGTTGTCCGGACTCATTCTCGGGCGGGTCTACATCGAAATCGGTTGGGAGCCAGGTCCGTATCCGGAATGGGACGAGATCTCGCAACGGGCAGTCGAATTCATCTTGTTGGGACCCGACTGAGAGTCAACGAACGCTCAGAACGGAAGCGTGTAGGAGTTCTCGAATTCGTCCTGGAGGACCGTTGCGATTGTCGCGGTGGTGTCGACAATGAGTTCCTCTTCAAGAACACGGGTGCGATAGGACCAACCCTCGGGAAGGTTCAATCGATCACCAAGTGTGAGCAAGGATTCAGGGGTCATCGAAGGATCGACACCAATGCAAAGTGCTTGCATGATGTAGGCCAGCCCATCGGGGTTGACCAGTTCGTGCACGGTCCGACCCTCATCCCAGAAGAAGATCACGCCGCGATTGACTTTGGTTTCGGTATACGGACCGAGTTTGGGGACTTCGCCGAGATCGACGGTGGCGATGCGGCGCATTGTGATCCCATTGAAATCCCGCAGGACGGGCTCAGCCACAGCGAGCTTCTGGCCAAAGGCATCCAAGGTCCAGTAACGGGGACCATTGAGCTTCGCGCCGATTGCCCCTGTTTCGGCCGCGATCGCCGTGGCGTCAAGTGTCTCCCAAAGTTCCTGTGGGCAGTCATTGAGCAACTGCGTGCCAAAAACCTCGGCCTCGAATCGGCCATCGCGTGAAAAAACTGTGAGCACCTCCCCGTAACGAACGTTGCGCATATCGGAAACAAGGCGTTCGGGCTTCTCAGTGGTCATCGTGTGTCCTTAGTTCTCAGGTACTGCGGGAATCATTGAATAACTGTTGCCAAGGTTGTCTTGAAGTACCTGGGCGGGGTTCTTAATCGTGACGATTCGGAGATCTTCGGTGAGGGTTCGAGAACCGAACGTCCAACCACTCGGTAGTTCAAGTTTGGTGCCTAGCGAGGGAAGCGAGGCCAATGTGAGAGTTGGATCTTTTTGTTGGCTGAACGACTGCATCACGAAGACTGAACCATCGGGGCTCGTGAGTTGGAAGATTTCGTTGCCGGCGGCATAAATGAAGACCGTGGATCGGCTGACGGAATAGGGCGAGTACGGGCGGGCTTGGTCAATCAGCGAGCCAATCGGCACTGTTGCCTGCTTGTACATCTCGATGCCACCGAAGTCAGCCTTCTCCGCGTTCGTGCCGCCGACTTTTTCCACTCGATTGATCATCCAGTGTCGTGGGCCGTTCAACATCGCGACGTTTGCGCCGAACTGGGTGGCAAGCGCCTTCGGATCGAGGGCCGCCCACTTGTCTGCTGGGCAATCATTTAACGGGTAGGTGTTGTACACGCTCGCAATTGGCTGCGACTCCGACAGGGTGACAAGCAAAACCTCGCAATAACGGCCATCACGCATAGTGGGGGTGGCAACAGTCGTCGTCGTGGTGCTGCTTTGTGATCTTGAACTCGAAGAACACGATGTTGCCGCTACGAGTCCTGCAATTGCGAATGCGAAGACGGCCACACGTACGAGGCGATGCATTACTGCTGTCCTTGCTTGGCGAAGTGATCGATGATCTCGACAAGTTGGTCGGGAGCGTCTTCCTGGATGAAGTGGCTGGCACCTTCGATGACGACGTGGTTCTGGTCGGCCGCGCCAGGGATCTTGCGCTGCATTTTCAGGTGCGCTCCCGCCTTGTAAGAAATCTCATCGGCTGATCCAAAGACCGTGAGGAAGGGCTTTGTCCACGTCTCGAGATAGGCCCACATGTCGCGACACATCGGAACGCCCGGATTATCGGGCTGCACAGGAATGAGGAATGGGAAAATCAGGGGCGACGCCTGATAGGTGCCATCGGGGAATGGGGCTTCGTAGGCGGCCTTCTCGCCAGCCGAAAGCCTCCGAGTCGTGCCACTTTGCACCACACCACTAATTGGAAGTTCTTCGACGCTGCTCACGAACGCAAGCCAGTTTTCGATGCCCTTGGTTGCACCTTCGCCGGCAGGAACCCCTGTGTTGGAGGCGATTACCCGGGCGAAGCGATCACCGTGGAACGGCAGCAGGTTGAGGCCAGTGATGCCGCCCCAGTCTTGGCAGTACAGGGTGATGTTGGTGAGGTTTTCAGCTTCGAGCCACTGACCCATCCAGTCGATGTGGTTGGCCAGTGAGTAGTCGGCTTTGTTCGTGGGCTTGTCGGAGCGGCCCATGCCAATGAGATCGAGGGCAAGCACGCGATGGCCGCGCGCCACGAGGCCTCGGATCATCGAACGATGCAAGTACGACCACGAGGGATTTCCATGAAGAAGCAGGATGGGGGCAGCGTCGCGAGGGCCTTCATCAATGAAATGGAATCGCAGCGCCGTGCCATCGGCCGCGGTGATCGACCGGTACTTCGGCTCGAAGTCGTAGTCCTCGAGGTCGGCAAACCGCTCATCGGGAGTGCGCAGAAATTCCATAAATCAGAGAAGCTTTCTCATGCGGTTACGACGGTGTCGACAAGATTGTCGATGAAACTGCGGAGCACGAGAATTTGTGCGTCTTTGGCGTTCTCGGCTGCGCTCACGAGTGCGGCAAGGGTTTCGTCGTCGTTCACGCGAACGAAACGAGCGCGGTCATAACGACGTTCGTCGCCGATGATGACGCCTTCAACATCAAAGAGCGCTACCTGGGTGACGTTGCCGACACTTACGAAAGCGTCGTCGGCTCCCTTATCGATTAAGAGGACGAGATCACCTTCCGTACTGGCCGACTCATCATGCGTATTGGGAAGGCAGGCAAGAATGATCGTGAAGTCCATTCCCGCCTTCTTGTGCACGTGAGCTTCTTGGAAGTCTTTACGTTCTTGCATGGCAAAGAACGACGCGCGAGTGGGGTAGCGAATAATGCCGACGCGATCCCACACTGGGGTACCAAGCGGTTGACTCTTGACATCTCCCAGATAGGCAACGGCAGCGCCGACGGCAGCGAGGGGTCCGACCGGTGAATAGGCATCGTCGGCGGCTTTACCGGAAACAGCTTCGCGTCCGTCGTCGTAGTTCGCTACCTCGACGTATTTCATGAGGTTGAGCGCCCAGAAGCAGCCGTCGTCCTCGGGCTTCAAGTGGAGCCATGCCCCCACAAGTTCAACGTTGATGGTGCCGTAGGGATGTTCAAGTTGCTCGGCCATGACTGGTCCTCTCTGAGCGGTTGACGTTTGGAAGTTGGTTCGTGAGAAGGATCACGCGTGAGCAGCGAGAAGGGCCCGGATCGCACCGAGAAGCAATACGCGACTGGCGTCGGTCGAGTAACCGAGGTCCACAACGAAGTGGTCGAGTGATTCCGCCTGAGTGAGAGTGTCGATGGCATTCATCGCCATTTCGCTGTCCCGTTCGTTCATCAGTTTGAATTCCCGGGCAAAAACTTTGGTCACCTGTTTGCGAAAGATGGACTTTCGGAACTCAACCTGTTCCCGAATAGTTGGGTCGCTCGCTGCCTTAATCGACATCGCCCGTGCTGACGCGCCGATCGCTTCGTAGACCTTGAGGCGGGAATCAATGAATTGCGACAATCGCTCTTCCAACTCTCCTTGTCCTGTCTCTTCGATCTGGAAGAAGGGAAGAATTTTGAGCTGCTTATGGGCGATGACGGCTCGCACCAGGTCGTCCCTGTCCTCGAAGTATCGGTACATCGAACGCGACGAGATGCCGGCTCGCTCTGCGATCTCTTCCGGAGTCGGCTCAAGGTTCCCGTCCTCGAAGAGTTCGAGTGCAGCTTCGAGAGCAGCGGTTCTGCCGCGATCACGGCGGGCGGTCCTGCCGTCGATCGGTGTCGATTCGGAACTATTGGGAAGTCGCGGAGTGGTCACTGTTCCTCCTCGGGGATTGAGCAGATGTAGCCGATTTTTGGATTGGGTTGGCCGGCACAAAGAAGTTCGAAGACGCCAGCGACATCGATGTTTCCTGTCACTTCAACGAACTCGATCCATTCGTCGCACCAATGGGAATAGTCATTCCACGCCTGGCCGATTCGTCGGTCGAGTTCATCGCGCCCCCAGTCCTTGGTGCGCTTCGCGATCTGCGAAGGGGCGAAGAGAAACTCTGGGTTCGGTGGCGTGAGTTCGCTCGTCGATGTGGGGGTGTGGTTCCAATTCGTATTGCCAACGACCATGGAATGCTGAAGGAATCCGGAGAGGTGTTGGTGCACCTCGCGTAGAAGGTCTTGATTGCCGGCGATGTCGACGTAGACGGAATCAGTCTGATCGATCGAGGCGACGTTCTCGTAGAGCACGACATCAGAGTAGATATCGAGTTGCTCGACGAATTCCTGGTTGGCCGGTGAAGTGAGGCCCACAACTTTCAGCCCTCGTCGTTTTGCCAAGTACGCAAAACCGATTGCCGTCTTGCTTGATGCGCTGGAGACAATCACCTGTAGTGCGCCAAAGTCGTTGTTGTCGGCGAGGAAGTCATCGATGACGAAACTCGTGAAGAACAGCGGATAGAGCACCATCTGCTGTGGCTCGCGATCCAGATGGTGGATCGGGTCCGTCGATGCTCGTTGGTAGCGGTTGTACGCACCGGCGAGCCCGATGCGATGAGGAGCGACATCGCTCACACCGCGATCGTCGGACCTCCCTGGGGTGATGATCGTCTCGGCACTCATCGGGAGAAACCCGAAGAGTCGTTCGCCGACTTTGACGAACTCCGATCGGGTTTCGATGACTTCAGCGACTCCCCATGTTGGGATTCGTCCCCATTCCGATGACGAGTCGCTCGCCGGAAAGACGTCCCAGTACCGCAGCATGTCGCCGAACACTCCATAGGTCACATTGTTCGTGGTGAGCGCAAAGTGTTCGATCCGAAGGCGGCAGTCGCCGTCGTCAAGATCCACGGTGACGTCGGCGATGATCCGGCTCTGGGCAAGATCAGTTCGGTTGGTTTCGATGGTCATTTGTCTCACTTCCCGCGAAGTATGACCATCTTCTTACTGATCCAATCTCTTTCTGTCAATCTCGATGACAGAAAGAGAGGATCCGCCGCGTAGGATCATCGCATGTTGGCCGCCTCGTTCGACCGTGAGGATCCCCTGAATCCCGTCATTGTCGATGGCGAGATCACTTGGACCTTCGATGCGAACTTCTTGAGGTCGAACTGGACCTGCATTTGGGGTCGCGGGTGCCTGGGGATCCATGACGAACCGTCCGAGGAACTACAGCAGGGGTGCTGTTCGGTAGGGGCGGAACTCGATGGTGAAGATGAATCGCGGATGATGAGTGCGTTCGCAGCGATGATCGAGCCCTCGCTGTTTCAGTATCACGAGGCGGCGATGTCAGATGGAGTCTTCGCTGATAGCAAGGCCACGAACACTCGGGTGATCGACGGTGCCTGCATCTTCCTCAATCGGCCCGGATTTGCAGGAGGCGCAGGCTGCGCGCTGCATCTCGCCGCCGATGCTGCAGGCGAGTCACCGACTGAGTGGAAACCCTCGGTGTGCTGGCAGCTGCCGATCAAAATCGATTGGGTCGAAACCTCGCCGACGACCGAGAGTGCCACATTGCGCCGTTGGTCTCGCACCGATTGGGGCGATGAGGGCGAGACGATGGCGTGGTGCTGCACCGAGGGCGACCGTGCCTATGTTGGCGAGCAACCGGTCATCGAGTCGCTCGCCGAAGAGCTCAGTGAACTTCTTGGCGACGAGGTCTTTGTGGAGCTCCGTCGCCGACTTTCGTCTCCCTCGCTGGAATCCTGAGACAACGACAGAGCAGAAGAAGCGGTGGTTGAATACAACCATGACTACGCCGGTTGACTCACTTCGCGCTGCTTACTCCAAGGGACTGACGAGGCCATTGCCGTGGCGGAAGCAGCAACTTGAACAGATGCTGAAGATGCTTGAGGAGAATGAGTCTGAGTTTCTCGACGCGCTCGCCACCGATCTTGGGAAGCCTCGAGTTGAAGGCTTCATTACCGACATCGCGTTCGTGGCGAGCGAAGTGAAGTCGATGATCAAAAACCTGAAGAAGTGGAATAGGCCCGAGCGAGTTGGTACTCCGCTGGTAACGATGCCCGCGAAATCGCGATTGATTCCCGAGCCACTCGGTGTCGTGTTGGTGATCGCGCCGTGGAACTACCCCATACAACTTCTCCTCGTCCCGGTAGCGAGTGCGATTGCTGCAGGAAATGCCGTAGTAATGAAACCCTCCGAAGTGTCGGCAGCAACCGCAGCACTGCTCGGTCGGTTGGTGCCGAAGTACTTCGACACCTCTGCGGTAGCGATCGTTGAAGGCGGCGTTTCTGAGACCACCGAATTGCTTGAACAGCACTTTGATCACATCTTCTACACGGGCAACGGAACGGTTGGAAGAATCGTGATGGCAGCTGCGGTGAAGAATCTGACGCCGGTCACCCTCGAACTTGGGGGGAAGAGCCCTGTCGTCATCGACGCATCGGCGAATTTGCGTGTCGCCGCGCGTCGCATTGCATGGGGAAAGTGGATGAACGCCGGACAGACCTGTATCGCTCCCGACTATGTGATGGTGAACGCCAAGGTCCAGGAAGCGTTCATCGATGAACTTGGAAAGTCGATTACTGAGTTCTACGGAGATGACCCAAAAGTCAGCGAAAGTTACGGCCGCATCGTTTCGCCCCGGCACTTCGAACGGCTGGTCTCGTTGCAGACCGGGGGGACGGTGGCGATTGGTGGCGAGAACGATGCGGCTGATCGATATATCGCGCCGACTGTGCTCGTTGATGTCGATCGCGACGCGCCGATCATGAATGAGGAGATCTTCGGCCCTCTTCTTCCGATTATCGGAGTGTCTTCTACCGAAGAGTCGATTGCCTACATCAACGCTCACCCACACCCTCTTGCGCTCTATGTGTTTTCTGAAGACAAGCGCGTTGTTGCTGATGTCCTTGCCCGCACCACAGCCGGAGGAGTGACGGTCAACGGAACGATCATGCACCTCACCAATCCGAATCTTCCTTTTGGCGGAATCGGCGAAAGCGGAATGGGGGGCTACCACGGCAAGTCGGGAGTGCGTCTGTTCCAGCACATGAAGCCGGTGCTCACTCGAGGAACCAAACTCGATCCCTCTTTGGCCTATCCGCCCTATACGGAAAGAAAGGCCAAGATCTTCCGCAAGGTCCTCTGAGAAGAGGCGATTGTCGCCTACAGAGTGCTTTTGGGTGGTAGGTGAGGTGCGATTTCGGACAATTGGCGTTTCTGAGCCCGCAAGTCCGATGCGGTCAGTACCCTCGAACAGGAAACCCACGTCTCGTGGGGCTTCGTTGTTGACAATCGACTTTTGATTTCAGTCGTATCGGCCTCTTCGTCTCTTCGGGACACTACGAAGGGATCGCCATGTCTGCGTCACCGTCACCGAAGTCAACGGACGGCGCGCAACATGCGCTCATCCGACCAGTTGCAGTTGTCTATTGCGAAGGAAACTTCGGAAAGATCGATGGAAAGACTGCGAACGGTCTTGTCCGTCAAAGCGAGATCTATGCCATTGCCTCGGTGATCGACAGCACCTGTGCCGAATCCGATGCGGGCTTGGTTCTTACTGGCACTCCCAACGGCGTACGCATGGTCGCCGACCTTGACGAGGCATTGGCTCCCGGCAATGGCAATCCCGACGTGTTCATTGTCGGCCTGGCCCCGACGAGTGGACTTCTCTCCTCCGAGGAACGCAATGTGATTCTCGGGGCGATCGGCCGCCGACTTCATATCGTCAGTGGTCTCCACGAGTTCCTCACAGAGGACGCGGAGTTTGTCGCTGCTGCCCACGCGTCGGGAGTGCTCATTTCTGATGTACGCAAGCCGCGAGCCAAGAAGGATTTGAGGATGTTCACCGGGCGAATCAGACAGGTCACCTGTCCGAGAATCGCGGTACTTGGAACCGATGGCGCGATCGGGAAACGCACTACTGCAACGATCCTCACCCGAGTCCTCAACGAACATGGGATTCGCGCCGTGATGGTCAGCACTGGCCAGACCGGACTGATCCAGGGTGCGCGCTATGGGGTTGCGCTGGACGCGATTCCAGCGCAGTTCGTGACGGGCGAACTCGAAGCAGCTGTTCTGGAGGCATTCGATAGTGAGGACCCCGACGTCATCATCGTCGAAGGTCAAGGTGCGCTTAGCCATCCGACGTACTTGAGTTCGACAGCGATCCTTCGTGGCAGTCAGCCTCAGGGAGTCGTGCTTCAACATGCTCCGACGCGAATGTGCGCGAGCGACTTTCCCGATTTTCCGATGCCGACCGCGGCGAGCGAGATTGAACTGATCGAGTTGTTTGCAAAGACGAAGGTCATCGGACTCACTCTCAACCATGAAGGCATGACCGACGATGATGTGAAGGCGGCGATTGCGATCTACGAAGCGGATCTCGGCATTCCGGTTACTGATGCGCTTTGGAGATCCGGAGATCATCTCGTGTCCATGGTGCTGGGAGCGTTTCCGTCGCTCCAGCCGAAGACGCCGCTCGATGTCCATTGACCGCGACGAGGATTGAAATCGATCTGTCGAAAATCGCCTTCAACGCCACGAAACTTGTTGCACTTGCGGCAGAGAAGCGGATCGATGTCACGGCGGTGACAAAGGCATTCGGCGGTCGACCAGATATCGCTCGCGCTCTTGTCGGGACCGGAGTTCGCGCGCTTGGGGATTCACGCATCGAGAACCTCGAACGGATACGCACTGACCGAGTCGCATCCCCAACGATCCTGATTCGGTCACCGATGCCGAGTCAGTCGGATCGAGTCGTCCGCAGCGCCGATATCTCGCTCAATGCCGATATCGAGACCATCGAACGATTATCGAAGAGTGCGGCCGCTCTCGACGTGATGCATGGCGTCATTCTCATGGTCGAACTCGGAGATCTTCGTGAGGGGTTCATGCTCGATGAGGTCGATGAAGCACTTGTGCGTCTTCTCGAACTTCCCCATCTCGACTTCGCCGGAATCGGCACGAATCTTGCCTGTCGAAATGGGGTCATTCCGGATGATTCGAACATGGGGGAATTGTCCCGACTTGCTGATCGTCTCGAAACCGAGCACTCGGTTGCTGTGCGCATCGTTTCCGGTGGGAACTCCGCGAATCTTGAGTGGCTGATGAGCGACTCGCCGGTTGGCCGCGTGAATGATGTTCGTCTCGGCGAATCGATTCTGTTGGGATGTGAGCCGTTGCAACGCCGGCCACTCGAGGGTCTTTACGGGGATGCGTTCGCACTCGTCGGGGAGGTAATCGAGTCGCGTCGCAAGCCAGTGAACCCTTGGGGGCAGATGGCACAAGCGGCCTTCCCTCGTCCCGCCGACGCGGTCGGGGATTCGGCTGTCTGGCAGACGATCGTCGCGATTGGTCGTCAGGACACCGATCCGGAGGGGTTAGCGATGCCTGAAGGCGTGATGTTCCGTGGGGCGAGCAGCGATCACTTGGTTCTTGGCACCGAAGAGAGAATGCCCGCGGGCAGTGAAATGAGGTTCGTACCCGATTACAGCGCGTTGATGCGGTCGATGACCTGTCCGAATGTTCGCCAGGTTCGCTGTTCATGAGTTCCCTCTCGGAAGGTTCGGTACTGCGGCATCATCGGTCGATTCCCTAGAGTTCTTCTCTCATTGAGATCACGGGGGTAGAGGCTCATGGCTGATTGGAATGCCATCGCGAAACGAAACTCCCGATCGGTACAGACGACGATCGGATGGATCTTCTGGGATCCAGGCGCAGTGCGTCGATACGAAGCCCTTGGACTTCCCGGGCCAATCGGTTACATCGCTTCACGTTGCGCTCCCCTCGCGCCGGCCGGACCCGATGCCGTCATTGCCGCCTTCGGGTCGATCAGTCCTCCGGCAATTGGATTCACTTTTGAACTCGTGGCGGCGGTTACCGATTTCGACTCGGTTTGGAAAGCGCGAAACGAAGCGGTAACTGAGGGACTTCGCGAATTCGCACCGGCGATTGTGCCGGCGCTTGAGGAACTCGGACCGCGGCTCTGGCCGATCATCGAGCAACTTCCGACCACAGGACGCGTCTTCTTCGCTTCGCATTTGCGAATGGAGCGACCAACCGATCCGTTGTTGTCTGGTTGGCACGCGGTGAATTGCCTGCGTGAATGGCGCGGCGATACGCACTGGGCTCTTGTCGCCGCGTCGGGCCTAGCGGGAATCGAGGCGTCGATTCTTCATAATTCATGGCTGGGTTACGAAGACGGTTGGCTCCCGACATCGCGCGGGAGTAGCCCAGATGAGATCAACGTCGGGTGGTCGCGTCTTGCGAGTCGGGGACTCGTTTCTGATGGAGCAATCACCAATGAAGGAATCGAATTGCGTCAGCAACTTGAAGACGAGACCGATCGGCACACGGCACTTCCCTGGCAACTCCTTGGAGAGGAACAGTCCATCGAATTTGCCAACCGTTTCGAGCCTCCCTGTGAGTTGTTACTAGGACGGGTCGATGAGACCGCCGGTCCGAACTACCAACCGGCCTCTCGAATTCGGGACTGAACTGCATCGAATCGGGCCGGGTCACGACGGGTCGAGGGCGTCGGTCTCCGATCACCCTCAGGATGTTTCGCGGCATTCTCGAGGGGAAACGAACTACCGTTTGGGAAGAGGTTCTTCTCCATGGGGGTATGTCGTGACCGTTGTGACTCTTGATCCAACGACTGGTTTCGGAAGCGGAGAAGCCTTCCCGTTGGCGATTCGTCCGGACACCTTGGCGGGACAGACGCTTGGCATCGTGGCGAACGGACTCGGTGATTCCGAATCAATGTTTGACGCAATCGCCGCTGCACTGAGCGGTACTGATGGTCTCGCAGGTATCTGCAAAGTCGTGAAGCATTCCGTTGCCGTTCCACCGCAGCCCGAACAGTGGCAGGAACTTCTCGCTCACGCGACCGTTGCGGTGACGGGCTTCGGGGGATGTGGAAGTTGCAGCACCCGGAGTATGCGTGATGCTCTTGATCTCGAGGCCGCAGGAATCCCTGCGGTATGCATTGTTCACTCTGCACTCGAACCGGCAGTGCGAGCGATGGCTCGTCTCGTGGGAGCCGATAACTATCCGGTGATTGTGATCGATTACCCCCACAATCCGACTGCGGTCTGGACCGCAGAGGAGTCGGCCATGTTGGCGAATCAGGTTCTCGACGCGGTTCGTCTGCGCCTCACCCGATGACGTTCGCTTCCGACACTCATTCGTTCGACTCTTTCGAGGATGCTCTCGAGGGTCAATTCGAACTCGGAGTGACCGACGGTCTACCGGTGATTCCGCCGACTCCCGAGCGAGTCGCGGCGATGCTTGTTGCTGGTGGAGTGGCCGGTGACACCGTTCTTGGCGAGGTTCCGACTCGCGACGTTGTGGTGACGGCGGAGAAAGTGGCAATCAACGCCGTTATGGCCGGGTGCCTTCCTGAGTATTTCCCGGTGGTGTTAGCGGCTGTTCGGGCGTTTCTCCAACCCCTGGGAAATGCTCACTCGACAACCGCAACCTTGGCGGGTGCTGCCCACGCGGTAATTGTGAACGGTCCGATTCGACATGACATTGGTGTGCATGGCGGCCAAGCATGTTTCGGGCCTGGTTTCCGTCCGAACGCAACGATCGGACGCGCCCTGCGTCTTGTGATTCGCAATGTTTGTCGCACCGTCCCTGGTGTTCTGGACCGAGCAAGTTTCAGTTGGCCCCTCCGTTACTCGTTCTGTTTCGCCGAGGACGAAGAAGCAACAGCATGGACTCCTCTTCATGTGAAACTCGGATACGAACGAGAACAAAGTGTCGTGACTGTTCAATCGATTATGCGTTTGTTCCAAGTGACCGAGTTCGCTCCTGAGTCGGAAGAGATTCTGACGACTGCCTATGAGATTGCTCGTCACATGGGTCTGCAGCGTGATGAATGGGCTGGTGACGGACGGAGCGTTGTCCTCGTTATTGGACCTGAGCACTATCGACGTCTCGTCGCCGATGGTTGGACGAAGGAATCAATTGCGGAATGGTTGTACCCCCGGCTCGTTGCGGAGACTGCGGGGAAATTCGATCAGAAAGTCACACTGGCGAGTCCCGCCAACATCTGGATCGTGACTGCTGGTGGACCGGGAATCGCCCAGTCGTGGTGGTTCATTCCCCATCTGGCGACGCCCACCCATGAAGCCGTGCTTTTGAATTGAGCAAGAACGGCTTAGTGCCCGCCGAGCATCGGTTCGTCCCGGCGTGGATCGTCGACATCAACCTCAACAACCGAGGAATAGTTGCGGTTGATGACGTCGGTCAGCATTTCTGCCAGTAGATCGGGCGGGATGATGCACTCGGGGCAGTTCGATCCCGAAATATCGACAGCGACACGCACTCGACCGTTCTCGGCATCAAAGTCGATGAGGTGAAGGTCGGCTCCGTCGGCTCGAAGAAGGATCCCGGCTTCGAACACCGCGTCGG
>JBAXGZ010000040.1:0-19730 GCA_037139155.1 Actinomycetes bacterium | reverse complement strand
TTCATAGTTCTCGGTCGCCCATAGGACGTCTCGCCAAGATCGGAGTCCGGGATCGCCATCACGGGCCTTCTCGACCTCGGACCAACGTGGCCAGTCCGGAATTGACCAAATCACGATGCACTCGTCGTCGCGTCGCATTGACGTCTTGAGTGCTCCGACCAACTCCCATCCAAACTGCTCATGAGCACCCACGGCGATGTCACGTACCTGCGCGAGGAACGTATCGGCGCCCCCGGGTAGCAGTTGAACCGTATCGTGGGCGTACGCAACACCCCGAACGCCGTCGGCGCAGAGTTCTTCGATGGTTCTGGTCCAAGGAGCTGGGAGGAGTACCCGGTCGTAACCTCCCGATCGAAAATTGGCCGCCTCGTTCCACCAAACTTCGAGTTTCGGATCTTGGAGAGTTGGTCGACCGAGTTCGTGACCGAGAGCAGCCGCTAGACCATCGAGACCGGCCTCTTCCCACATGTTCACGACACGGGGCCAGCGTGAGGTCGTGCCCACGACGCCCCAAACGCCGAAGCACAATTGGCCGCGGTCGTCGCGAGCCATGGGGCACCAGTTGGCAGTCATGTGGTGCATGTAGTTGGCGCGATTGGATCCGATGATGTCGATGAACTCGTGGGTGTAGACCCTGTTGTTCACGATGCCTCCCATGAGAACTGCGGCGAGTGCACATGACTTGGCCGAAACCGGCGAAGGCGCCCTCTGAGTCTGTTGCTCGAACCAGTGCGCTGAATCTTCATTCAGTTTGCTGAGTGGGAACTAGAGTAGCGGCATGGCTGATGGGCACGCGCAGAGTCCGGGTCTCCTTCAGGAACAGGTGGGGGGAGTGCTGCACCTCACCATTCACCGACCCGAGAAGCGGAACGCCCTGATCGATGAGGACGTTGCTGCTCTGTGTGATGCACTCGTGAGGGCCAGTACCGACGAGACCGTGCGGACCATTGTCATAACGGGTAGCGGCGAGCACTTCTGTTCCGGCTTTGACATCGTGTCGCGCAATGAACCCGGCGGTGAACGACCCCGTGTTGGGAGCATTCAACGGCGGCTGCCGAATCAGGCGAATCGTTTGATCTCGCTCGTGATCCGCACCCAGGTACCGGTCATTTGTGTGGTGAATGGTTGGGCTGCCGGTATCGGTCTTTCTCTCACCATCGCTGCCGATTTCACCATTGCTGCCAACGACGCGAAGTTCTGGGCTCCGTTCCTCGGAAGGGGTTTCACCCCCGACAGCGGGGTCACATGGATGCTGCCCCGCCGTATTGGTGAGGTGCGAGCGAGGGACATGCTCCTTCTCGGTCGCGTCGTTACTGGTCGTGAAGCTGCTGATTGGCAAATGATCCATGCCGCAGTCGATACATCCGAACTCACATCTGCTGCTGAAGTGCTCATTGAGCAATTGTCTGGTGCACCAAC
Organism: Actinomycetes bacterium; assembly: GCA_037139155.1. GTDB lineage: Bacteria > Actinomycetota > Acidimicrobiia > Acidimicrobiales > Acidimicrobilacustridaceae > Acidimicrobilacustris. The sequence goes on along the minus strand of JBAXGZ010000040.1, from coordinate 18,311 downwards.
GGTTGCCGTAGGACTCACCAAGGGCCTTCTCGCTTCTTCGTCAGTAGCTTCGCTTGAGGCGCAACTGCAGGATGAAGCGTTTTCGCTTGAGTTGTCGTCACGCAGCGAGGATTTCCGAGAAGGCATCCTTGCATTCAGCGAAAAGCGGGACCCGATCTTCAGGGGTCGTTGAGTTGACCGGCAGCGAGACCAACATCCTCATCGACCCGACGCATCTGGCGATGGTGCCGGGCGCCGACCTCGACTCTTCAGTTGACGCGGTTCGCGAATGGATTGCCCAGCACGTACCGGTCGAGTGGCAAGACGCTTCCCGTCGTGGCGGCGCCGCCGAGATTCGTACGATTCGATCGTTTGCAGACTACGAGGCGTGGTACCCGACATTCGCCCGATCTGGTCTTGCTGTCGCGACATGGCCGGTTGCCTACGGCGGTCTCGACCTCAGTCCCGCAGTCGCTCGCGCGGTTGAAGCGGAGCTCGCACCGTTCAATCTTGGTCGTCTCAATCCGCTGGGATTGAATCTCGCCGCTCCAGCACTCTTTGCCCACGGGACCGAGGAGCAGCGGCTGAGATTCCTCCCCCCGATGGTGCGCAATGAAGAAGTCTGGTGCCAGCTGTTTAGCGAACCGGGTGCAGGCTCTGACCTTGCATCTCTCGCAACTCGAGCCGAGCGAGACGGCGATCAGTGGTTGCTAACCGGCCAAAAAGTGTGGAGCACATGGGCTCATCTTTCCGACTTCGGCGTGTTGCTCGCCCGCACCGATACTGACGTTCCTAAGCGACAAGGCATCACGTATTTCCTTGTAGATCTCCATCAACCCGGTGTTGAGGTTCGACCGCTGCGTCACATCACCGGTGAGATCGATTTCAATGAAACGTTCCTCGACCAGGTTCGGGTTCCGGATTTCAACCGCGTCGGCGCGATCGGCGATGGTTGGAAGGTGGCCAACGCCACCCTCTCCGGTGAACGTCAGATGGTCTCGGGCTCGGGTTCGGGGGGCGTTGATCGCATTGGCGGTTCTGGCGCTGAGTCGTTGATCGTCCTTGCACGCAGGAACGACGAAGAAGGTAGGGAAAACGGTTGGAGTGATCCGCTGCTTCGACAATCACTCATGAAGGTACTGAGCGAGGAGCGCATCCGCGGATGGACCAACCAGCGCGTTCGCGCGGGTCTGAAAGCGGGGCGAGCTCCCGGACCAGAGAGTTCCATCGGCAAGGTGCATCAAGGTGCGCTGAACCAGCGGACCCAACTCCTTGCGACGCATTTGCTCGGTAGCTCTGCGATTGCTTGGGAGACCTCCGATCTCTCCGGCAACGATGGACCAGGGCGCTACGCCGCCGGGCTGCCCCGCGAGGTGAGAGGCATGCTCCGCAGCAGAGCCAACACCATCGAAGGTGGAACCACCGAAGTGAACAAGAACATCCTCGGTGAACGAGTCCTTGGGTTGCCACGTGAACCCGACCCTTGGAATGACGCTCCTTGGCGCGAAGTTCCGCGGAGCTGATGGCGTGTTTGAGACGTTGAAACTTGAGCGACATGGTCGAGTGGGCTGGCTTCTTTTCGATCGTCCCTCGTCGGGCAATGCGATGGACGCGACGATGCTTGAAGAACTCGAGGCGGCGTGGCGTGAACTCGATGCCGACCCTCAGGTTCGTGTGATCGTGAACACAGGCAACGGCAACATGTTCCAGACTGGACTTGATGTCGCCCAACTCGCTACGGACCGTGAGGCGTTGCGAAAGCAATCTCGACGGACACGCGATGGCGAACTTCGCCTCACCGCATGGCATAACTCAGTGGCGAAACCTGTTCTGTGTGCAGTCAATGGACTTTGTGCCGGTGGCGGACTCCATTTCGTCGCCGATGCTGACATCGTCATTGCCTCGTCCGACGCGGCATTCTGTGATCCTCATGTGTCGATCGGGCAGGTCACCGCATACGAGGCCATCGGTTTGGCACGCAAGATGCCGTTTGAAGCGGTGATGCGGATGGCGTTGTTGGGTCGTCATGAGCGGATGTCTGCGCAACGGGCCTATGAGTTGGGGATGATCAGTGAGGTGGTTGATCCGCCAGATCGTCTTCGTGAGGTGGCTCAGGATTTGGCCGAGAAGATTGCTCGTAATTCTCCGGCTGCGATGGCGGCGAGCAAGCGGGCGTTGTGGCGTGCTCTTGAGTTGGGTCTGACTGATGCGTGTCGGGCGGGTGCGGTCGATCTGGTGTCGATGTGGGGTCATCCTGATCAAGAGGAAGGTCCCCGTGCTTTCGCAGAAAAACGCGACGCCAACTGGATCAACGAATCACTGCCCACGGAAGAGGTTGGCTAGATGCCCGAATCAGTATTTCGTGACTTCACCGCATTGAAGTTGGAACGACATGGACCGGTGGGCTGGCTCATCAACAATCGCCCAGAGCAACTCAATGCGATGAACAATGCAATGAGAGATGAATTCGCCTTGGCGTGGCGAGAACTCGAAGATGACCCCAACGTTCGGGTCATTGTTCACACTGGTGAGGGTCGTGCATTCCAGACCGGTGTCGATGTCTCTGAAATCGCTAGTGATGGCATAGGCATGGAGCGGTACCGAGAGTCGCTCGAAGAGTTCGACCTTCACTTCACGGCATGGCACCAGAATGTGACCAAGCCAGTGATCACGGCGGTGAACGGTTTATGTGCTGGCGGCGCATTCCATTGGGTCGCCGATGCTGACATCGTGATTGCAGCATCCGACGCACAGTTTTTCGACCCCCATGTCTCGGTGGGACAGGTGGTCGCTGTTGAAGCCATTGGACTCCTGCGCAAGATGCCGTTCGAGGCGGTGATGCGGATGGCGTTGTTGGGTCGTCATGAGCGGATGTCTGCGCAACGGGCCTATGAGTTGGGGATGATCAGTGAGGTGGTTGATCCGCCAGATCGTCTTCGTGAGGTGGCTCAGGATTTGGCCGAGAAGATTGCTCGTAATTCTCCGGCTGCGATGGCGGCGAGCAAGCGGGCGTTGTGGCGTGCTCTTGAGTTGGGTCTGACTGATGCGTGTCGGGCGGGTGCGGTCGATCTGGTGTCGATGTGGGGTCATCCTGATCAAGAGGAAGGTCCCCGTGCTTTCGCAGAAAAACGCGACGCCAACTGGACTATCGCCGGTGAGTGAGCCATCGCCGTCTGACGACGCGGTTGTGGAAACGTGATGGGGTCCGTCCTCGTCCTTGGGATCGTTTGAACTATGCGCCTTTCTGACCTGCTGCTCGATCACCCATTTGGTCGGGACGAAGAGGTGCTCTTCACGATCGACGAATCGATGTCTGTGGGACAGGCGCAAAAGCGCGTCGCCGAGATCGCATCGAGCCTCGCGGTCGCACCCGGACAGGGTGTCGCAGTGAAGCTTCCGAATGGACCTGAGCTTCTCTGCACGATGGCGGCGATTTGGACCCGCAATGCCGTTCACGTGCCGGTCAACGACCGCCTCCCTGAGGCTGAACTGGAAACGATCCTCGCTGAGACCGGCGCCGCACTTCTTGTCGACGCTGACGGAGTTCATCAACTCGGTGGCGTACGTCAGTATCCCGATGATGTTGCCTTCATCGTTTGGACTTCGGGCACGACCGGAACGCCCAAGCCGATCCTGCATACGCACACGGCATATCTCGAATTACTGGACAGAGTGCTGGGTCCGCTGAGGGGAAGCGCCGCGCGCACAGGACATCCGACGCCGAATTTGATTCCTGTATCGATGGCGCTCAACGCTGGTCTGTACAACTGTTTGTTCGGACTCCGAGCGGGCGCAGCCGTCGTAATGATGGATCGGTTTACCGCCGAAGGTTTCGCCGAAATGGTTGGCCGCTTTCAGATCCGGTCCACTGTCCTTCCGCCAGCCGCCATGGTGATGTTGACTGACTCCGACGTTGAATCACTTGCACCCCTGCGTTATGTGCGATCGATTACGGCTCCTCTTTCGCCGTTGAATGCCCGTCGATTCATGGATCGATTCGGGTGTTTCGTTCTCAACAGTTACGGACAGGCAGAGATGGGCGAGGTCATCGGTTGGACAGCGGCTGATGCCAAATCTCATCCGGAGAAGATCGGTTCCGCAGGGCGTCCGCTTCCGGGGGTCGAGGTTCGGGTCGACGTCGATGGCCATCTTCTGGTTCGGCCGCCGAATGTGGCGGTGGGAATTGAAGAGCGTCGGGATGTGGATGGATTCATCGATACGGGCGATATCGCATCTATCGACTCGGAGGGTTTCGTTTGGATCGATGGGCGGGCAAGTGACCTAATCAATCGCGGAGGAAACAAGGTCTTTCCCGATTCGGTCGAAGAAGTGCTCCGACTTCATCCCTCGGTCAGCGACGTCGCCGTAGTGGGCGTCTCTGATGATCGACTCGGCGAGGTACCGATCGCCTATGTCACTGGCGCCGAGTTCGACCCGGCCGAACTCGATGCTCACTGCCGCTCGTACTTGGTGGCCTACAAAGTGCCGGTCGCATTTCTCGCTATCGAGGCACTCCCGCGCAACGATGTAGGAAAGATTCTCCGCAGGCGACTTGTCGAGCTTTGGGACTCTGCTCACACCGGTGACTGACGAGTAGTAACTACGAGTTCTCGGTGGCAAATCGCATTGCAAGTGCGTCAAGCAATTCCTTGCAATTGCGAGCTCCGCCGGGTGAATCGGGTAGACGAACCTCGCCGAACTCTTTCGAAGGGAGCAGGATCGTTGCGTGTCCTGGCGTCGTGTTTTCGCCTCGTTGATTTTCGCCCCAGATCTCGAGATCAACTGCCGGTCGATCACCTTCTGCGAGGTACTTCTCGGTAATGACACCTCGCATCCAATGGGTATCGCCGACGTAATTGAACTTGCGGAACTGACATTCGAGTTTCCAAAGCCAGGCGTCGTCACCCATCCAATCTGTACAGAGATGGATGAGCCACGTCTCTCGCATGCGACCGTAGTCATAGGACGCTGGGTTACCGGCCCGCTGCGCCCATTCGGAGTCCCAATGAACGCGCTGTTGAACATCGGGAATATTCAGATCATCTCGTCGAAAGAACTTGGGCATCCGTTTGCGTTGGTCGTCAGCCATTCGCAGAGCAGCGACTCCATACAGACCCATTCCCATGCCGGTATGCCACACAACCATGTCAGTCACGCGGAGGGGCCCCTTGACGAGTGGACCGACAGCGTCGCCAACTTCGACGTCTTCCCAAAAGCGGGGTGTCGAGCCCCTGCGGCGTAAACGCTCCTCGCCGACCTGCTCGCTGATCGCATCGATCTCGTCATCGGAGTACGCCGTGATCACGACATCATCGTTTGCCTTACGCTCAACGGCTTTCTCTCGCTCGGCTCGAATCATGAGCCGATACTGACCGGAAAGAACTGGTCCATCGGTTTCCGCAAAGACTTCGCCGAACCACTCGTGTACCGCTCGACCAGCGAATTCGCTGACCTTTTCGTGCACCCCGATGAGGGCGTTGCGCCGCGAGATGCGAGTGCCGGGACGCAGTGGATTCCACCACTCTCGATAGCTTCCCGAATAGAACGCATGGACGCCTCCGAGGGGATCACCTTTCATGAGGTCCCTCTGATCGGCGGGTATTTGAGTGACTTCGTCCTCGCCGATAAGCGTGTCGCCCCCAACGAGATGAGGTGACGCAATTGGTCCTCCCCAACGTGTCGAAGATCCGTATGCGGGATCACACCAAAGCGGGTTGTCGTCGCCGTAGGCCAAAGCGACGTGGCGAAAAGCATCTTCGTTTGGGCTCAAATAGTGTGGGGGAGCGATGTGGGGACGAGCGATACCAATGCGATCCCGCAATCGCTCGACGCCTTCGTCAGTGATGCGATCGGACATCGGACGAGCGTACCTTCTGGCAGCTCGCGGATCAGTCCGAGAAGTAGGTTACGTACGCCTGTCGAACACGTAGTTCCTACGAGTCGAGAATACGAAAGACTGAGTTTGCGAGATGACCTCATGGAACTTTGCTGATGTCTGGGAGACCATTGCTGCGACACAAGCGGACGATCCTGCACTGATCCGTGGCGCTTCGGTTCGCACCTGGTCTGAATTCAACGATCGAGCATCAGCGTTGGGAGAGCGGCTCCTTCGTGCGGGCCTCACCCACCAATCTCGGGTCGCTCAGTACTTGATGAACTCCATGGAGTACGTCGAGTCCTTGTTCGCGACCTTCAAGGTTTCGATGGTTCCGGTGAATACGAACTACCGCTACGTCGCCGATGAACTCGCGTATCTCTGGATCGATGCCGGAGTTGAGGCGGTCATGTTTCACGGTTCATTTAGCGAGTCTGCCGGGCAGGTCCGATCTCGGGTCCCTTCGGTAAAGCTTTGGTTATGGGTCGATGACGGGGTTGGCTCCTGTCCAAAGTGGGCAGAGCCTTTTGAGGCTGTCGCCTCTTCGGGAAACCGATTGCCTCTCGATACCCCTCAACGCAGCGGGGACGATTTGTTTTTGCTCTATACCGGAGGCACGACGGGTCAGCCCAAAGGCGTCATGTGGCGACAGGATGACCTATTTTGCGTTCTCAATCGGAGTGCGACGGTCAAGTATCCCGAGGCAGGGAGCCTCTCTGACGTCTCGGCAACAATGGTTGAGTCCCCGGGCACCCGTGCTCGAGTGATCCCCGCTGCACCGCTCATGCACGGCACAGCCGCATTCTCTGCCTTCGCCGTGCTTGATTCGGGTGGCGCAGTGGTTCTTTGCGAGGGAACCAAGTTTGATCCTGTTGAACTCCTCGACACCGTTGAGGCGCACAGCGTCACCGATCTATCGATCGTCGGCGATGCCTTCGCTAAACCTCTTCTTAGTGCTCTCGATGCTGAACCTCAACGATGGGATATTTCCTCGCTCAAGGTGATCCTCTCCTCGGGGGTGATGTGGTCGGCACCGGTGAAGGATGGACTCATTGCTCATGCTCCGGATCTCTTGTGTGTCGACACATTGGGATCATCAGAGGCCGTCGGGTTGGCGCGTTCAATCTCCTCGTCCAGGGGTACCGCGAAGACCGCTGGATTCAAACTTGGACCGGATGCTCAGGTGATCCGTGACGATGGAACGTCGGTCACTCCTGGATCGGGTGAGGTAGGTCTCGTCGCGATCGCTGGACGTGCACCAATCGGATACTTCAACGACCCTGAGAAGTCAGCGACGACATTTCGTGAGATTGGTGGCCGACGTTGGACCACGCCGGGCGACTTTGCCACGGTCGATGACGATGGAACCGTGACCCTTCTTGGCCGCGGTTCAGGATGCATCAATACCGGAGGGGAGAAAGTTTTTCCTGAGGAGGTAGAGGAGGCTCTCAAACTCATTCCCGGAATTCTCGATGCTGTCGTTGTGGGTGCACCCCATGAACGGTTTGGACAACAAGTCATAGCGTTCGTTGAGCCCGATGCGGGGATCGTTCTCGATCTCGAGTTTGTCGGGGCCTCCCTCCAAGAGCGTCTGGCGGGCTACAAGGTTCCGCGACGAATCGTGGTCGTGGAATCAATCGGACGAGCTGCCAATGGGAAAGTGGATCAGGGTCGGTGGAGGGCCGAGGCCACCACCCTCGGAAGTGCATCATCCTGACTCCTTCTGTGAGAATGCACTCGTGAGCAAGCCCCCTGTCTCCGACACCACGGTTCTTTCGGAGAGTGCCGATCCGTCAGAGTCAGAGCCGGACAATCCTCGTCTTAATCGTTGGATCAACCGAACGACGCTTCCGCTCGACCTCATTGCGCTTTTCACGATTTGGTTAACGATCATCCCTATCGGCTCGATTCAACGCGTGGCCTCCGATCCCATCTTTTGGTATTCCGGCCGCATTCTGATCTCAGTGATTTACGGGATCGATATGGGTGTGCGCACTTTTCTGTCGCACCGCCGGTGGCATTACTTCGTTACTCATCCGGTCGGCGTTCTTGCCGTAGTGCTGCCTGTCATCAGATTGGTTTTCAGTTTGCGGCTCCTGAAGACGATGTTCAAGAAGGGCAATACGTTCCGGTTCCTCTTCGTCTCGATCATCCTTTTGGTCAACCTGATGATCATTGTGTGGGGTTTCGAGCGGGGTGACCCCGATGCCAACATCACCTCTATCGGTATCGCGATCTGGTGGGGGTGCGTCACTGTCTTTACCGTCGGTTACGGCGACTACTACCCGGTCACGACCATGGGCCGTATCTTCACCGTTGGCATCATGGTGATCGGACTCACAACTGCCGCCGTGATCACCGCCCAGATCGCCTCGAGTTTTATGGATCAGGCACAGGCTCGTCGAACAGCTGCGTCAGGTGCGAGTGCAGAAGACTCGGCACCAGTAGTACCACCCGTCGGGGAAACCGACGAGCGTCTGCGACGCATCGAGGAACTTCTCAAAAACCACTTCGAAGGAACAACTTCGGATGGCAATCAGACGTAGTCGCGGTGACGCAGCCAGTTGATTGACAGCCATCCCCAGATTGGGGGCAGGTAGGCGGTGAAGAGACGTGCAGTGAAGGTCGCGGCGATTGCTTGCTGGTCGGGAATTCCCGCGGCAGTGAATCCACCGATGAGTCCGGCTTCAATGACACCAATGCCACCCGGTACCGGGGCGATCCCGCCGAGGATCGAAGCGAGAGTATTGATGATGATCAATTGCATCAAGCCAAGCGACTCGCCGTAGACGTGGAGCGCGGCCCACAGTACGAGCGCATAGAAAAGTTGGGAGACTGCATTGGCCGCGAGCATCTGAAGGCCTTTGCGCGGATTCTTCATCACTGCGAAAAGGTTTTCTTTGGCGGCACTGATCTGAGGCAGGAGAAACTTGAAGATTCGATGACGCAGTCCCGGAATCGTGAATGCGAGTGCAGTGATTGCCGCGATCACGATCGCGGCGAGGAGGATTTTTCCAGAAAGTCCCGAAGTTCCTCCTGAGCCTTTCTGGCCGATCGAGAAGGCGCTCGCACCGAAGATCAGGGCGATGATGAGAAAGACCGCTTCGGTGAACCCAGAGGCGACGGAATTGAGAAGGCTTGAGGTGACAGCCACAGCGGGCTTTAGCCCCTGCTTTTGAAAGAACCGCACTTCGAGCGCGAATGTCGTGACGCCACCACCAGCCAGACCGGTGAACTTTGTTCCGATCTCAAGCATCACTACGGGCCGCAAGGGGAGCGGCTTGCTGACAGATCCGAGGATCGACATTGACAGCGCACCGATCGGAACCCAAGCAAGAAGGAAGACAGCAGGCACCCAAACCCAATGGGCATCGTTGAACATCGTCGCCCATTCAACATGGGCGAACTCTCCGATAAGGAGGTACATACCGAGAATGGTGAAGGCGGCGATCAAGATCGAAGACGGCGCCACTCGACGGAGTTCTTCAAGTTTGGGTGCTTCAACGCCAGTTTCGGTACTCACTTCATCGCGAAGTTGGGCGCACAACTTCTTCATCCCATCAGCCGATCGTCGATTCACGCGCGGAAGCGCGGTCATCTGCAGATACGGGAGGAGTTTCGCAAGTTCGTCGGATCCCAGAGAACGTTTGGCTGCTGCGATCGACTGTTGGTCAGTGCAAGCGTCGGCAAGGGTGGCTAGGAGGGCGACACGGTCGAAGTAGTAGTTGTCGGGATCAGGGGTGGTGTTGGCAGTGGCGAGATCGGTGAACGCCGCACCTTCGTGTGTGAGTTCAAAAGCTCCCGACCAGATTCCCCCGTGGGTGATGCCTGCCCCATGGAGCTTGGCCAATTGTGACCAGATGTCGTCGAGGAACGCGTCGGTCAGCTGATCGTTCGTCAGTTGATCAAGTCGGGTGCCCGCCGGTGCATCGAGTACCAGGGTCGCATCTCCGCGAGGTCCGATCGTGGCTGCAGTGACGACATGGGGCACCCTGACATCGGCCCGTTCGGCGAGGAGCAAGGCAAAGGCTCGATGCTCAATTTGTTGCTGTCGTCCGAAACTCAGCACCGGACCAGAATCTTTGTACCAAAGGAACCTCCCAACCTTCGTGAGGAACTGGGCATCGGTTGCATCGCGACCAATCATCACGATGCGCAGGGATGTACCGTCGGATTGCGTTCCGTTGTAAGCCTTTTCTCCCCATGTCTGCACTGGACTGACCGAGAGATCGCCGACCTCGAATCCGATTGATTCCAAGTCACTTTTCACTTCGGAGGGATCGGGTGCACCGTCAGGAGATCCGAGCGCTAAGTGGATTGCGGCAGCAAGCGCCCATCCGAGCGCTACTGCGCCGATGATGCCAGCTGGGTATCCCTCGGTTCGGGCGGTCGCGCTCACTGCGACGATGATCAAAAGCGTCATCATCAATCGGCGAGATGGGCGAGTCAGTTCGGGTCCAGCGACAAAGAAGATTGCAGCGAGAACGGTGAGTCGAAGCGGGGGGTACTGCGGGTAGTCGGAAAGGTTTTTCGATGCTGCGCCAATCACTGATGGTGCGTCAATGAGGTGTTGGAGGCCCCACGCCAAGAAAATGCCGCCGACGAGAGCGATCGTTAGACCGCCAATAAATCGGAGTCGGCGTGACGAGAGAGCAATGATGTAGACGACAACGATCGCGACGACGGTGCCGCCTCCGTTGGCTATTCGTGCAACCGTCAGCAGTGGATCTGGGAGATCTTCGATCAGGTCGTGAATCGATCGATCGAGATGAGAGTACGAAAGCGCTGCAACCGTGCCGAGGGCGAAGATCAGCAGCCCCGCCACCAGGCGCAAGATGTCGCTGGCGCGGCGATGCAGCCCGTGGTCAGGGACCACACCAAAAAGAGTGGCCCAACTCGCGCGGTTCGGGATGTGACGTGTCCGACCTTGTGACGCCATAAATCAGAGACCTGCTGCTGCGGCGAATGCCCGCATTTCGCGTTCGACGTCTGGACCTGCTGGTGTGTAGAGAACCTCTTTCACTCCGACCGATGCTGCGTGTTGCACCCTTTCTCTGATGGATGCTGCGTCACCTGTCCATCCGACTGAGGCAAGTGTGGCTTCGTCAGCCAACTCAAGTACCGCCTGATCACGTCCGACGACCTCGGTCACGTGACCTTGATGCACAGTGAGATGCCTCTCGCCTTCAGGACGTGATGCTTCAACATCGGCGAGCCACTCGGCACCACCCGGCATCGAGGCGACTCCTTCGGGGAAGGCTTCCCAGAATCCGTGATAACCCACGACGTACCAAGGTCCAATCGCGGCGCGTGCACGCGGTGATGCCGCCGATTCGTTCTCGTCGAGAACGGATCCAGAAACCATGAGCACTTGATGTCCCCAAGGACCGTCAAGGGGCTGGACCCCGATGAGACCGGTGCAGATTCCGCTCTCGATCAGTTCAGAGGTGATCTCGAGGCCTTTCGGACCCATCGCCGACAACAGCAGGGGAACGTTGATCGGGCGGGTGGCAGTGAGGCCGGGGCTATGGATCATTTGCACTCGCTCACCCTCGACGTCGGCAACTCCGCCACTGAGAAGGGTGTGAAGCGCTTCGATATAGCGACGTGTCGCAGCCCAAGAAAGTGCCTTCTTTCCGAGCACCATTCGCGCCGTAAAGCCTGTACCAAAGCCACACATCAGCCGACCGGGAGCCATGCGCTCAATCGTCGCGATCGCTGACGCAGTGGTCATGACATGGCGAAGATTCGGAACGAGCACTGCCGTTCCAATATCGATCTTGGTAGTTGCGTTGAGGATGTTGGCGATGTTGATCCAGATGTCCTCGTACAGCGCAGCGGAGTCATAGAGCCATGCGCGACGGAAGCCGAGGTCCTCTGCGATCTGAGCCAGTCGAACCGCGTCCGGGCTCGGAGTGATGCCGATTGAGATCTCCATGAGGTCATCCTCGCACGTCAGGGCCTGACGATGGGATGAGACTTCTCCTGCTCGCCAAGTGGAATGATTGAGCCTCGAAAGGGAGGAAGATCCATGACTACACAGCGAACTCCGGGGGATCAGGCAGCTGACGAGTGGGCGGTGCGGAATGTGATTGTCCGGCTCGCCCAGTACGCCGATGGCCTCGGTTCTTGTGAGCAGTATGCCGATCTCTTCACCGAGGATGCCGACTGGTTGATGCCCAATGCCCCTCGCCACGGCCGGGCCGACATCCTTGAAGGAAGTTTGGCTCGACGCTCCGAGGGAGGTGTTGGCCCGGGTAGTAACTCACGGCATGTTGTTGCCTCGACTGCGGTCGATTTCACGTCTGATGATGAAGCGGTCGCCGATTCCTATTGGGTCTATTACGTCGAGACCAATGTCGCTCCTCGGGTCACGCTTGTGGGTCACTACCACGACATCCTTCGGAGAACTGATGCTGGTTGGAAGATGGCTCGTCGAGAGATCACCTTCGGCTGATCCACGGTGTCTTCCGTGGAGGGCCTTCCATTTATAGAACTACTCTGCTCCCGGTGATGGGTAGATGACTGCTGCGATAGAGGCCGAGGGCCTCACGAAAACCTTTGGTGGAGAAGTTCGGGCGCTCGACGGCGTCGGCTTTGTGGTTGAGCAGGGGACTGTGCTCGGACTGCTCGGTCCGAATGGAGCAGGAAAGACCACGACCGTCCGTGTGCTCACAACGACCCTGATCCCCGATTCTGGTTGGGCCCGAGTGAACGGTCTTGATGTGGTGAAGGATGCCAATAAGGTCCGCGCCAGTATCGGGCTCGCCGGGCAGTTCGCCGCCGTGGACGAGAACCTGACCGGCCGAGAAAACCTCAGAATGGTTGGTCAGTTGTTCCAACTCTCCCGCAAAGATGCCTCGCGGGTTGCCGATGAGCTGCTGGAGCATTTCAACCTCACCGAAGCTGCTAATCGGCCCTCGAAAACCTATTCGGGCGGTATGCGCCGGCGTCTCGATATCGCTGCGGCGTTGGTCGTTCGTCCCCCGGTGCTGTTTCTCGATGAACCGACAACCGGCCTCGACCCCAACAGTCGTACAGCGGTTTGGCAGGTTGTTGAAGATCTCGTCGAGAACGGTACGACAGTCCTGCTCACGACTCAGTACCTCGAGGAGGCCGACCGCCTCGCCGACAACATTGTTGTCGTCGATCGTGGCGCGGTTATTGCTGAGGGAACCCCAGCGAAGTTGAAGTCGACGCTCGGCGAGACGGTTCTCGACCTCGGATTCGCAGACACCTCGTCGGCGGCACGTGCGTTGCAACTCTTCGTCAGCTCCTGGCCGGCTCCGCCGGTACTCGACGGGACACTGGTCGAACTGCCGATAGACGCCGGTCCTTCCCAGGTGATGACGGCGCTACGGACCCTTGACGAAGCTGGAATTGCTCCGTCGTCGATGAACCTTCGCGAGCCAAGTCTTGATGACGTCTTCCTCAGCCTGACCGGACGTCGAGCCGAATTGGAAGAGGTCGAAAAATGACCGCGACAGTGCTGCCGCAAGCGGCGACGCCCATGAAGCGTTCAAAGATCCGAAGATCGATCGGCGACAGCGTGGTGGTGACTGAAAGAAATCTGGTCGCGTACCTGCGCATCCCCGACCAGCTGTTCTTCTCCAGCGTGCAACCGATCATGTTCGTGCTGCTGTTCCGCTTCGTCTTCGGTGGAGCGATTGCCACACCCGGCATGAGCTATGTGAACTTCCTCATGGCAGGAATTTTCGTGCAGACCGTTCTTTTCGGATCGGTCAGTACTGCTGTCGGCCTCGCCGAGGATCTACACAAGGGACTGATTGAGCGGTTCCGGTCGTTACCAATGGCGCGATCAGCGGTTCTTTTTGGTCGCACCTTGGCTGATTCGTTCAGAAACGTCTTCGTGATGATTCTCATCACCATCGTTGGTTTTCTGGTGGGATTTCGTATAGGGACCTCGTTCTTTCGTTATCTACTCGCTTTTGGACTCTTGATCTTCTTTGCCTTCGCCTTCTCATGGATCTTCGCCTATATCGGTCTCTCGGCGTCCAATAGCGAGACCGCGCAGTTGATGGCCTTTCCGATTCTCTTTCCTCTTACGTTTGCGTCGACAGCATTCGTGCCTGCGTCGTCAATGCCTCCATGGCTCCGGTGGTTTGCCGAGCACCAACCAGTAAGCATCATGGTGAATGCAACCAGAGGACTCATGCAGGGTGGCCCCGGAGCCCAGACCATGCATTGGGTCGTCCTCGCGGTGATCTGGTCTTTCGTCTTCCTCATTGTCTTCGTTCCCCTCGCAGTATGGCGGTACCGTCGAGTCGGTTGATCACACACCCTGGGGGAGTCATGGCTGGTGCACTTGATGGAATTCGGATACTCGATGTCTCCACTGCGCTGACCGGTCCCTATCCGGCTGCGCTACTTGGCGACCAAGGGGCCGAGGTAATAAAGGTCGAGCGCCCGGGCCTCGGTGATCTCGCTCGTTGGGTTGGCGTGGCGGTGAATGGCGTATCGGCGCTGTTCCAGGCGTGTAACCGGGGAAAGCGATCGATTGCTTTGGACATCTCCACTCCCGATGGTCTTGCGATCATTCGCGAACTCGCCGCCCGCTCCGATGTTGTCATTCAGAACATGCGTCCGGGTGTGGCTGATCGGCTCGGTATCGGCTGGGATGACCTTTCACGCGGTCGCGATGATCTGGTGTACATCTCACTTTCGGGATTCGGTCAGACGGGCCCCTACGCGCAACGTGGCGCGTACGACACTGTGATTCAGGCGTATGCCGGTCTCGGAACGAACCAAGCCGACCCCGAAGATGGAACTCCGGTCTTCCTTCGCCAAACCGCCGCCGACAAGATCACCGCGATGTACGCAGTGCAAGCGATTACCGCAGCACTTTTCGCACGCGAGCGCGGAATGGGCGGTCAACACATTGAACTGTCGATGGCTGATTCTGTCGTGTCGTTCTTGTGGGCTGATGCTGCTGGGAACGAGGTGATGCTCGATTCCGACGGGTCCATGAACTCGAGTTTCGTACAGGGTTCGAAGCCGTTTCGTTTTCTCGACGGCTACGGAATTGCGACACCAACTTCTGATGCCGACTTCCATGGAATGTGCGAGGCGCTCGGTGTTGAGGGACATCAGGATCCCCGAGTGGCGACAATCGGAGAACGCCGGAAACATCCAGAGATTTCAGGGCAGATCATGTCGGAATGTCATCAGGCAGCGTTGTCGTTTTCCAGCGCTGAGATATCAGAGCGGATGGAATCGTTGAATGTTCCATTCGCCCTCGTCGTCGATCCGAAGGACCTTCCTAATGATCCTCATGCGAAGGCGATCGGCATGTTCGAGGAATTTGATCACCCTGTCGCCGGAAGGGTTCGCCAGCCCCGCCATCCGGCCCGTTTCATGGGCACTCCTGCGACACTTCAGACCGTTTCACCGACACTCGGTGAACACACCGATGAAATTCTCATCGAGATCGGTCGCGGTGCTGATATCGCAGGCCTTCGTGATGCAAAGGTGGTTTTTTAATGCATGAGCCTCTCGTCGCTGGCTTTTCCCATGTTGCAATCGTGAGCACAGATCTTGTGGCGGACCGCGAGTTCTATCTCAACACCCTTGGGTTTTCAGAACTGGACCGACCTGACTTCGGTGTCCCCGGAATGTGGTTGCGAATCGGAGACCTGCAACTGCATTTCATCGAAAACGAGACGATGCCGGTACCCGGACCAGGCTTTCCGCATTTCGCTCTCCATGTCGCACGCGATGACTGGGACACCGTGATCAACCATCTCCGGTCGCGTGATGTTCAGTTCCTCTCGGAACCCTCCGAACGCTCCGACTTCGGAGTGCCGGTGCGCGCGGCGTTTATCTATGACCCGAGTGGAAACGTGGTCGAGTTGACTGATGTTGGCCCTCTTGCTCCGAGGACTAAGTGAGAATCGCCCCAAGGGAGACGAGATCCTCAGACGTCGGTTCCCACAAACCAGCTTCAACGTTTCGAGCAATCTGGTCCGGTGTGGTCGCTCCGGCAATGACCGATCCAACGGCGGGCCGAGAAGCCAGACCGCCGAGTGCAACCTGAAGCAGCGTAAGTCCACGGTCCTTGGCGAAGGTCGTGAGTGCTTCGACCTTGTCGAAATTGGCGTCCGACAACATCGCGTCCATATGCCAGGCGGCAATCCGACCATCGGCTGGTGCGGGGACTCCGCGTTGATATTTCCCGGTAAGAAGGCCGCTTGCGAGTGGGAAGTAGGGGAGTTGACCCAATCCGAATCTTTCGCACGCCGGGAGAACATCTTTTTCAGCGGCGCGGTCAATCAGGTTGTAGTGATTTTGAGCGCTGATGAATCGCTCGTAGCCATTGGTTCGGGCTACCCAATCGGCATCGGCGATTTGCCAACCGGCGAAATTCGAGTTCCCGAGATAGCGGACCTTGCCCTCGTGCACGAGTTCAGTGAGGGCGCTGAGGGTTTCGTCGATCGGGGTTGATGGGTCGGGTACGTGAAGTTGATAAAGATCGATGTAGTCGGTGCCGAGTCGTGTGAGTGAACGTTCGACGGCCTTGCGGATGTAACGACGAGATCCCCTCGCACCCCAGTCAGCACCGTTGGCGCCGCGCAAGTCGCTTCCGAATTTGGTGGCGAGTATCACGTCACCGCGACGAGAACCAAGGGCTGCACTTAGAAAAAGTTCAGAGTCGCCATAGGAGTCCGAAGTGTCGAACATCGTGATGCCATGGTCGAGTGCTGCGTCGACGACTGCTTTGGTTGCTGCGGCGTCGATACGCATTCCGAAGTTGTTGCAGCCCAGTCCCACGGTCGAGACCATGAGTCCGCTGTGGCCGAGGTGTCGGTAGGTCATGTCAGTCATGTCTCTAGTCCGTTCAGATTCCGAGAGCGTCTCGTGTGCGAGCAAGCTCAGTGACGTCAGCTGTGGTGGGCACGAGGAAGAGTTCATCGCATCCGAGTGATTCAAGGGTGGCAACTGCAGTTGTAAGTGATTCGGGAGTGGAGGTCGTCAACATGGAGGCCATCATTGTTCCGACTTCTTCGCCAAAGATCTTCATATAGGAATAGCCGTAGTCGTACAGACGCTCCTGGGCGCCGTCGCCGAGTGCATACCAAAGACTGGCCGAGATATGGGGAGCATCAGTGCGACCTTCAGCAGCCCACGCCTCGCGAATACGCGTAAAGGCCGCTTCGGTTGCAGCGGGATCAATGCCGAAAACAGTCGATCCATCGTCGACTCCGGTCGCCCATTTGGCGGCGCGGGCAAGCGACTTCGGACCCATTGCTCCGGCCACGAAGGGAGGTCCCCCGGCTTGAACCGGAGGAGGGCCAACGGGATCGGCTCCCTCAAACGGAGGCTCTCCATTCCAGATCCTCTTCATGACGGCGACTTGTTCGTCCATTCGCGACCAGCGTCGATCAAACGAACCTGAAATCGCTCGGTAGTCGTGTTCGCGACCTCCCACTCCGATCCCCACAGTGAGGCGACCACCGGAAAGTTGATCGACCGATGCGAGTTGTTTCGCAACATCAACAGCATCGTGAGCCGGCAGAACGATGATGGTTGTCCAGAGCCTCACCCGATTGGTGAGCGCAGCTGCGGCGGAGAGCTCGACGATCCAGGAGTGACTGGGATAGGTCACCCTTTCAGGGACTGCGAGACTCGACCACGGTCCTTCGTCGATCCCACGAATCCAGTCCAGCGACTCATCTCGACCGTGGGGAACCATGGTCGGCATGGTCATTGCGATGTCCATCGGGTGTCCTGTCGTC
Source organism: Actinomycetes bacterium (assembly GCA_037139155.1). Taxonomy (GTDB): domain Bacteria; phylum Actinomycetota; class Acidimicrobiia; order Acidimicrobiales; family Acidimicrobilacustridaceae; genus Acidimicrobilacustris. Next base: position 704 of record JBAXGZ010000040.1, on the reverse strand, counting down.
TCTCGGCTCATCAGCGAAGAATGAGCGTCTTCGGCACGGCTGAGAGTACTTCGGTAAGACTCTCAAGCGTTGCGGCGCAGCTGGCGCCGGAGGGAGGACATGATGACGATCGATCTCTACGACCCCGACACCTATTCCGCTTCGGTTCCTCATGAGGATTTCGCCACATTGCGGCGCGAGGATCCCGTCCACTGGCAGGACATGCCTGGTCAACCCGGGTATTGGGCGGTTCTTCGCCATGCCGATGTCGTCCATGTGTCTCGTCATCCGGAACTGTTCTCTTGTGAAGCTGGTGGTGTGGTGGTCGAGGACCTCGACCCCGAACGACTCGCCCGTATGCGAGACATGTTGTTGTCGATGGACCCTCCGCGACATATCGCCTACCGGAAGCCACTTGCACCTGAATTTGCGCAGAGGGTGATGGCGTCGATGGACGAGCAGATCAGAGCCATCACCAATGAAACCTTCGATCGAGCCGCACTCGCGGGCGATGTCGAATTTGTTCATGACGTTGTTGGTCCGATTCCCACGCAGGTGATCGGTCAGCTCTTTGGTCTCCCCGAGGAGGATTGGGCATGGCTCCACCGCCTCGCGCAAATGAACACCAGCGGACAGGACCCTGATCTCAACCCGGACGGTGATCTGTCTGAAGCCGGAAGTGCCGATTCATCGATTCAGATGGCGATGTACGGCATGGCATTCGC